>NZ_PVNC01000008.1:0-263881 GCF_003001875.1 Paraburkholderia sp. BL18I3N2
TTCTTCTTCTCGTTCCAGCCGCCGATGTTGTACGTCTCGCCCGGCGTGCCGCGCGCGAGCACTTCGCGGATCGCGCTGCAGTGGTCGCCGACGTATAGCCAGTCGCGCACGTTCTGACCATCGCCATATACCGGCAGAGCCTTGCCGCCGAGCGCGTTGGCGATCATCAGCGGAATCAGTTTCTCGGGGAACTGGTACGGACCGTAGTTGTTCGAGCAGTTCGTGGTGAGCACCGGCAGGCCGTACGTATGATGGTAGGCGCGCACCAGATGGTCGGAACCCGCCTTGGTGGCCGAGTAAGGACTGTTCGGCGCGTACGGCGTGGTCTCGGAGAATTGCGGATCGGTAGCGGAGAGCGAGCCGAACACTTCGTCGGTCGACACGTGCAGGAAACGGAACGCGGCCTTGTCGGCCTCGCCGAGCGCAGTCCAGTACTGACGGGCCGCCTCGAGCAGCGTGAAGGTGCCGACCACGTTCGTTTGCACGAAATCAGCCGGGCCATGGATCGAACGATCCACATGGCTCTCGGCGGCGAAATGCAGCACGGCACGCGGCTTGTGCTCGGCAAAGAGCGCGTCGAGCGCGGCGCGATCGCAGATATCCGCGCGCACGAAGATGTGCTTCGGATTGTTTTGTTGCGACTTGAGCGTACCCAGATTGCCGGCGTACGTCAGCTTGTCCACGTTCAGTACCGCTTCGTCCGACGCATTGAGCCAGTCGAGCACGAAATTGGCGCCGATAAAACCGGCGCCGCCCGTTACCAGAATCATGAAATTCCCTTCTAGATGTTGGTGGCAGATCGAAATGGTTTGACTGACCTGCAACCACGCGTTGTGGTGTCGGAATCTTGTGGACGCCCGCCGCCGCCCTGGGGCACTGCGGGCGGGCGCTCAAACGCCAATCTTATGAAGCCCCGATTATAAAGCCGCCAAAGGCAAAAACTAGAACCCTAACAACTTGAAACAGCTTGACAAGTTTGGTTTCCATCAGCTAATTCGGCCGTCACTTTCATGACGCATGCCGCTGTGAACGGCCGAAAGCGTGATGGAGCACCGCGCCGATGGAGCGGCTAGCGGTCTGATTCAGCGTAATGCATTGGGAAAAACGGGAGCAAACGCCGCACACGTCTGATCAAATCAGCCTGCAACGCGGCACCTTACGATTGTTATACGCGACTGAAAGCCGCGCGTCACCACGACCCAAAAAGATGGCGGATCGCCGCGCACATGCGGCTGATTATGCCGCCAGCATCCAGCGCAGAGTATCCATGAACGGAATGGCCTCGACTTTCGGCACGAGCGTGCGCAGCTTGGCGGGCGAGCCGGCTAGCATCTTCACATCGGTTTGCCGCACGAAGGCGGGATTGATCTGAATCTCGAGTTCATGCCCCGTCAGATCACTCGCCGCCGAGAGGATTTCGCGCAATGTGAAGGGCGTGCCCGTGCAGACATTGACGGTTTCCGAGGCGGCCTCGGAGTCGAGCAACGCTTCATAAGCGCTCGCCACGTAGCGCACGTCGGAGAAATCGCGCGCGACGTCGATATTGCCGAGTTCGATCGACGGTTCGCGGCGCGCGAAGTGCTCGACGATCTTCGGCACGAGGAAGTTAGACGCCTGGCCTCGGCCGGTATAGTTGAACGGCCGCACGATCAGAATCGGCAGGCGGTCGAACCAGGTCCGCACCATCGTTTCCATCGCCGCCTTGCTGGCCGCGTAGTGATTGACCGGCGTGACCGGGAAGCTCTCGTCGATCGCGGCGCTCGTCACGTTGCCGTAAACGTTCGCGCTGCTCGCGATCAGCAGCTTGCGCGGCGTATGACCGGCGGCGGCGCACGCCTCCAGCAGATTCAGCGTGCCGATCACGTTGACGCGGTAAAAGTCGAGCGGATCGTTATGGCCTACGAAGCTGATCGCAGCGAGGTGGACAATGTAGTCGGGCCGCGCGATCTCGATCACGCGCCGGCAGGCATCCGGCGACGTGATGTCGAGCCGCAGGCGCGTCGGCGTTTCCGGCTCGTCACGCCCGGCGACCGTTTCGATCACCGTGTGACCGCGGCCGAGCAGGTTGTCGACCAGATAGCGGCCCGTGAAGCCGCTCGCCCCGGTGACGAGCGTACGAATAGGTTGCTCTGCATGAAAAGACGACATGCTTTCTCCGTTCATGAAAGTCATCCTGTTGTGTCGCAATATCGTGAGCGCCCTGCGCCGAGCCGCTTGCCAGCGGCGCCTCACCCGATATCGAGCCTTCAAACGGGCTATTATGTCACGCTAATATGTTGCATTGCCCAACGCGGCACGCCTCGTGCGTAACAGCGTGTATCAAACCGCACCCACTTCCTTGATGACACCCGCCACTACGTCTTCCGCTCGTTCCGATCCGTCCCTACACCCGCTCGCCTTCGGCGATCTGCAAGGCTGCCGCACGCCGTTCCAGCGACTGCTGGCCAAGGCCGCGCCGCCGGCCGGCACGCCGCTGTGGTTCGCGGGCGACCTGATCAACCGCGGCACGGAGTCGCTGGCTACGTTGCGCGACATCATCGCGCTCGGCGAGCAGGCGGTGCCGGTGCTGGGCAATCACGATCTGCATCTGCTGTCGGTGTCGGCGGGGATTCGCAAGTCGAAGAAAGGCGACACGATCGACGAGATTCTTGCCGCGCCGGATGCCGCCGACCTGCTCGAATGGATCCGCCACCGTCCGATCGCGTACTTCGACAATGGCATGTTGATGGTTCATGCGGGCGTGCTGCCGCAGTGGGACGTGGATCTGACGCTCGAACTCGCCGACGAATTGCAGCGCGCCCTGCGCGCGCCGAACTGGAAGGAGACGCTCGCCGGTTTGTACGGCAACGAGCCGAACCGCTGGAAACCGGGACTCAAAGGCATCGAGCGGCTGCGTTTGACGTGCAGCGCGTTGACACGCATCCGCTTCTGCAACGCCGAAGGCACCATGGATTTCAGCAGCAGCGGCGGCCTGAATGCGGCGCCGCCGGGTTGCATGCCGTGGTTCGATGTCCCATCGCGCAAGACCGCCGATGTGACTGTGGTGTTCGGTCATTGGGCTGCGCTGGGCCTGATTCTGCGTGACAACCTGATCGGTCTCGACTCAGGCTGCGTGTGGGGCGAACAACTGTCCGCCGTGCGTCTTGCGCAAAAACCTGCGGAGCGCACGCTGACGCAGGTAGAGTGCGAGAACTGCCGCGCGGCGGCCGGTGGCAACTAAGCAGTTGCGTCGGCCCAGTCACACGTTGGGATCGACCGTAGGACGAATTTCAGGCCGAATGCCCTGACCGATCGACCTGATCGACCGGTTCTTCGATCAGCGTTGCCACGACGGCGGATGTAGCGGCCCGCTCCGCCTTCACCGCGCCAGTCATCGCGGCGCCGCTCTGCATCTGCCGCAATGCGGCCGCGATCACGCCTTCCGCTTCCGCCGCCAATGTGCGCCGGTCCGCGCCTGACGCGAGCGGTGCGCAGACATAGATATGCGCGGTCAGCGGTCCACCTCGCAGCAGCAGATTCAGCGAATCGGCGAGCGACAGATCGTCGATATAGGCAGGCGCGGTGGATTGCCGGCCCTGCGCGTCCTCATACATCATGCACAGCGGCTGCACCGGCACGGAGGCCGACACGGCCGCCTGAAACATATTCGCGTGAAACGGCAGCACCGCGAGTCCATTGGACGTGGTGCCTTCGGGAAACACGCACATCAACTCGCCCGCGCCCAGGCGGTCCGACAGTTCGTGCATGATTCGCTTCGCGTCGCTGCGCTTTTCGCGCTGAATGAACACCGTGTCCAGTTGCTGCGCGAGCCAGCCGACCACCGGCCATTGCCGGATCTCGGCCTTCGAGACAAACGGCGTGGGCCGCCATGCGTTGATCACATAGATGTCGATCCACGAAATGTGGTTGGCAACCACCAGCGCGCCGCGATCGAGCCGCGCGCTGTCGTTATGCACGACGAGCCGCATGCCGCATAGGCGCAACATCTTCAGCGACCATTCCCGATTGAGCGTGTGACGCACCTCGGCGCTGGCTTTGGGAAAGCGCGTCGCCACGATCCACATGCCGTGCAGCAGATGAACGACGAGACGGGCCTTGCGTAACGCGAGCTTCATGGTCGGAGCGTTCCTGAATTGGGCCAGTGAGCTGGCCTATAAGCGGGACAATGAGCGTAGCAACACCGCGGCGATCAGCGCTGTTCGAATGCGACGTGCCCGGACACGATGGTCGCCCGCACGCGCGCCGGCAGTTCGTAGCCGAGGAACGGCGTGTTATGCCCTTGGCTTTTCAGCGCGCGCGGCTCGACGCGCCAATGCGCATTGCGGTCGAACACGCAAAGATCGGCCACGCCGCCCACGGCGATACGGCCTGCCGCTTCCAGTTTGAGCACATCGGCCGGCGCCGTGGTGACGCGGTTCAGCGCCTTCGCGAGCGGCACGCGTGCCTCATCGGCCCACTTCACCGTCAGCGACAGGAACAGCTCCAGCCCGGTCGCGCCCGGTGTAGCCTCGGCGAACGGCAGGAGCTTTTCGTCGTCGTCGACCGGCGTGTGGTCGGAACAGATCGCGTCGATCGTGCCGTCGACCAGACCCGCGCGGATCGCTTCGCGATCGCGCTGCTGACGCAGCGGCGGATCGAGCCGGAACTGCGCGTCGAAATAGCCGATGTCGAGGTCGATCAGATGCACATGATTCACGGTGACGTCGCACGACACCGGCAAGCCCTCAGCCTTCGCCGCGCGCATTAACGCAATGCCCGCCGCCGACGACACGTGCGACAAATGCACCCGCGCTCCCGTCACGCGCACCAGTTCGAAGATGGTGTGCAGCGCGATGGTTTCCGCCGACACCGGCACGCCCGAGAGCCCCAGCCGCGACGCCAGCGCGCCGCTCGCGGCCACGCCGCCCTTGCCGAGATAGGCGTCCACGGGACGCAGCCACACGGTATAGCCGTAGGTGTTCGCGTATTGCAGCGCGCGCATCAGCACCTGGGTATCCACCACCGGCACGTCGGCCTGCGAAAAACCGATGCAGCCCGCTTCGGTCAACTCGACCATCTCGGTGATGACCTGCCCCTTGAGTCCGACCGTCAGCGCGCCGAGCGGATAAACATGCGCCTGATCCAGATTGCGCGCGCGGAATTTGAGCATCTCGACGAGGCCCGGTTCGTCGAGCGTCGGATCGGTGTCCGGCGGGCAGACGAGGCTCGTCACGCCGCCCGCGAGCGCGGCGGCCATTTCGGATTCGAGCGTCGCCTTGTGTTCGTAGCCCGGTTCGCGCAGACGCGCGGACAAATCGACCAGACCCGGCATGACACAGAGGCCTTGGGCGTCGATTGTCTTCTCCGGGTGGAAATCCGCAGGCGCGTTTCCGATCGCGGCGATCTTGCCCGCTTCGATAAAAATGTCCTGCTGCTGTTCGGTGCCCGCTGCCGGATCGATCAGCGTGCCGCCTTGAATATGAATCTTCATGCGCTGCCTTATGTTCAGCTGAGTTCAGCTAGTTCCGCGTTACGTGTCGCGGGTTCGTACTGTGCGTGAGTGACGCGGCGCTCTGCATGCATCTGCATCTGCAAGATCAATCGTGATTGCCCGCGACGATCCCCATCACCGCCATGCGCACCGCGATACCAAAAGTCACCTGATTCAGAATCACCGATTGCGGACCGTCGGCCACTTGCGAATCGATTTCGACGCCGCGATTCATCGGGCCGGGGTGCATCACGATCGCGTCGGGCGCGGCGAGCGCGAGACGCTCCGGCGTCAAACCCCAACTCTTGAAATACTCCTGCGCCGAGGGCAACAACGCGCCGCTCATCCGTTCGTTCTGCAGACGCAGCATGATGATCACGTCGACGTCCTTCAGGCCTTCGTCGAGGTTGTGAAACACGCGAACGCCCATCTGCTCCAGGCCGCCCGGCAGCAACGTGCGCGGACCGATTGCGCGCACTTCCGGCACGCCGAGCGTGGTCAGCGCATGAATGTCCGAGCGCGCGACCCGCGAGTGCAGAATGTCGCCGACGATCGCCACGCGCAGCTTCGTGAAGTCCTTCTTGTAGTGACGGATCGTGTACATGTCGAGCAGCCCCTGCGTGGGGTGCGCATGACGGCCGTCGCCGGCATTGATCACGTGCACGTGCGGCGCGCAATGCTGGGCGATCAGATACGGCGCGCCGCTCGATGCATGGCGCACGACGAACATATCGGCATGCATCGCCGAGAGGTTGTTGATCGTGTCGAGCAGCGACTCGCCCTTGCTGGTCGACGACGCGTTGATGTTCAGATTCAGCACGTCCGCCGACAGACGCGTCGCGGCGATCTCGAAGGTGGTGCGGGTGCGCGTCGAGTTCTCGAAGAACAGGTTGAACACCGACTTGCCGCGCAACAGCGGCACCTTCTTCACTTCGCGATCGGTCACGCTGACGAACTGGTCGGCGGTGTCGAGAATGTGATTGACGATCGCCTTCGGCAAGCCCTCGATCGACAACAGATGTTTGAGCTCGCCGTTTTTCGTGAGCTGTGGGTTGCCCTTGAGGAAGCCGTAACGGAAGCGCTCGGTGGCGCTATCGGCGGAATCCTTGGGAGCCTGGCTGGCGGTGTTCATGGTGTACCTGCTTCAAATACGGGCTTCAACGTGATCGGTGTCGATGCGGACTGCGTGTGACGATGCCAAGCTGTGCTTCGCGCGTTGAGCTGCAACGAAAGGCTCGAAAATTCTCTTTTGCGTGGCGCGTGATGGTTCAAAGCGAAGCGCGGAATGCGACGGGTTCGATGCACACTCGCGCAGTTTCGCGCCGTCTTCAATCGACGCGTGCTTCAGTGTGAAAAGTGAAACGCGGCTGGTCCTGCGCGCCGTCCGAACGGGCCAGGACGAGCGTGGCGTCGGCGGGAATGTTCACCACACCGCCGATAAAGCGCGCCGCCACCGGCAATTCGCGTCCACCGCGATCGGCGAGAACCGCAAGTTCGACCGATGCAGGGCGGCCGTAGTCGTACAGCTCGTTGAGCGCCGCGCGGATCGTGCGGCCGGTGTAGAGAACGTCGTCGACCAGCACGATACGGCG
Source organism: Paraburkholderia sp. BL18I3N2 (assembly GCF_003001875.1). Lineage (NCBI taxonomy): Bacteria > Pseudomonadati > Pseudomonadota > Betaproteobacteria > Burkholderiales > Burkholderiaceae > Paraburkholderia > Paraburkholderia sp. BL18I3N2. Next base: position 7,063 of record NZ_PVNC01000008.1, read on the forward strand.
GCCGTCGACCGAAAACGGCAGCGAGGTCGGGCTCGCCTGTGAGTGCAGGCCTTTTTTCGCGTAATCGTCGCGATGCAGCGCGACGTTCACCACACCGAAGCTCGGCAGGTTCAGGTCGCGCGCCAGCCGTTCGGCGAGCCACGCGCCGCCGCTGTATATGCCGGCCAGCACCGCGCCCTCGGCGCCGTCTTGCCCGGCGCCGAGCTGGTCGCCATACACCGCGCGAATCTGGTCGAGCAACGCGCGATAAAGCGCTTCGGCGTCAATGGAACTCATGATCGTCGGATAGTCCGTCTAGATATTGCTGGAGGATGATGCTGGCGGCTTCGGCGTCGAGCATGTCGGCGCGGCCGTTGCCGGCGCGGATTTCCGCCTTCGCCTCGACCGACGAATAGCGTTCGTCGACCCACGTGACCGGCAGATTGAAGCGGCCATTCAGCTGGTTGCCGAAGCGCTTCGCAAGCTGGGTCATTTCATGCGGCGTGCCGTCCGGATGCAATGGCAGACCGACCACGAGCGCGTTCGGCTTCCACTCGGCAATCAGTTTGCCGACTGCCTCGAAGCGATATTCGCGGCTGCGGTTCTGCACGATCACGAGCGGCCGCGCGCGACGTGTCAGCGAATTGCCGACCGCCACGCCGATGCGCTTTTCACCGTAGTCGAACGCAAGCAGCGTCGCCTCACGTCCGGCCGGCAGACTCATGCGTGGCCCGCCTCACCCGACAGCATGGACAGGTTGATGCCGAGCAAGGCCAGCGCGGCTTCGAGACGTTCTTCGGCAGGCACGTCGAAGACGATTTTCGGGTCGGCTTCGACCGTCAGCCAACCGTTCTTCGAAATCTCTTCTTCCAGCTGGCCCGCGCCCCAGCCGGCATGGCCGAGCGTGAGGAGAAAACGCTCGGGGCCCGTGCCGCTCGCCACGGCTTCGAGCACGTCTTTCGACGTGGTCATCTCGAGACCGCCGGGCACCGACATGGACGACGTGTACGCGTTGCCGTCTTTCGGATCGTGCAGCACGAAGCCGCGCTCGGTTTGCACCGGGCCGCCGAAATAGACGGGCACATGGAGAAGGGGTTCGATCTCGAGCTTGAGATCGATGCGACTGAAGAGCGCTTGCAGGTCGATATCGGTCGGCCGGTTGATCACGAGGCCGAGCGCACCGCGCTCGCTGTGATCGCAAAGGTAGACCACCGTTCCTGAAAACGTCGGATCCGCCATGTTCGGCATGGCGATCAGGAACTGGTTGGTCAGATTGATGCGATCGGTACTCTTGGACATAGTTCGGATTTTAGCAAAGACGATGCAGGATGGCGGGGCTTTGAGCGTGGAACCGCGATGTGTGCCATGAAGCGTGCCGCGAGCCATCGACGGCGAATCAAGTTGCACTCTATCACGCACGCGGGCGCTCGCCACGGTGCAGGTTCGCGAGGCTTCGCGGCACGCGTGTTGCGTGCCGCCGGGTTGTCTCATTGCGGCCTGCTGCCGGCCGGCGCAGGGTAACGCTTACCGGCTCTGTCACGCATCTCGCTCACGCGCCGCCCTGCTCGATCGAGCGCGTCAGGGCAGCCAGCGCGGTGTTGCCGCCGGGAGGCGCAACGCCCGCGGCGACTTTGTGCAGCGTGGCGCGCAAGGCTTCGGCGGCCTGCTCGAGCGTGCTCGCCGCTGGGGCGCCGACGATCACGTGCGCACGCACCGCAGGCGTCGATACGCCGGCATGCGCGCGACGGCGCCACGCGAGCCCCAGCGCGTCGGCCAGCAGCGCCACGTGGCCGAGGCCCAGCGCGCATGCGGCGGAGCCGAGCCGATAAGCGGCATCGCCCGCTTGCAGCGCTTCGCTCGGATCGGCTTTCTCCGGCTGCTCGGCTGCACGGGCATGCTCGGTCAACGCGGAGATCGATGCATCCGCCGTTTGCAGAAAATCTTCGTACGCGTTCACATTGACGGCCAGCACCCCCAGCTCGCGCGTCAACGCGCTACGCGTGGCGCTGATCGCCTGGGCCTGCACGGCGCCCGCTTCCCAAAGCATTTCGGACGCCTGGGTGCCCGCGACGTGCCAGTCGACGGTCAAGCCGTAGTCGTGCAGGACTTCCACCTGATCGGCGTCTTCGGCGGCGGCGCCGAACAACGCGTAATCGCGCCACAGTAGCGCAAGCGTTGCGCGCACGAGCGAGCGCGGCGCAAGCTCGATGCCGCGCGCGTGGTCGGCGAGCGCAAGGTTGCAACGGGCGTAAAAACGCCGCGCGTCGGTTTCCCCCGCAGCGCGGCCACTGACCCGCAACGCCTTGGCGCAAGCTTTGGCGAGTCGCCAGAAATCATAGGGGTCCGGGCCGGCGAGTTCGCCGAACACGGCGTCCAGTTCGTCGAGGGCCGCGTTGGTAACGGCCAGCGCCGCCGCACTGCCGGTATCGGCCTGCGAGCGCAGCACCGGCAGCAGCGCGCGCTCATAGCGCGCCCGCAGATGCGCCAGCTGATCGGCGGACTGCGCGTGCAGCGAGACCGGCGGCACCGGCCGCGCGGTCAGCGCGAGATCTTCGAAGGCAACGGTGGAACCGGGCGTGTGCTCCGACAGATGCGCGCAAAGCGCCCGGTAATGATTGAACAGCACGGGCGAACAGGACAGTTCGCGCAGATTGTGACGCTCGAGCGCGGCGCGGAAATCGCGCAAGGCCGCGCCGAACACGGGCCGGGCGTTGACCGCGTCGGCCGGGTCGCCCTCCGCGAGCGGCGACAGCCGCACCAGCGCGTCGGCGAAGCGCTGTGCGCTCAGCCAGCCGGCTCCGCGCAATGCGTGTGACGCCCGCAGCAACGCCGACGTGCTCTCGCTGTGCTGTTCGAATGCCAGCAGCGCCTCAGCCAAGGCGAGTTCGGCGGGACGCACAGCGCCGCCGCGCGGATTCGGCAAGGCATCGAAGGAAACGGGTGCAGCGGATTGAGGAGTCATGGGCAGGCGACACGAAGCTGACGGGCCGTCGCTTCGCACCGCACGCAGACTGATCGGCTAACGCGCGAACCGGCGACAGGACAATGACAGACTAACGTTGCGACATGGCGCGACCGAAGACGTTCCACGTCGACGCGTTGGGGCAAACTTCAGAGCGCACCGGTGCGTTCGATCCGGCGCGTCACGCCGGCGGCTGCGAAACACCTTGCCAATGCAGCGCCGCGGCGCTTGCGCCACGGCCCGCAGCCGGCCCGCCGGCTGCTCCCGACTTCAGATCTGGACCATCTCGAAGTCTTCCTTACGCGCGCCGCACTCCGGGCAGGTCCAGTTAATCGGGACGTCTTCCCAGCGAGTGCCCGGCGCAATGCCTTCGTCCGGCAAACCGGCTTCTTCGTCGTAAATCCAGCCGCAAATCAGGCACATCCAGCTTTGATATTCCATTCTTGTGTCGCGTCGTAGAGTCCGTGGAAACGGGAGCCATGATGGTACCGTGTTGCCGCCCCAATGCCTAGCAATCGAAACGCGCAATCGTAGTGTGCGACGGCCTTTGGCTATGCAGTTCGCGTCGGCCGGCACAGTGATCGCGGCGTCGTGCCGCGCGCCGGCCCGCGCTTGCTTGCTGCGACACATCGCGAGATGCGAAAAAACGCCCTCGGGACGGTTTAGGCCGCATAATTGAGTCGATTGCGCACTCTCTGCGCCTAAATTCAGCTCCTTTCCGCAAATCTTCATGCCCAGCGACACGCCTCCGATCGTCCTCACCTTCGGCCTTTCCGATCCCACCGGCGGGTCCGGCCTGCAAGCCGACCTCATGACCCTTGCCAGCATGGGCTGCCATGGCGTCTCCGTGCTCACGGGCTACACCGTGCGCGACTCGGCGAGCTGTGACGAAGTCAACGGGCTCGACCCTGAAGTGGTCGCGACCCAGGCGCGGATGCTGCTCGAAGACATGCCGATCTCCGCGTTCAAGGTCGGCGCCTGCACCCGCGCGGAAGTGGTGAGCGCGATTGCCGAAGTCGTCGCCGATTACGACGACATTCCATTGATTCTCGCCCCCGACTTCACGCTCGACGACGAGCACGTGCTGTCCGCCGACGAACTGCGCGAAGCGATCGCCGACCTGCTCGCGCCGCAAACCACGTTGCTGGTTGCCGATTCAGCCACGCTGCTCGCGCTCGCCCAACCGGACGGCGACGCCGAAGCGCCCAGCCTCGACGCCGCCATCTCGCATCTGCTATCGCAAGGCTGCGAATACATTCTGTCGACGGAAACCGGCACGCACCGGCACGTCAATACGCTGTTCAGCGAAGACGGCCAGTTGCGTCAGGACATGTGGGACCGTGGCAACCATCGCATCATGGGCTTGACGGATACGCTGGGCGCGGCGATAGCCGCTTTGCTCGCCAACGGCCAGGATCCCGCCGAAGCGGTGCGCGAGGCGCAGGAGTATTTGTACCAGGCCGTGCGCAATGCGTTCCGGCCGGGCATGGGTGCGTATATGCCGGATCGGTTCTTCTGGGCGCGCAGCGCCGACGACGAAACGCCGCCGGCAGCCGGCAAGGACGCGGCGCCGGGCGAAGCGCGGCACTGAAAGACGGCGCGGAGCGCCGCCTGCCCTCTGATCCGGGCGCTTCTGCCTGCGGCGAGCGCCCATAAAAAAACCCGCATTTCTGCGGGTTTTTTCGTTTGGGAAGCACGCCTCGCGGCGCGCTTCCCCATGTGCTTCCAACTGAGCCTCCAGACGAGGCCCAACCGAAATTACATGTCCATGCCCATGCCGCCCATGCCGCCGGGCATACCGCCAGGCATCGGTGCATCTTCCTTCGGCAGTTCGCAAACAGCTGCGTCGGTCGTCAGCAGGAGACCTGCGACCGAAGCTGCGTTTTGCAGCGCCGTGCGCGTCACCTTCGTCGGGTCGACAACACCGGCGTCGACCAGGTCGACGTACTCGCCGGTTGCTGCGTTGTAGCCGTAGTTGCCTTGACCAGCAGCAACAGCCGCCACCACGACGCTGGCTTCTTCGCCACCGTTCGTGACGATCTGGCGCAGCGGCTCTTCCATCGCGCGCAGCACGATCTTGATACCTGCGTCCTGATCGGCGTTAGCGCCCTTCAGGCCGGCGATTGCCGTACGTGCGCGGATCAGCGCGACGCCGCCGCCTGCCACGATGCCTTCTTCCACAGCTGCGCGCGTTGCGTGCAGTGCGTCTTCGACACGTGCCTTCTTTTCCTTCATTTCGACTTCGGTCGCAGCGCCGACCTTGATCACTGCAACGCCGCCTGCCAGCTTGGCAACGCGTTCTTGCAGCTTTTCACGGTCGTAGTCCGACGTAGCTTCTTCGATTTGCGTGCGAACCTGCTTCACACGTGCTTCGATGTTGGCAGCTTCGCCAGCGCCGTCGATGATCGTCGTGTTTTCCTTGCCCACTTCGATGCGCTTCGCTTGACCCAGTTCAGCCAGCGTTGCCTTTTCGAGCGTCAGGCCGGTTTCTTCAGCGATGACTTGACCGCCGGTCAGGATCGCGATGTCTTCCAGCATGGCCTTACGACGATCGCCGAAGCCCGGAGCCTTGACAGCAACCGTCTTCAGAATGCCGCGGATGTTGTTCACAACCAGCGTAGCCAGCGCTTCGCCTTCGACGTCTTCTGCGATGATCAGCAGCGGACGGCCAGCCTTGGCGACTTGCTCCAGTACCGGCAGCAGATCGCGGATGTTCGACACCTTCTTGTCGTGCAGCAGCACGAACGGGTTGTCCAACACGGCAACTTGCTTGTCCGGGTTGTTGATGAAGTACGGCGACAGGTAGCCGCGATCGAATTGCATACCTTCGACCACGTCCAGCTCGTCTTGCAGCGACTTGCCGTCTTCAACCGTGATGACGCCTTCCTTGCCGACCTTGTCCATCGCTTCAGCGATACGGTCGCCGATCGACGAATCGCTGTTCGCCGAAATCGCGCCGACTTGAGCGATTTCCTTGTTGGTCGTGCACGGCTTGCTGATCTTGCGCAGTTCTTCGATTGCGGCCGTCACAGCCTTGTCGATACCGCGCTTCAGGTCCATCGGGTTCATGCCCGATGCAACGTACTTCATACCTTCGCGGACGATCGACTGAGCCAGGACCGTTGCGGTCGTGGTGCCGTCACCTGCGTTGTCGCTGGTCTTGGAAGCCACTTCCTTGACCATTTGCGCGCCCATGTTCTGGAGCTTGTCTTTCAGTTCGATCTCTTTCGCGACCGAGACACCATCTTTCGTGACCGTCGGGCCGCCGAAGCTGCGTTCCAGGACAACGTTGCGACCCTTCGGGCCCAGCGTGACCTTCACAGCGTTCGCGAGGATGTTCACGCCTTCAACCATCTTGGCACGGGCGGAATCACCGAATACGACGTCTTTAGCTGCCATCTTCTAACTCCTTGAATTCTTTAAGATATGACCGGGAAAAGTAGCGGCTTGCCGCTTACTTCTGCACCACGGCCATGATGTCTTCTTCGCGCATCACGAGCAGTTCGTTGCCGTCGACCTTAACGGTCTGGCCTGCGTACTTGCCGAACAGGACGCGGTCACCAACCTTCACGTCGAGCGCGATTTGAGCGCCCTTGTCGTCGCGCTTGCCCGGGCCGACTGCCAGAATTTCGCCTTGATCCGGCTTTTCTGCTGCGGCTTCGGGGATCACGATGCCCGACGCGGTCTTGGTTTCTTGATCCAGACGTTTGACGATCACGCGATCATGCAAAGGACGAAGGTTCATACATACTCCTCTCTTGATTGAGACTGAAGAACGCTGAGAAAACCCGGCTGGCTAAGCCAACCGGCGATGTTGTTAGCACTCTCGTGCAGCGAGTGCTAATTATATGGACGGGTGGTGACAAATTCAAGAAGGGATGCTGCTGTTGTAGAGAATTGTCGAGATTCGCTTAGCTTTGAACTTTGGTCGCTGCAGCTCGCACTCTCTACGTCGCCGGGAATCGCTGGACCTCAGCCGATTGTTATAAAAAAACAATAGGTTAGAGTGAGTTTCCGCCGCAGGCTGATCTTCCGCCCGTAGCAGGCACATCGCGGGCTCATGGCTCCTCAGCGTTGCGTGAGAGCCTACCGCCGCGACCCAGGGGAATCCCGTAGCGCAATTCTCTGGCGAATATTTCGGCGCCCGGCCGCCCGCCTGCGTTACGCAATCGATTTCGGTAGTCGCGGGTTCCGTTGCAACGAAAACGAGCGTTCGTTGATCCGCGGGCCGGCGTCAGTCTCGGCAATATCGCCGGCCGCGAACTGTTTACGATAAGCGGCAGGCGTGAGTTCTTTCAACGCCTTGAACTGTCGGTTGAAGTTGGCGACGTTCGGAAATCCAGACCGGGCTGCAACCACGGAAACAGGCGTGGAGGTGTGCGCGAGCATCCGGCAGGCATGTCCAATCCTGACCCGCGCGATATATCGCCCGACGCTCTCTCCAATATGCTGCTCGAAGTAGCGCGCCAGAGAACGCTCCGATACGTTCGCTGCCTCGCAAAGTTCGGATAAACGCAGCGGCTCAGCGAAGCGCAAATCGATCATCGAAAGCACGCGGTTGATACGCTCCGGTTCGTGGCCTGAAGGACCCTCTGTCCGGTCGCTAAACGCCGCGGGCGAAGCGAGCGGCTCACCGGGTGCTTCCGCTAGCGCGCACAAAACATTTAGCACGACCGCAAGGCGTTCTCGCGGCGCGTTGGACAGCAGAGTGTCGAGCTGGCCGTGCATCGCGGCGGCGACCTCCGGACTAAATGCCAGCCCGCACGCCGCCCGCCGTAGCAGGTTACGCAACGGCGCATATTCCGGGCAGACATCCGCCAGTCGCCGCGCCCAGTCGCCGCCGAACCAGATCACGATGGCAACCTGAGGGGACGCCACATCGATCGAGCGGTTCGACGCCCACGTGTGAGGAAGATTCGGCGGCACGAGAACCAGATCTTCCTCTACATAGTCCGCGATCGAATCTCCGATGTAACGCTTGCCTTGACTGTTCAGCGTCAGGGTCAGCTCGTACTCGGGATGATGGTGCCATTCAAATGGAATGCGCGGCAGGCGCCGATGGTAAACCCGGACCGAGCAGTCGTCGCCAAATTCGACATGTTCGTATGCTGGTTTCATGGCAGAACGCGCAAAGAAATTGTCTGGATGGTATCACTTTTACGAGTGTGGTCAGCCTATCCTGCGGATACACCAGAACCCACAAGGAGACGACCATGGCACTCATCATCGACGATTTGCCGGCAGCGATCCGGCAGGCCAAGCAGGAGCTTCGCGCACGACTTCCGAACTATCGTGATGTTTTCGCCGAGGTGGATGAGGCGATTCGCGCCGAAGCCAGCAGAATCGCCGCGCAACGCAATCGCGGCGAAAACGTGATCCCGGAAATCCGGTTCTCCGACATCGCGGAGCAGCGCGTGAGCGACGAGCAGATCGAACTCGTCAAAACGCGTGGTGCGTGTGTGATCCGCAATGTGTTCGACCGCGCGCTGGTGGAAGGGTGGGACCGCAACATCGCGGACTACGTCGAACGCAACGACCTGGATACGCGTCTGCAGAACCGCGCCGAGGACAAATACTTCGGCCAGCTCGCGTCGAGCAAGCCACAGATATACGGCGTGTACTGGTCAAAGCCGCAGGTCCTCGCGCGCCAGGCGCCGTCGCTGACTGCGGCCCGTGTCTTCCTGAACCGGCTGTGGCGCAATGAGAGCGAAGGCCGGGTCCATTTCGATCCAGAGCGAGTGCCGGTTTACGCCGACCGGATGCGTCGGCGGCCGCCTGGTTCCGAGTCATTGGGCTTGTCCGCGCATTGCGACGGCGGCTCGGTCGAGCGGTGGATCGAGGCGAATTTCCGCAAGGTTTACCGGCATGTGTTCGACGGCAACTGGCGTCGATATGATCCGTTCGATGCCGCGTTCCGGCCCGACGTAGAGGAGATTGCGTCGCCCGCCGTATGTTCGATGTTCCGCACGTTTCAGGGCTGGACCGCACTGACGCCGCAAGGTCCCGGCGACGGCACGTTGCAACTCGTGCCCATTGCGAATTCGATGGCTTATATCCTGTTGCGCGCCCTTCAGGACGACGTCGCCGACGACGACCTGTGCGGCGCGATGCCAGGCCGCGCGCTCTCCATCAAGCCGGAATATCATGCGCCGCTTTTCGACGCGCTTTCATCGATTCCCCACATGCAGGCGGGCGATACCGTGTTCTGGCACAGCGACGTGATCCACGCGGTCGAAGACGCGCATCGCGGTACCGGCTACAGCAACGTGATGTATATCGCGTCGGCGCCCTCGTGTGCCAAGAACGACGAGTACCTCAAGCGCCAGTTGCCTAGCTTCCTTGAAGGCAAGAGCCCACCCGACTTCCCGGCCGACCATTTCGAAGTCGACTTCGTGGGACGGGCAACCGCCGAAGATCTGACGCCCCTCGGTAAAGCCCAGCTCGGTTTCGATCTGTAAGGCTACGTGAACGCACGCCATCGTGGCGTGCGCCTGCCTGGTGATTCATAAAGAAAATTAACGGAGACAGCAATGAAAAGAACACTCATGTCGGCTGCAATTGTCGCAGCGGCGGCCGCCACGGGCGCACAGGCCGCAAGCGCTGCCGAGTCACTTTCAGTATTGCACTGGTGGACCTCGGGCGGTGAATCGAAGGCGATCAGAGTGCTTAAGGACGACATGAATAAACAGGGTTACGAGTGGAAAGACTTCGCCGTAGCCGGAGGAGCGGGTGCGGCTGCCATGACGGCGTTGAAGACCCAGGTCATGTCCGGCAACGCACCGTCGGCTGCGCAGATCAAGGGGCCGTTGATACAGGACTGGGCTGACCAAGGCGTGTTGGTCGATATAGACAAGTCCGCCACCGACTGGAAAGCCCAACTTCCGGCGCAGATCAACAAGACCATGATGTCAAAAGGCCACTACGTGGCCGCGCCATTTTCGGTGCACCGAATCAACTGGCTATGGATCAACAAAGCCGCCCTCGATAAAGTGGGCGGTAAGCCGCCGACCACATGGCCCGAGTTCTTCGCGCTAGCCGACAAGTTCCGGGCTGCGGGCATTACGCCCGTCGCGCGTGGTGGCCAGCCTTGGCAAGACATGACCATCTGGGAGACGGTGGTGCTTTCTCAGGGCGCGGATTTTTATCGCAAAGCCATGATCGATCTCGATCAGAAAACACTCACTTCGCCTCAGATGTTGCAGGTGTTCCAGACTGTCCGGAAGATTCAGGGTTACTTCGACAAAGGTTCGACCGGTCGCGACTGGAATCTCGCGACAGCGATGATCATCAACGGATCGGGTGGGATGCAATTCATGGGGGACTGGGCGAAAGGTGAATTCGCGAACGCGAACAAGAAAGCCGACATCGACTATATCTGCGCGGCTGCGCCTGGTACGTCGAACACCTTCACCTACACAGTAGACTCGTTCGTGTTTTTCCAGCAGAACGGCAAAAAAGAAGCGACGCCCGGACAGCTTGCGTTGGCAAAGACAATCATGTCGCCCGCATTTCAGGAGCAATTCAGTCTTTACAAAGGTTCGATTCCGGTGAGGCAGGATGTTTCAATGGAAAAATTCGACGCCTGCGCCAAGAAGTCATACGCAGATGAGCAAACCACTATTAAATCCAACACGTTCTTTCCGTCGTTCGCGTTCGGCGATGTTCAGTCGTCAGCCACTGAAGGCGCGATTACCGATGTCGTGACCGGCTTCATGAACTCGAATGAAGACCCGCAAGAGGCAATGCGCAAGGTCGCCGCCGCAGCGAAGATCAAATAGGTACGAGTTTCGCAGCCGCCTCGCGAAAATCAAGCGGTTATGCAAGGTCATTCGAGGGGTAAGAGGTGACCTTTATGAACGTCTCCTCCATGTCTCCAGGATGTGGATTTAGCCCGCCGTTCGCGCGGGCTTTCTTTTTGTTGGAGATCCTCTCGACCGCCGAACTGTTGTGCAGCCTATACGTATTGGTGCCGGATGACACAGGCAAGGCGCTGGAGATGCATCGCGCGGTACTGCTATTCAGCGGTGGCGTAAAAAAATGCTGGTTGCGGCCGGCAAATCATCGAAAAGAGGCCAGAAAAAAGCCCTGTTCGTAACGCAAGCGCAAGCACATGACCGATAGAATTTCTTCCGATATGCACGTTACGCAACGTCACGCGCCCGATACCTGTCGGATCGTTTTCTCACATCGGATTTCCCGGTTAATTCAGCATGACACGGCTTGCACGGCACTACGTCCCAGACCAACCGCAGCACGTTATCCTGCAGGGGCTCACAGGGCCCGCATTCCTGGACGAAGGAGACTACCGGTACTTCCTCGCCTGCCTGGCCGACGCAGCGCGTGTCGCCGATCTCGCAGTCCACGCGTGGGTACTCATGCCCGACGCGGTACAGTTCCTTGTCACGCCTTCGTACGAGTCGAGCGTGGCCATGGCGATGCAGGCGGTCTGCCGTCGCTATGTCGAAACCTTCAACCGCCGCCATGGACGCCGCGGAACAATGTGGCGTGGCGAGTACCGGGCGACAGTGATCGAGCCCGACCGTTATTTCCTGCTCGCGAGCCAGGCCATCGATCACGCGCCGGTGCGCAACCGCCTTGTGGTCGAGCCGGGACACTACCCGTGGTCGAGCTACACGCACCACGTCGGGCTGCGCGTCGATAGCTTTATCAAGGATCATCCACTCTACCGGGCGCTCGGCAATACGCCGTCCGAGCGCCACCAGGCTTACCGCGATCTGGGCGCACAGGCCCTCGACGAACGCGATGTCGATAATCTGTTGCAGTCGACGCTCAAGGGCTGGGTGCTCGGCAGCGCCGCGTATTGCGAGTGGGCGGCGCAGACAGCCAACCGACGTTTGATGCCCCTGCTGCTGCGCGACCGGCCGCGCAAAGTTCAGGCCACGCGCGCGCTCGAACACGCGGGCTAATCAAAAGATCGTCGGGGTAGAAAAGTTCATGGCAGTGTGGGCATTCTTGCACGCCCACAGCTGCTAGTGCGATATCCCAAGTTGCGCCTCTTACTCCCGCCGGCCGCACCTTCCAGACTCTCATCCCAAACGCCGGAAGATCGAGCACACGTACGTCGTCGGGCCGCCTCCACGTGGTCGACGACCGACCGCGCATCGAGCTTGATCGCCCTCTTCTCTTCCCGCCGAATCCGCCGCCCTGCGAATTGACTTGCATCCCGGTCAAATACTGTATAAATTTACAGTACTGTTTTTATATACAGGATCGGCCATGAACCAACTCATCCGCATCTTGAACGACGGTGACCGCGAAACGCTTGCGTGGTTGCGCAAGCATGTTGGAGACGTGCGCGTCGCTGCCGCGGCGCGACATCTGGGAGGCAACGGCAAGCCGTACGTATCCGCCGTGTGCCGCTATCTCGGCGTACGTCCGCCAATGCCTCATCAACATAGCCGGCCTGTTGAAGACTGCACGGTCGGCGACAACCATCTGGCCCAGATCCGCGAATTGCTGGCACAGCGAAACCGGGCATTGCTGAAGCATCAGTTTTGATGCTGCGAGTTACTGCGAATCCTCAGGAAGATAACAATATGCTTAGCAACGCTTCTCTTGATACGGATGTCCACGAGATCAACCCTGCGGCGCTCGAACGCGCGCTCCGCAGCGCGTCGCTGGACCTGCAGCAGATCATTGCCACGGTCGCTGGTCGTCACCTCGACACGGGTCGTCGCCGTCACTCGAATAGCGCGCGATTGCCGACCTGGCGCACGCTGCTGACAATCGACGAACAGGTCTTTGAGAATCGGGGCTTCCTGGCTAGGCACAACGAGACAGTACGTTCAACGTTTGTGCGGTTTGAGGACAGTCGTCTGTCCGGGATGGATCTCGACGAACCCGTCGACTGGCGACGTGACGACGACAACTTGCCAGCCGTTTACCTGCTCGTGCGCGCACTGGTACAGGCCGACGCTACTGATATGGTCACTCAGGATTAGTACGCGGGCGTCAGCCGTTGTCGTCATAGTGTTGGATGCACTCCGGAAGTCGCGAGGCGAGCCCTGATGTCGTTCGCGAGTCCGCCAAAGGAGCCAGCGGCTGACACGCCCGTGGGCGACCAGCTATCCACACGCTGCGTCGCCCTCTACAACCCCGTGTTCACACGGCAAAAGCCCTCGAAAATACCGAGGCGGAACGCGCCATCACTCCAACGTGTCAATGGGAAACAAGTGCGGTCGACTAATGAAGTGAAAGAGCTCTATCCGAGTCGCAACGATGTCTGAATAATTTCTCACGTCGTGCTCCGCGGCTCCTGAATCATCTTCCAGCCGTTGCCGGCGGGGTCGCGAAAACCAGCGTCGACGCTGCCGAAGCGGTCCACCGGCTCCTGGGTGAATTCCACGCCACTCGCCTTTAGCCGGGCATAGCTCGCGCGGCAATCGGACACCAGAAGGACGAGAGGCGGCATGGCGCCCTTCGCGACCATCGCGCGCAGGGTCTGCGCGGTGGCGTCGTCATGGATGGGCGGACCGGGTCTGAACAGCCCGAGCTGGAACGACGGCTGGTCTGGATGCTGGACTGTCAGCCACCGGTAGGCACCGTTGACCACGTCCGTATGGACGCGGAATCCGAGTTTGTCGACATAGAACTTGAGCGCTTCGTCCTGATCGTCGACGTACAGGCCCACCACACTGATACCCTGGTTCATGAGACCTCCTTGGTTGATGGCCGCAATGTACCTTTGGCCGCGCGACGGCGCTTCTCCAAAACTGCGATGGTCAGATCGGGACGCTGAGCGGCCTTCAGAACGCAGGCGGGTACGCGGTCGAGTTGCTGCATGACGGCCTGCGCCTCCCGGCGCATGGCGCTGGGGCTCCGACCGTTAATGTCGCGGAAGACGCGGCCAAAGGTACCCAGGCTCTCCCAGCCGGTGGCGAAGGCAATTTCCGTGATGCTGAGCGCAGTGTCGCGCAGCAGCGTATTGGCTTGCTCGATGCGCCGCGTCAGCAGATATCGATGTGGCGGGATGCCGAAGGCCCGCTTGAAGGAGCGCGCGAAATGAGCCTCGGAAACGCCACTGACCGCAGCCAGTCGTTCGACGGGCCACGCCTCGTGCGAAGCGGCGTCCATTCGGTCTTTGGCGCGCAGCAAGCGACGCAGCAGCGCCGGATCCTGCAACGGATCGGCGCCGGCCAGCGGCAGAGACGAGGTGAGTGGTGGATTGGATTCGGCCATGATCGTCAATGGTTCGCCATCGTTGGCTGCGAGCGTAGTGTGTCGAAGACTGATTCCGGAAACGTCGGCATCGCTGGTGAGTTTCGACGTTGGGAGGCCGCACACTGCCTTCATCCCGTTCAATTCTAACGCGCTGGATGCCCGGTAACCGCCCCGTGGCGCGACCAAATGGGCGCTCGAAGGGTGCGTCGAAACGGGCACCAAAGAAGACGCCGTGAGACGACTATTCAATTCGCCCCGCTGCGCCTAACATTGCCTGAAAAGCAGCAGGGAGGCGTATGAACATCTTCGGTACCGATACTCGCTTCACCGGCTCCATCGCCGAACTCTATGAGAGCCACCTTGTTCCGATGCTCTTTGAACCCTACGCTGCGGATCTGGCGAACAGGGTCGCCGGGCGTCATCCGTCACGCGTGCTCGAGACTGCAGCCGGCACGGGCGTACTGACCCGCGCGATGGCGCATGCATTACCCGTCCAAGTCGAGCTGGTGGCGACCGACCTGAATCAGCCGATGCTCGATCGCGCCGCGGCAATCGGCACTTCGAGGCCGGTAAGGTGGCAACAGGCAGACGCGACCCACCTGCCGTTCGACGACGCGAGTTTCGACGTCGTCGTCTGCCAGTTCGGGGTCATGTTCTTTCCGGACAAGGCGCATGCGTTTTCCGAAGCTCGGCGCGTACTTAGGCGCGACGGCGCGCTGTTGTTCAACGTATGGGACCGCATCGAAGAAAACGAGTTTGCCAATACCGTCACGGCGACGCTCGCGGGTCTCTTCCCGGCGGATCCTCCACTTTTCTTAGTGCGCACGCCGTACGGTTATTTCGACCCGGCAGTCATTTCACGCGACCTCGTCAATGCGGGCTTCAGCACGGCTCCACGCTTCGAGACCATTGCGGCGCGTAGCCGTGCGACATCGGCGCTTGTGCCGGCCGTCGGCCTTTGTCAGGGAACGCCGTTGCGCAATGAGATCGAGGCGCGCTCCGGCGGCGCGCTGGATGACGCGACGTCAGCGTGCGCCACTGCGATTGCCGAGCGCTTCGGGACGGGGCCGGTCGACGGTAAGATCCAGGCGCACGTGGTCATGGTCCAAAGCTGACCGTTGATACGAACGCTCGCTGGCGCGGCCTTGCGCATCACCTCCACACGGTCGTCATCGCGCTCCTTTTCCGGACTGGCGACTCCAAAATTACACACCACGGCGTTATTATGGATAGCTGAATGACAACGTGAGAATAGTCCATGAACGCATCGGTTATCTCTGCCCTGGCTGCACTTGTGGGCGCCGCCATCGGCGGCATGACTTCGGTTCTTGCCTCGTGGCTGACCCAACGCACCCAGGTTCGCGCGGAGTGGTTGGCGCATGACCTCACCTGGCGGCAGGAGCTGTACAAAGCGTTCATCGAGGAAGCGACGAACTGCTACGTCCACGCGCTGCAACACAACGAACCCGATCTCACCAGCCTGGGCAACCTCTACGCGAAGATCGGCCGCATGCGCATCCAGTCGTCGCGCGAAGTCGCGGACGAAGCCGACGTGATCGGACGCACGATCGTGGACACCTATCTCGCGCCGGACAAGTCCTTCGTCGAGATTCGGGAGATGCTCGCCGATGGCTCGATCGACATTCTCGGCAAGTTCGGCGACGTGTGCCGCGCGGAATTCGAATCGCTCCGCTCACAGCAGCTCTAACCAGACTACCTGCGCCGTTCAACGCGGCTTCAATTCGACAGGCGGATCGGCGAGATATCCGCCGCCGAGCGCCTTCGCCAATGCAATTTCCTGGGTGAGCACTTGTCCCTTGAGCGTGAGCAGAGCAACCTGTTCCGAGATCACCGGCTGGCGCGCCTGGAGCGCCGCGAGCCTGCTCGTCAGTCCGCGTTGATAGGAGGCTTCCACACTGTCCCTCGTGAATGCGACCGACTCGATCCGTTGCTTCTGTAACGCAGTCTGCGCATCGAGAGACTGCAGACGGCTGCCCGTCTGCGCGACATCGCGTACGGCATTGAGAACGGCCTGGTTGTACTGCTCGATCAACAGGTTGCTCCCCTCGCGCGCGCCGCTCAGGTTCGCATTGAGCCGGCCGCCGTCGAAGATCGGCAGATACAGGCCCGGAATCAGGTTGATCTGCTGGCTCGCATGCGTGAAGAGATCGGCGAGGTGCAAAGCGTTGAAGCCGAAAAATGCCTTGATGTCGAAGCTCGGGTAGAACGCTGCCTTCGCCGCATCGATCTTGTCGAACGACGCCTCGACATACCATCGCATTGCCTGCAGATCGGGGCGTCGGGCCAGCAGTTCGTACGAGAGCGTCGCCGGCAAGGCCGCCTGCGAGCGTGGCAGCGCGACCGGTTCGATCGCGGGCAGGCCGGCGGGTCCGGCGCCGACCAGCGCCCGCATCGATTCGCGAAGCTGCTTGATCTGCCCTTGCGCCGACACGATCTGCTGTTCGATGGCCAACTGCTGCGCGCGTGCTTCTTCGAGCTGGGTGCGAGCTTCGAGGCCGCGCCCCGCACGCGCTTCGTGTGCCTGCACCGCGAACGCCGCGATCTCATCCGATTCGTTCAGCAGATCAATCAGCTGATAAGTGGTTTGAATACCGTAGTAAAGCTGCGCGACATCCGCCGAGATTTCGAGTTCGACAGCCGATGTCTCCGCGAGCCGCGCATTGCTCACGCCGAGCGACGCGGCGACCTCCGCGCGCTGCTTGCCCCAGATGTCGATGTCGAGACTTGCACCAAGCCCGACGACGCCCTCGGTGTACCACGGCCCCGTCAGCCCCGCAGCCGGCTCGTTCTTCGCGAACGGGCCGAGGAAACCGTTCGCGGAAATATGCTCGCGATCCAGCGACGCCAGCGCGGCCACCTGAAGGTTGGATCCTGCTTTGGTCAGTTCCACATCCGACTTCGCCTGCGCGACGCGCGTGCGCGCGATCACCATTGTCGGCGCATCCGCGAGCGCCTGATCGATCAGGGCGTCGAGCTGCGCGTCGTGATAGCGCGTCCACCAGCGCGCGGCGGGCCAGCCGTCGCGTGCGAGATGGATGTCGTCCGCGAGATTGATCTGCTCGGGCGCGATCTCGGAACGCGGCGTGCCATTGTGGTGGATCAGCGCGCAACCCGACAACATGGACGATATCCACGCGAGGCATACAAAGCCTCGACGCCATCGCCAATCGCTCAAGACCGATCGCGCGTTCATGCTCGTACCGCCGGTGATGCGGGCGCCGCGACCGGTGCCTCGACGCGCCAGTCCGGCAAGCCTGCGATCTGCCGCGACAGTTCGTCCGCCGCGGCGATGAGCGACTGATCGGCCGGCTGAGCCGGTTCGCCCGCTTGCGCAGCGATCTCGATGCGTCGCGGTGCGCGCGCATCGGGTGGGTCGACCGCGAGCTCATCCGCGTAGCGGTTCAGTTCGGCGCTGGCCTGTTCCTGGACTGCGCGCACTACGTCGATCGTGTGTGGGCTCGCCAAGTTCGCTTGCGCCACCAACGTGTTGCGCAACGCGCCGCCCGCCAGCATGATCTCGCGCCCCTGCGCAAGGACTGTTTGCGCGCGCCTTGTCAATTCCGACTGCTCGCTTTCCTGCCAGCCGGGTTCGAGCGCGACACGCGAGAGCGTCGTCTCGCAATCGGCCAGCACGGCCCACGCCTGCAACTGCCGCTGTGCATAGGGCAACTCATCCACTTTCTCTTCGCCGACCCGCGACGGGCGCACCTGTGCGGCAATCGCGCGCAGCAGGGTGGCGAGCTTCTGCCGCAGCACGTCGCCCTCGCCCTCGCGCCAGAACGACATCTGCACGAAGGTCGCCACGCACACACCCAGGAAAATGCCGACCATCCGGTCGCGGATCTCAGTCAGATTGGTGCTTGGGCCGAACTGATCGAGTAGTGCCAGCGAGAAGGTGAACGCCATCTGAATACCGGCATAGCCGATTCTTTCCGAGCCCGCCGATACCCACGCCCCTAACGCGACGACAGGCAACGCCATCAACAGCAGGCCGACAATGTCGTCGAGATGCGGAACCACGAACACGACCATGAACAGCGCCAGCGCACTACCGACGGCAGCCCCGCAGAGCCGCAACAACGCCCGCTGCGTCGATGCGCCAAGGCTCGGCAGCGCGACGATCAGGCAGGTCAGCATGATCGTGTGGATGCCCTGCCAGTCCACGGCGTTGTAGAACACGTAGCAGACCAGAACGGCGAGCAAGGTTTTCAGGGAAAAGCGCATGTACGCGGGATTGGTCCATGCGTCCGGCGCGATCATCGGCTCGCTCGCGGGCGGCTTGCCGGATGCCGAGTCGCTCGCGGCCAGGTCGGCGAATGCGCGCAACGCCCGCTGCGATTCGGCAGCGGCAGGGATCGTGTCAGCGGCGTTGCGCTCGTCAGGTGTCGCCGTGCTCACGTAGCGATAGGGTTCGCCGGCCATGACCGCCTGGTCGAGCGCGTGGCAGTTCGCACGCAACTCACGCAACATCGCCAGTTGCGCTGCCGACGCGCGCGGCCAACTGAGCGGCAGTTCACTCGCTCCGTGATAAAGCCGCGACACGGTCGCAATGCATGCAAGCTGCGAGGCCTGGTGTTCGCGATAGTGCGCATCACGCATTGTCGTGAAGCGCAGCAACTTCTGCAACGTGAGCGCCCCTTGCTGAACGGCCGCCAGCGTGATGGGCGCTTCGCTCGTGCTGCCGTCGATCAACTGCGTCAGGCGCGCGTCCAGCGCCGCGAGCTGCCGATGGATTTCCGCCTTGAGTTGCAATTGCGGTTCGGCAGGCAGCAGCAGCGTGTTGACCACGAGCGTCAGCGCGATCGGATAGTTGACGGCGACCCACACCCATAACGCCGCTCGGATCAGCAGGTCGGCCTGATCGGTCCGGTCCACGAAACTCTGCACGTAGATCACGACGATCGCGACGATGAAGAACATGATGCCAATCTTGAGCACCCGCAGCAGGTACACGCTGCCCAGGAACATCAAACTCGCGATGACGATGCGCAGCAACGGATAGTCGAACGTAAATTTCAGCAGCAGGATCGACAGGCCGATGGCGAGCGTCGATCCGACCATGAACATCACGCCGACCAGCCGTGTGACCACCACGTTCGACTGCGTGACGTAAAACACCACCAGCAGCGATAGAGCGAGCTCCGGCACCTCGAGCGTATTCGACACGACGATCACGATGGCGCTCGTCAACACGCAGCGCAGCATCACGTTCAAACGCCCGGGGAAAGGCGCAAGCTCGCGCTTCAGGAAAGCACCTGCATCACGCAGCGAGACGGGCAGATAGTCGGCGGCGGTCATGGGCTCCTCAATGGCGCTCGCCGTCGTTGTTGCGTCCGGGTTCCAGCACGGCCACCGCCGACGTACCGACGCGAAACAGTTCCGGGTTCGGTTTGTCGATGAGGATCTTCACCGGGAAGCGCTGCGATACATGCACCCAGTTGAGCGTGCGTTGAATGCGTGGCAATCCGCCAGGCAAGGCAAGGCCGGCTTCATCGGGCGCGATGCCATAGCTGATCGAATCGACGCTGCCCTTGAAACGCTGGCCCGTATCGCTCATCAGATAGACAGCGGCGGGTGTGCCCGCCCTGACGCCCTTGAGTTCGGTTTCGCGAAAGTTCGCGACCACGTACCAGTGGCGCGTGTCGATCAAGGTGAAGACAGGTTTGAGCGCCGTGGCAAACTGGCCGGTCGATGTCTTCAATGACACGATGCGTCCGTCGAACGGTGCACGCACGGTCGCATATTCCAGGTTCAGTTCGGCAGTCGCGATCTCCGCCATGACGACGGCACGTTGCGCAACCAGCGCATCGACACCGCTTACAGCCGCTGCCGCCTGCTGCGCCTGCAGTTGCGCGGCGCTGAGTTCGGCCTGGGTGGTACGTTGCGCGGTGCGCGCACGGTCGACATCTTCCGCCGACACATAACCGTGTGACAACAGCGGTTCCATGCGGTGCAGCGTATCGGACGCCTGCCCGGCTGCGGCTCGCGCGCGCTCGACGGCCGCACGCACCGACTGCGCGTTGTACTGCTGCGCGTTGACCGTGCGCTGCGTCAACTCGATCTGGCGGTCGAGCGCGACGAGCGACGCCTTGCCGCGCGCGAGCGCATCCTCGTATGGGCGCGGATCGATACGGAACAGCAGATCGCCCTGCTTCACGGCCTGATTGTCGCGCACGGCCAGTTCGACGATGCGGCCGTTGACCTCGGGCACGACGTCGATCGTCTCCGCGTAGACATAGGCGTCGTCGGTGCGAGGCGTGCGGTCCCACACACGGATCACGTAGACGAGCAGCAACAGCGTCAGCACGACGATCACGATGGCTGGCCATTTTCTCTTCGATGTCTTGCTGGCTGGGGTCGCCATTCATCCACCCGACAAAGATTCAATGTTGGAAGAAGACCAACCAGACAGCGAGCGCCAGCAAAGCAACAAGCGCTGGATACACGACGGCGGATGGTCCCATCAGATGGTCGGCCTGTAAGCGCTTGAGGATCAGATAAATGACGATCGTGAGCACGACGCCCGCGACGATGCAGAATAGCCAGTCGGGAAAGTACGCACCGAGCACGCCGATGGACGGTGAATTTGTACACCCCGAGATCGGAATCGCGGAAATCGCGGCCGCGCCGATTCCACGCTTTGAATGTCTGCCTCTGGCTACTGGCATGTGTCGTTGCAGAGTCGACTCTGTAGTTGAATTCAATGTCACACCTTGCAGATACGCCGATGTGTCTCGCCTCGGACGCGGGTTTAAGTTTTGGGCAGCAAGGGAAACAGCTTCGGGCGCATTAGAGAGCTGACGCCAGCCTTACATATTCAATAATGTGCCCTCATTCAAAGACCTTCTGAAGAACCCGATAGCGCGTTTTCAAGGTTGTAGCCTTTGGGTCGCTCGACAGATGGCAGGTCCACCAAGTCGACACAATAACGCTGAAAAAAGCATCCCACATTACATGAATATGTAGTGTCCGCAATCGTTCGTCTTCCTGGGCAAACCCGGATGCGCTCCACATTCATATAGTAGCGGCAGGCAAATCCACTGACTATCATCTAGCGAGGGTCGAACGTTGGCTCGAGAATCCGGCACGTCACTCCCGTGGAGGAAGCTTTCTAAAATGCCGGATTCACCTTGCTTCTGAACGATGAGCGACTGCGATCGCATCGAGCCCTGCCAGCACGAATCGCACGAAATCCTCCGCAAGCGCATCCTTGTCCTTTGCGACAGCGGGCAATAGCGCTGACTGCACCTGCTTCGGCGCGATCATCATGGCGATGCAGGGCAACACCGTAAACATCAGAGCCCGTTGAACCACGGGCGTGGTCGGGTCCAGCCCCAGCACTTCACCGATCACCTTGAGCAGCAATGCGGCTTTCGGACGCACCGCCTTCTCGATGAGCGCCGGGATAGCTTTCGACGGCGACAGCACTTCACGCAACATCAGCATGAAGCCCCAAGGCGTGCCTGTGCTCGTTGAAAGACCGAGGAAACGCGAAAGGATGGCACGCAACCGATCCTTGGGATCGTCGAGGCTCGCGGCAAGCGCCGCTAGCTCGTCAAGACCCACGACTTGCCGGTGCGCCTCGACCAGCGCCGCTTCGTAGAGCGCCTCCCTGCTGCCAAAGTGATAGTTCACCGACGCCATCGGTGTGCCGGCACGCTCGCAAATTTCCTTGCTGGTGGCATCCGCAAAACCACGTTCGGCGAACACCCGGCCCGCAGTCTCGAGCAAATGCTGGCGAGTCGCCGCGCCGTCTGGGCGCGAGGCCCGCTTAGGCTGCGTCGCGGTTGTTTTTTTCGGACTCGTCGGCATGGTCGGAGGCTTTCATTCCAGAAATAGTTTGAATTTGAATTCAAATTCTCATAGCATTCATTCTACTTCGTCTGCGTCCGGTCCGCGAACGGACGCGCCGGCATGGAAGGCCGAGTCACCAAGGCGGCCGGATTGCCCTCGCGGAGACTGCGGATTGCGCTCGCCGCGTGCTTCCCCTCGTGCTGAGCCGATCCGCCTGGTGTGCCGATCGTGGTTCCACAGGATGTTAATTATGTATTACTTACTAAATAAACGCCTCTTAGTGGAAGTTTTGTCTAACTCCAAGCGAGCGCAACGAATTGCATGGGCCGTACTTTCCCTGCTGCTTGTCGCGCTGTTATCGGCCTGTTCGCGGCACGAAGCCGCAACCTATCAGGGCTACGTCGAAGGCGAGTTCGTCTACCTCGGCTCTTCGCAGGCCGGCAAGCTCACGGCGCTATCAGTCTCTCGCGGCCAAACGGTCAAGGCGAACGCCTCGCTATTTTCCCTCGAATCCGACGACGAAGCCCACGCCCTCGAAGCGGCACAGCAGCAACTCGCGGCGGCCCGCGCTCAACTCGCGGACATCCGGACCGGCAAGCGCGCGCCCGAGGTCGACGTCAACCGTGCGCAACTGGCCGAGGCCGTCGCCAACGCTCGCAAGGCGGCGCTGCAACTGACGCGCGACGAAGCCCAATACCGCGCAGGCGGCATCGCGAAAGCTCAACTGGACGATTCGCGCGCCAATGCCGACTCGACCGCCGCGCAGGTTCGGAAGCTCACGCATCAGGTCGACGTGGCTCGCCTGCCGGCCCGTTCACAACAGATCGTCGGACAGGAAGCGCAAGTAGCCGCCGCCAATGCCGTAGTCGCGCAGGCCCAATGGAAACTCGATCAGAAACGCGTCGCCGCCCCATCAGAAGGCCTGGTCTATGACACGCTCTATCGCCAGGGTGAATGGGTGGCCGCCGGCAGTCCGGTCGTCCAGATGCTGCCGCCGCAGAACGTCAAGGTGCGTTTCTTCGTTCCGGAGACGATTGTCGGGCAACTG
This sequence comes from Paraburkholderia sp. BL18I3N2, assembly GCF_003001875.1. NCBI lineage: Bacteria > Pseudomonadati > Pseudomonadota > Betaproteobacteria > Burkholderiales > Burkholderiaceae > Paraburkholderia > Paraburkholderia sp. BL18I3N2. Next base: position 30,048 of record NZ_PVNC01000008.1, read on the forward strand.
GCGCTCAATCGCGGCGTGACGCTGCATTGCGACGGCTGCGCGGCCGACGTGCCCGCGAAGATCACTTATGTGTCGAGTCAGGCCGAATACACGCCGCCGGTCATCTATAGCAACGAGAGCCGCGCCAAGCTCGTGTTCATGGTTGAAGCCCACCCCTCGGCTGCGGATGCACCGAAGCTTCATCCGGGCCAACCTGTATCGGTGGTGCTGCAATGAACGACGACACCCAACAGTATGTGATCAACGTGCATGACCTGAACAAGCGCTTCGGCAACAAACACGTTGTCAAGAATGTCTCGCTGCAGGTCGGCCGTGGCGAAATCTTCGGCTTTCTCGGACCGAACGGCAGCGGCAAGACGACCTCCATCCGCCTCATGTGCGGATTGCTCACGCCGGATTCGGGCAGCGGCACCTGCCTTGGCTACGACATCCTGCGTGAGAGCGAGCAGATCAAACGCAATGTCGGGTACATGACCCAGCGCTTCTCTTACTGGGAAGACTTGACCATCCGCGAGAATCTCGACTTTGTCGCACGCATCTACCAGATGCGCAACCGGCGAGAAGCGGTGGATCGCTCGCTGGAATCGCTCGGCCTGCAAACGCGCGCGAACCAGTTGACCGGTTCGCTATCGGGCGGATGGAAGCAGCGGCTCGCGCTGGCCGCCTGCATGTTGCACGAGCCAAGACTGCTGCTGCTTGATGAGCCCACCGCCGGCGTGGACCCCACTGCGCGGCGCGACTTTTGGGAAGAACTGCATCGCCTCGCGGCCACCGGCATTTCCGTGCTCGTCAGTACCCACTACATGGATGAAGCGGAACGCTGTCACAAGCTCGCCTACATCGCTTACGGGAAGATGCTCGCGCGCGGCACCGCGAGCGAGGTAATCGAATCACAAGGTCTGTCGACGTGGGCTATCCACGGCGAACAGCTGAGCAAGCTGTCCGAGCAGCTTCGTACCACGCCCGGCGTCGACCAGACCGTCGTGTTCGGTTCCGCGCTGCACGTCAGCGGGCGCGATCATCAAGCACTCGAAAACGCGGTGCGGCAAGCGGTTGCCGGAACCTCGCTGCGCATCGAACCGATCGGCACGGGACTCGAGGACGTGTTCATCTATCTGATGAGCCATTCGAAGGATAACTTCGGAGCGCCGTCATGAAGAATCGCACCGTATTTTCTTTGACACGCTGGTGGAGCATCGTCCTCAAGGAGTTTCTTCAGTTAAGGCGTGACCGCGTCACGTTCGGCATGATCGTCGGGCTGCCGATCATCCAGCTTGCACTGTTCGGCTTCGCGATCAATACCGATCCCAAGCATTTGCCGACGGCCGTCATCATCCACGATCAGAGTGAGTTTTCCCGCAGCTTCGTTGCGGCGATGACGAACTCGGCCTATTTCGACATCGTCGAAATCTTGCCTGACGAAGAGGCCGGGCGCCGCGCGCTTGCCCAGGGTAAGGTGCAGTTCGTCCTCAATGTGCCCGTGGACTTCTCGCGCAAACTGCTGCGTGGCGAGCGTCCGTCGCTGCTGGTCGAAGCCGACGCGACCGATCCCACCGCAACGAACACCGCCGTCGGCGCGCTGCCGAAACTCGTTCAACCGGTCGCGAATAAAGATCTCACGGGTCCGCTCGCACACCTGAACGGCACGCAAAACGCCTTCGACGTGCAGGTTCACAACCTCTACAACCCGGAAGGCGTGACGCAATACAACGTGGTGCCCGGGTTGATGGGCGTGATCCTCACCATGACGCTCGTCATGATGACCGGCCTCGCCGTGACCCGCGAACGCGAGCGCGGCACGATGGAAAATCTGCTCGCCACTCCCGTTCTGCCAATCGAAGTGATGACCGGCAAGATCGTGCCCTATGTCGTCATCGGGCTCATTCAGGCGTCGATCATTCTTGCCGCGACACGCTACGTTTTCCATGTTCCGTTTGTCGGCAGCGCGCTGGCCATCTATCTCTCGGCGTTGCTTTTCATTGCGGCGAATCTGACGGTGGGCATCACGCTTTCCTCGCTCGCGCAAAACCAGTTGCAGGCGATGCAGCTTACCGTCTTCTATTTCTTGCCCAATATTCTGCTCTCGGGCTTCATGTTCCCATTCGCGGGCATGCCGGCATGGGCGCGGTTTATCGGCAACCTCTTGCCGCTGACCTATTTCAACCGGCTGATTCGCGGCATCCTGCTCAAGGGCAATGGCTGGGCCGACCTGTGGCCCTCGGTTTGGCCGATGGCGCTGTTCACTGCGATCGTCATGGCTATTGCATTGCGCTTCTACCGGCGCACGCTCGACTAGGAAGACACGATCATGAAGCAACTCGCTTTCCTGTGTTCACTCGTGCTGTGCGGCTGCGCAGTGGGACCTGACTTTCACGCGCCTGCGGCACCGGACACGCAAACCTACACGCACAAGGCCGAGCCGGCTCGCACAGTACTGGCCGACGGCACCGAGAGTTCCGCTCAAACCTTCACGACCGCTGATGCGCCACTGCCTATGTGGTGGCGCCAATTTCACTCGGCGGATCTAGACGGTCTAGTCGATCAGGCGTTGAGCCGAAGCCCCTCGCTGGCGCAAGCCCGCGCAAAGCTGATCGAGGCACGCGAAAACTACAATGCGCAGTCGGGCGCGACACGGTTCCCAGGCGTCGACGCGAAGATTTCCGGAACGCGTCAACAGGTCGATCTCGCGGCTTTCGGCATCCCGCATGTCGAGAACCCAGGTCCCTTTTCGCTATTCAATGCATCGGTGACAGTGGCGTATACATTCGACGTTTTCGGCGGTAATCGCCGGGCGCTCGAAGCCACGTTGGCGCAGGTCGACTACGCGGCGTTCCAACTGGACGCAGCGCGCCTGTCCATTGCAGGCAATGTCGTATCGACGGCGGTGCAACGCGCTTCGTTGCAGCAGCAGGTCTTGCTGACGCAACGTCTCGCCGACGCGCAGGCGCAACAGCTCAGCATCATGGAGGCGCGACTCGCTGCCGGAGGCGTATCGCAACTCGACGTGAACAGCCAGCGCACGCTGCTCGCACAGACGCGCGCGTCGCTGCCGCCGCTCGCCACGCAGCTTGCGCAGGCGGATCACCAGCTTGCGATCCTGGTGGGCGATGTGCCGTCCAAAGCGGAGTTCGATCGACTCACGCTGGACTCGCTTCATCTGCCGACCGAGATACCCGTCACGCTGCCATCGTCACTTGCACGGCAACGCCCTGACATTCGCGCCGCCGAAGCGCTGCTGCACCAGGCCAGCGCAAACGTGGGCGTCGCGACAGCGAACCTGTATCCACAGTTTTCGCTATCGGCGGGAATCGGCTCTGAACGCACGAGTATTCAGGACATTGTGAATGGCCTGAACATCTGGAATATCGGCCTGAATCTGACCCAGCCCATTTTTCACGGCGGGGAGCTACACGCGAAGAAGCGCGCTGCCCAGGCGGCCTATGACGCTGCGTTCGCGAGCTATCGGCAAACGGTGCTTCAGGCGTTGCAACAGGTTGCGGACGCGCTGACGGCGTTGCATAACGACGCGCACGAACTGCATGCTCGCGACGACGCCGCCCGGCAGGCTCAAGCGAACCTCGACATCGCGCGTGCTCAGTATTCGGCGGGTGGCGTCAGCCAGTTCAGCCTGCTCGACACGCAACGTCAGGCGCTGCAGACCGCTCTCGATCAGACGCACGCGCAGGCAGCCCGATTGAGCGATACCGCCGCGCTATTCCAGTCGCTGGGCAGCAGCGAAGCCGACTTGACGCTAGGAAGCGCGCCGTAACCGCGGAAGATCCCGCGGACCAGGCCGGACCCTTGGCCGCCCCCGCTTCTGCTGCGCTGCGGCAACCCGGAACGCAGTTTTATATCACAATGAAATATAATCATGACGAATGCGTTCTTTCGTTTCCCGAGGATTTTGCCTTAATGTGTGGCCTCTTCTAATGTAGTAGTGCCTTTCATTCTTCTATTCGAACCTTGTCCCGCTACGCTCTCATCCGCTGGCTCGCCAGCTTCGCCCCCCATCCCATGGCTGTCCGGTGGCCAGAGCGCCTGAGGTCATGTCTGGGCGCATTGCTTGGGATTGCGTTCACCGGCGGGACCATGCACGTCCTTCTCGGACCGGCGGCAAATATTCCTTTGCTCGTCGCACCAATGGGCGCTTCGGCCGTGCTGCTGTTCGCGGTTCCGGCCAGTCCGCTCGCGCAACCGTGGTCGATTATCGGCGGCAACATCGTCTCCGCTACGGTCGGCGTGGCCTGTGCAAGCTGGATCGGCGATCCGGTGGGCGCCGCCGCTTTGGCCGTCGCGCTGGCGATCTGCGCGATGTTTGCGCTGCGTTGTGTCCACCCGCCGTCGGGCGCGGTTGCGTTGACCGCGGTCCTTGGCGGTCCGGCGGTGCACGCGCTGGGCTATCGCTTCGTGGCCGAGCCGATTGCTATCCAGTCGGTCACGCTGCTATGCGCCGCCATCGTCTACCACGCCGCTACCGGGCATCGATATCCCCACGTCGCCCAGGCGAGTTCACTCAAAGGCGCGGGAGCATCGGCCTCGGCGTCGAGCGAAGGTTTCACGCGCGCGGACCTCGAAGCGGTGCTGAGCCGGCGCGGCGAATTGCTCGATATCGACACGGACGATCTGGAATCCCTGCTGCGCGACGTGCAGTTGCAGGCCTATGCCCGCACGTTCAATGAACTGACCTGCGCGGATATCATGTCGCGCTCGCTCGTCGCCGTGTCGGCAACCACGCGTGCTTCCGCCGCATGGAGTCTGCTGAAACAGCGCCATATCAAGGCACTGCCGGTCACCGACGAGAAGCAGCACGTGATCGGCATCGTGACCCGCGCCGACCTTGTGGACAAACGGGCGTTCGCCAAAGCGCCCGGCCAATCGTCTCTCATGCAACGCTGGTTCAGGCGTAGTGTCACTCCGGCGCCGCTCGTTGGCGCACTCATGAACGTGGACGTTCAGACAGTCGAAGGAACGACTCCGATCGTTGAACTGGTGCCGGTGTTTGCGAACTACGGGCACCACCATATCCCGGTTCTGGACTCGCAACAGCGGCTTGCCGGCATGATCACGCAGGCCGATCTCATCGCGGGACTGTATCGCCAGGCTTACGCCAGGCAGCGAACCGCGGCATAGCCATCGTCATTCACACCGGGATCGAGCACGGACATACATATCACGTCATGATATAATTCGCGCTTTACCTCTTCCTCCACGGCACTCCGATGAAAACACTCGCGCGCGGCTTGACCAAGGCGAACTTCGAGCAACTGTCCGAGTTTCGCTATCAGATGCGGCGCTTCGAGCGTTTTTCCGAGCAGGCCGCTCAGGGCGAAGGCATCACGCCGTTGCAGTATCTACTGCTTCTGCATATCAAGGGTTATCCGGAGCGCGACTGGGCGACTGTCGGCGAGCTTGCGGAACGGCTGCAGGCGCAGCATCACGGCGTGGTTGCGCTGGTGTCCCGCTGCGAGGCGCTCGATCTGGTCCGCAGGAAAGTCAGCGAGACGGATCGCCGCCAGGTCGAGGTTCATTTGCTGAAAGCCGGCGAGCAGGTGCTCGCCCGTCTCGCCGAGATGCATCGTGCTGAGTTGAAGTCGCTCAAAGGCGCGTTTACCGTCCCCCAGATCGATATTTGAGTCCCCATGAGTCTCGATACCCATAAGCGCGATTTTTCCATCAACGCGCGGCTTCCCGGCATTTCCGCACTCGCCGCCGGAATCGGCGCGCTCAGCACGCTCGCGGCGTTCGTGCTGCTGAGCCTGATTCATCTTTTCACCAATCTGTTTTTCTTCCAGCAGTTTTCGTTTGCGGACCGCTCACCCGCCGTCAATACGTTGGGTATCTGGGTGGTGGTCATCCCTGTGATCGGCGGCCTGGTCGTCGGTCTGATGGCGCGCTACGGTTCGGAGAAGATTCGCGGCCACGGCATTCCCGAAGCGATTGAAGCCATCCTGTTCGGCAAGAGCCGCATGTCGCCGAAGGTGGCGATTCTCAAACCGTTGTCGTCCGGCATCGTGATCGGCAGCGGCGGCCCGTTCGGCGCGGAAGGCCCGATCATCATGACAGGCGGCGCGCTGGGCTCGCTGATCGCGCAGTGCGTGAAGGTCACCGCCGCGGAACGCAAGACGCTGCTGGTGGCCGGCGCGGCGGCGGGCATGACGGCCGTCTTCGGCACGCCCGTGGCGGCCGTGCTGCTGGCGGTCGAACTGCTGCTGTTCGAATGGCGCCCGCGCAGTTTTCTGCCGGTCGCGCTGGCGTGCGCGGTCGCGGGTTTTGCGCGCGCGGCGTTCTTCGGCACGGGCCCGCTGTTTCCGCTCGAAACCGCGCCGCCCGGCGCGCTGTCGCTGCTGTCCTGCGTCATCGCCGGCTTGCTGTCCGGCGCGCTCGCCTCGGGCTTGTCGGCCGCACTTTATAAAGTCGAGGACCTGTTCGGCAAGCTGCCTATTCACTGGATGTGGTGGCCCGCGCTCGGCGGAGTTGTCGTCGGCATTGGCGGCTTTCTTGAACCGCGTGCGCTGGGCGTCGGTTACGACGTAATCGGCGATCTGTTGCATCAGCACATTGCCATCCAGATCGCGCTGGCGATCCTCATGGTGAAGGCTGTCATCTGGGTCGTCGCGCTCGGCTCGGGCACCTCGGGTGGCGTGCTGGCTCCGTTGCTCATGTTGGGCGCGGGACTCGGCGTCCTGCTCGGGCACGTGCTGCCGGGCGGCGAACCTGCGCTGTGGCCGCTCGTCTGCATGGCGGCCACGCTCGGCGCCACGTTGGGCGCGCCGTTGACCGCCATCGTGTTCGCCTTCGGTCTGACGCACGACAGTAACGCACTGCTGCCGCTGCTGGCCGCGACACTGATCGCGCACGGGTTCGCAACGGTCGTCATGAAGCGTTCGATCATGACCGAGAAAATTGCCCGGCGCGGCTATCACATTTATCGGGAATACGGTGTCGATCCACTCGAGCGGCACCATGTCGAAGAGGTGATGTCGCGCGCGGTCAAGACGATCGATGGCGACATGTCCGTGGCAGAAGCGCTGGCAACGTGCTTCGGCGCGACGCAGACACATCGCGCCTATCCGGTTGTGCGTCGAGGCGCGCTGGTGGGCGTCGTCGATCGCGCGGTACTGGAGACAATCCGCGATGACGAGACGCACAATGCGCTCGACTCGCGACTCGCCGATATATTGCAGCACCGTTCGCCCACTTTCGCGTTGCCCGGTGAAACCTGCCGCCTCGTCGCCACGCGGCTTGCGGTGCACGGTCTCGAACGTTTGCCCGTGGTTGCGAATTCCACCACGTTGCAACTGATCGGCATCGTGTCGCGCAGCGATCTGATCAAACCGTCTCTTGCGCACTTCGACGAAGAGCACAAGAAAGAGCGCTTCCGGCGCTTGCGGATGCACACCGGCAAGCGGCACTTCCCGCCGGTTCCGTAAGCCGTCCGATCCGCAAGCGATTCTCCATGCGCCTTCCCAAGGGCACATCTGTTTTCCCCAACCGATGGCGGATTCATGTGGCACGGCAGACCGTCCGCTATCCTTATCCGTGCACTCTCCAGGTCACGATGCCGCGCAATGTCTCGGCATTCCGGACGCGACGGTTAACCGTTTCACTTCTGCGGACGAACCCGCACGGCGTTCTGCGCCATCCATTTGAGCCTCTCGCAGTCAGCCTTGACTCGCGACGCGAACTCCTGCGGATCGTTCAACCGCAGGGCGTCCATCTGAATGCCGTCCTTTTCGCCGCGGCGCCAGCCGGTCTGCCATTGCAGGTCGAAGTTGCTTGCGTCGTGCAGCACCTTGCGCAAGCGCTCCTTATACGCGCCGACGCGCGCGGGCGAGATCCCGCAGTATGTCTGCGCGAAATAAGCCCGCTGACCCGCGGTTTGCGCATTGTCGTTCGCGGTCTCCTCGTCCGCCACGCCGGATGGCGGCCACGCCACCGATAACAACAATACGGATGTCACCGCCAACAGCATTCGATAGCAGTACTGCCGTTGCCTCATGTCCGACTCCTCATCATCGACGGCGGCGCGGCTGTCCAATCGCTCCCGGCACGGCCGCAATGCCTGGGGATACTCCCTACGTTTTCCGCCATTTCACGCCGATCTGTCTTGTTTCGACTGCAGGATGGCGGTTTCGCGCGCTATGCCAGTGTATTGCGTTGACAATCCACGGTGTTACGCTCAGTAAAGCAGCCTTCGCGGTAGTGGGCCGCCGTCCAGCGGCAAAATCAGCAGGCATAGAACACATCGCGAAGCGCCATTGCCTACGAAAGGCGAAACATCGCTGCGGGAGAGACTGCGATGCAAATCAAAACATATACCGTACTGACGCTATTGGTGTTTAGCAGTGCTGCTTTCGCATGGCAGCCGCTCACTTATCCAATCCGAAGTCAAAGCCCCTATCAGCGCAGCGTCGATACCGCGCTGTGCTACGCGGCTGCGAACAAACAGACCAAGGTCAACATCGTTCGCGAGTCGCAGATCCCACCGCGCAAGCCGGCTGCCACCAAGAGTTCGTCGACCGGCGCGCCGTCGCGGCCGCCGTTGCCGCCCAGCACCTTCGCGTCCGCGCCGTTCGGCGCGAGCATGCCGGCCGCCGCCGAGCCGGGCGCGAGTGCGCCCGTAGCGACCACGGCGGCCACGGCGAAGGGTGCTTCGGCGCCCATGACGGCGAGCGCGGCTTCGGCGACGACTGCGGACCGCAGCGCCTCGGAAACGGCGGCTGCGAGCGCGGCGCAGACGGCTGCGGCATCCAGCGTGAAGCTGCCGCCCCTGCCGGCGCCCGAGCCGCCAATGACACAGTACTGGGCCGCGTATGGCGCGTGCATGCAAGCGCGGGGTTACGTAGTCGCACAGTAACCCTGCTTGCAAGCCTCGTTACGGTGCCTTGTTTTTTCTGATTGTGGCGCCGGCATTCGACGCCCCTTTGCGACACGGCGATGCTTAGCGACTTTACTTCCGATCAGCACGATCCCTTCCGATGCGGGCACTGCGGTGTCCCGCTAGCCAATCGCTTCACGCCCTGTCCTTCGTGCCATCGGCGTCCGGCCGATTCGTTCGGCGCGCGTCCGGCGCCGCCTGCCTCGCTCAAAGTCCCGCTGAAGAGTCCATTGGACGACTCGCAGCCGCTCGTCGACAGCCGTCTGCCGGCACGCAAGATCTGGAATCCGTCCTCGCGCGCGCTCGTCAATCCCTACGAGTTCGTCGAGGAGCCCGAGGTCGCCGTGTCCGCCTATCACCGACTGCGCCAGCCCCTCGTGCTGGGCGCGTCGGCGCTGGTGGTGACCTCGGCGGTGTACCTGGGTTTCATCCATAGCAACGACTCGAATGTCGGCACGCCAATCGCTGTGTCCGGCAAGGTGCAGACGCAAAATGTCGCGCCGCTCGTCGTCATTCCGCAGAAGCAGGCGGCCACCGTCGCGCAGCGGCCCGCGCCTGCCACCCCGCAAAAGCCCGCGATTGTCGCCGTCCAGAAGCCTGGCGCCGCCGCCGTCCAGAAACCCGCCCCTGCCGTCGCCCAGAAACCGGCCACCGTCGTCGCCCAGAAGCCCGCTACTGCGCCGTCTGCGGCCGCACAAAAGCCCGCGGTCACCGCCGCCACGCAGCGCGCCACGACCGCCACGCCCATCGCCGCCGTGCGGCCCGCACCCCTGCATGCGCCGCCAATTCCGCCACCGGACGCTGCACCGCCGCTTTCGCGCCGTGTCGCACCCGTTGGACCCGAGGCGAAGCGCAATCCGGGCGGACAGTCAGGCAACCCGCCGGAGCAACCACGCGCCGATATGTCGCGGCATCTCAAAGCCGCACGGGCCAATCTGCAGCAGAACAATCTGTCGGCGACCAGAGCGCGCCTAGCGGCGATCATCGCCGCGCAACCGAACAATCGCGACGCGTTGAACATGCGCTCCACGCTGAGCACACGCGAACAGCAGCGCGACGCGCTACTGAGCCTCGCGCGAGGCTGCGGATATATCGCGCGATGGACCTGCGTCTCGCACAACGCCGGCACCGCGCTGCAGATCGATTCGAGCAGCAAGGAGGCGCAGCGTCTCGTAACACTCGCGCAACGCGAAACGGAACTGCAGATTCCGCCGCCCGCGGAGCCCGCGCCCGAACCGGCGCCGGATATGCGTGACGTGAGCAGCCATCACTGATCCCACCGCCCAGCGGACCGCGCTTGAACAAGAACAGGACGAGGCGCGCCACGCACGCCCTAGCGGGCCGACACGGCCAGACTCACCTGACGCGCGATCGCGCGATAGCGGTCAGCGGTATCCCTGAGCGTCAAGCCGGCCAGCGAGCGTTGCGCCCGCGCCTGCCCTAGCGCAACGATCACCGCCTCGGCATAGCACTGCACATTGCCGGTATCGACCAATTGAACGCCCGGAAATCCGCTCGCGAAAGCGAAAGCCGGGATGTTGCTCGCGACGATCGGCACGCCGGAAGCCAGCGCCTCGAGAAACGCCACGCTGTGCGCCTCCGATTGCGACGGCATGACGAACACGTTCGATTCCGACAGCACGGTGGCGACATCGGTGCGCGGGCCCGCCACCGCGACACGCTCCGCGATGCCCAGCGTCTTCGCCAGCGCGATGACGTCGCGCCAGTAGTCGGGGGCTTCGATCACGCCGTACAACACGAGCCGCGCGTCTTTCTCGTGCTTGAGTACTTCACTGAACGCGCGCACGGTCAGCAGTTGATTTTTCACTGCCGCGTACCGGCCGATCTGCACCACCTGCGGCGCGCGGCCGTCGCGCTCCACGCCGTCGGTGAACGCGAAGCGTGCGAGATCCACGCCGTTAGGCACCACGGTCATCGAAGGATGCGCCCCGATGGCCTGCACGTAGTCCGTCACGCCTTGCTCCGACACGCCGATCACCATTCGGGCGCGTCCCGACAGCACATGTTCGATGCGCCTGAACAGCGGACGCTCGAAGTCGTTGGTCGCCGAATGCATGACGTAAACCACCGGCACGCGCAGCGGCAACGCGCGCGCGTAAAACGACGGAATGGTCGCGTGCGCAAAGATCACATCCGGACGAAAACGCCGCACCGCGCCGAACAGATGGCACAGCTTGATGAACGAACGATGACGCCGCTCGGGAAAGAAGCACTGCACGCCGTGGCTTTCCAACTCGTTCCGCAAAGGCGCGAAATCGGCGTGCGCCGGCAACAGCGATGCCACGCACACCGCCATGCCCTCGGCACACTGATCGAGTGCAAGGTCCTTGGCCAGAACCTCGGCTCCCGACAGACGCGGCGCAAGAACCAGGTGAAAGACGCGCATCACGGCGTCCTTGCCGTCAACGTCCGGAATAGCATCCATGCCGCCGCGCAGCCAAGGCCGAGCGTCATGGACCACGCAATGCCTGTCACGCCCCAATAGTGCACGGCGGGCGGCGCGCTCAACAGCAGCACCACGACCTGAATGGCCGACGCATGCACGGTCGCCTTCGCGTCGCCCACCGCGCGCAGATAGGCCACGAGCACGGCGATCAACGCGCCGATCGCCATGTTGATCACGAGGATCCTGAAGAGCGGCACCGCCGGCAGCCATGCGGCGCCGAGAATCAGCGAGAAGAGCGGCTCGGCAATCAGCCTCAGCAGCGCGACGAAAGCCGCGAGCCCGAGTGCGATCGCCAGCAGATAGATCTTGATGATGCGCGCCGCCGACTGCGGACTGCGGCGATGATGCGCCGCGAAGGTCGGAAAGAGGTATTGCGACATGGCGATCGCGGCGTCGGCGAGCAGCATCTGCGCGAGCCGCGACGACATCTGATAGCTGCCAAGCTGCGCCGGTCCGAGCAGCTTGCCGACCACGACCTTGTCGAACTGATTGAGCAGCAGATTGATCACGCTGCTGGCCCAGATCCAGCGGCTGAACCCGACATAGTGGCCGATGCCCGACCACACGGCGCGGATCGGCGGACGCGGTTTCATGGTCGCCCAGGTCAGCGTGCTTTTCAGGCTTTCGCCGGCCACGAGGCCGATCAGCACCGAGGATGCACCGGCGCCGAAATACGCAAGTGCGAGTCCGACCGCGCAATCGACGAACGACGCCGCCACTTCCACGCCCGCGATGTGCTGGAAGCGCCGCTCGCGCTGCACCACGTAATAAGCCGGCGACGCCAGACCGCGCAGCAACGGCAGCAGCGCGGCGAGCTGGATCAGGATCAGCGAGCCGTCGAGATGGAACTGGCTGCTCAGCAATGGGGCGAGCGCGACCAGCAGCAGCGAGATGAGCACGCCTCGCGCCGTCAATGTGGTCCACACCGCGCCGAGTTGCGAGCGCGAAGGCGGATGTTCGCCTTGAATGACCGCTTGCGCGAGGCCGGTATCGGACAGCGCTTCGGCAATCGCCACCGCGAGCAGGGCCACGCTCACGCTACCGATTGCCGCCGGCCCGAGCATCCGGCCAATCGCAAGAAATTTGATCGCTACAAGTCCACGCACGGCGAACTGCTGTAGCAGGACCCACGTCGCCGCACTCGCGCCGAAGCTGCCCGCCACCGAGAACGCCGGAAGCCTGATCGCCCGCAAGCTGTTTCTCCGTCGAATCGGAGCGCCGTTGAATCGGCCGCGCGCAGAGCGATTTCGTGGATCGCCCTGCGAACGCCGCCAGCGCATAGTTTGTTAGGTCGCGCCAGCAAGCCGGCGAGTTTTTTCATCGAACTTCATGCACGAACATACCGCGAGAGAATCGCCTACAACCGCCATCAGCTAGGCCGGTTCGGCCTAAGGCGACGCCCCCTAGTACGCTGAACCACAAAGCCGGACAAATTAGTAGTTACACGGATTCCGGCGATGCTAACGTTGTTCAGCCAGCGCCATGCGGGAAGCGGCGCTCGGGTACTTATTTACGCAACGCAAATGGTTACCGAGGCAATGGAACAAAACTACGTCCTGATCGTGGAACCGAATCTCACCGGCCACCGCTGGCGATACGCCGAGTGGATCATGCAGGCCTGCGCGGAAGCCGGCTATCCGTGCATGCTCGTGACCGAGTGCGCCAACGAAGACCACCGGCTGGCAAGACAGATCACCGCCGCCAACCGCCCGGACCAGCAGATCGCTTTCGTCGATCCGGAGGAGCAAACCCGCAACCGCCTGCCCGACCCCAACGAATACTGGCGCTTCCACCGCTACTTCAAGCGCGTGCACTCGATCATCACCCGCATGCAGTCGATCCGACTCGTGGTCGTGCCCTACGTCGATTACTTTTTCTATTCGCTGCCGTTTCTCGGCTCGCCTTTCGGCAAGACGCCATGGATCGGCATCACGATGCGCTCGACCTTCCATCACCACAAGGTTGGCATCAAGGCCCCCGATCGTCCGGTCGTCAATGCAATCAAGGCGCTGCTCTTCAAGCGCGCGATCCGCACCACCGGCCTGCGCACGCTACTGACCATCGATCCGACCTTGCCGGAATGGTCGGCCCGCAGCGCGTCGAAGCACAGCGCGGCGATCGCCTACGTGGCCGACCCGTTTCCCGATGAACACGCGGAAAATCCCGTGCTGGCCCGCGAGCGTCTGGGGCTCGATCCCGAGCAGCGCTATCTGCTGGTGTACGGCGCGATCACGGAACGCAAGGGCATCTACGAACTGGTGCATGCGCTGACGCGTCTCGAACATGCGCCCACGCTGATCGTCGCCGGCGAGCAGGATGCGGGCACGCGCCATTTCATGCGCAACCATGTGCGCAGTCTCACTCCCGCGCCGCTGGTGCTCGACGCCTTCATTTCCAACGATATGGAGCGCGATCTGTTCTCCGCGTGCGACGCGGTGTGGCTCGGCTATAAGGGGCACTACGGCATGAGTGGCGTGCTGGTGCAGGCGTACCGTTTTGGCAAGCCTGTGATTGCCACTGAAGACGGTTTGATCGGCTGGTTCAGCCGGCGTTGCGAGCTGGGGCCGATTTTGAGCGACCTGAGTTCCGCGTCGATCGGCCGTGCGATCACCGAGACCATGACCTCATGGCCGCATGCGCCTGAGGCCATGCCGTCCGCGCGTGAAGACCTGCTGTCACGGCATACGCTCGGCCAATTCAAGCAAACCTTGCTGCAACAGATGGCCTGATTCCGCAGCAGGTTCTTCAAAAAGAAACGAGGCGTCCATCAGTGCGATGGACGCCACGTCGCATGGGGCATCGGTTTATGGCCGCATACGCAAGTAAGCGGCCGCATGCTCTTGCATGCTCAGGATAACTGCCCACCGGCGGCAGCGGCGGGTACTTCCTCGCGCACCGAACTGCTGCGCTTTTCGGGGAACAGCGCATTGCGCATCAGCAGGAACGGATACTCGATGGCGCGCGTGGTCACATAGCCGATTGCAATCGCGATCGCGAACTGCGCCGCGAGCGCAACGAACCAGATAAGGCTCGGCGCAAGACCCAGCGCGGTCGCTTTCCGGATCAGCATGTCGCCGGGTGCGAGCGCGAGCGAATGCCACAAGTAAATACCGTACGAATAAAGTCCGATCCAGGCTACGCCGCGATAGATCCACGACGTACGCAACGATCCCGAATATTCGAGCACCAGCACAATCAGCGCGGCGAACCCAAGCGCCTGGATCGTGTAGCCGATGCTTTCGTCCAGCGCGAGGTTCCTGGTGGCGAATGCGAGCCATGCACAGAGCAGGACGACGCTGAAGATCAGCAGCCACTTGCGCTTTGCGAGTTGATGATAGACGCCGGGTTTCATCCAGTAGATCGCGGAAAGAATCACGCCCACCAGCAGGCTGTCGATGCGGTACTGCGTGTAAGCAAAGGCGCCGTCGAGATTGCCGCCTGCCACCGCGAAGCAGCGCGCCGTGAGCACCACCGCGCAGATGCCGGTGAGCACGCTGACGATCGTCCACGCGCCGAGACGCCAGCGCGAGAACATCAACAGAAGCGCCGGCAGCACCAGATAAAAGTGTTCTTCGACCGCCAGGCTCCACGTCTGCGTAATCGACGTGCCCAGGTAGTTCTGCAAGTGTGTCAGGTTCTGGACGAGGAAGGTATTCCACGGGTGGCGTCCGGCCAGCACATGGAAAGCGATCAGCACGTAATACGCGGGCCAGATGCGGAAAATCCGCCGGATGATGAAGCGCCGGGCATCGACATGACCGGTTTCGGCATACTGTCGAAGCAGCAGGCCGCCCACCAGGAAGCCGCTCAATGTGAAGAACAGGTTCACGCCTTCGCGGCCGAAACTCTTCAGCGGGTACTCAATAATCTGGATGAGGTAATTGCCGGTATGAACAGCATGAAAGTGAAAGCCCATCACCATGATGATCGCGATGCCGCGGACGAAGTCGAGCTCGATCGCTCGTCCGGCTTTTGCGGGTCCCGCCCCGCCGAATAACTTCATGCTGTTCCCCTCTGTCGACCCAAGTTAGCGCTTTAGCGCTTACTTGGGTCCCATGCAAAGCTGTCGACCCAAGTTGGCGCTTTAGCGCACACTCCGATCCCATGCAATATCGCGGTTGTCTCTCTTGCAAAGCACGCTGCCCTTTTTGCATATTCGGTGTCGCCAAGCGTGCGTGCGCGCCAACTTCAAGGCATTGACCGACAACCTGCGCAAGTGTGCGCGCCTTTTGCAGAGCTTACGCTTTCCGCTGACGCCTAAACCCAGGCAATGTTCGACGAATGCGGCCCAGCCCACTAACAGGCGTAGCGATTCCTTCAAAATAACCCGATACGAGGCCGTCCGCTATAGACCGCGGCGAATCTACGGCGACGGGGAGGAATCGTTAATGCGCCATCAGTATGCAACGCCCTGGATATGGTTTTTTCTGCTGCCGCTCGCGTTCGACTACAAGGCGACCGACGCGAATACGGGTCACTTCGCGCAATTCATTTTCGTGCTGCCGGCGATCGCCGCAGGGATTGCCCTCCTTCTCATCGCGCCGCGCTTTCACGAGCGCTCGCGGCTGCGCTCGATCGTCACGTGGAGCATGATCCTGTGCGTGTTCGGCAGCATCGTCGCGCAACTCGTTCAGGATAACGACACCGGCAACTATCTGCGCGTGCTGCTGCCGTTCATTCTCTTCATGCTGGGCTATCTCGTGGCGTGCCGCCCGTGGAGCGAGTTTCGCATCGCCCAGTTCGAAAAAGCCCTGTTTGTCGCCAACGTCATCAGCCTTCTGTTCACCCTGGTCTACGGCATGGCGACGGGCGGCGGTCTCGACGACGTGCGCTTCCGTATCCTCTCCGTGACGTTGCTGGGTTTGCAAGGCGTCTTGCTGCACGAATTCATCGTGGCAAAGCGTTACTCGCTTTTCACCGTATCGATTTTCGCCCTGAGCGTGATCATCGAGTTGCTGAGCGTGACCCGCAGCGCGATGGTCGGCACGGTGCTGCTGTTCCTGATCGCAATGGGGCTGAGCGCGCCGTCGATCCGGCATATCTGGCGCGCGATGAGCCGCACCGTGATCATCGGCGCCGTGCTCGCCGGCGCGGCCGGCATTGCTGCCCTGACTTTCCCGACCGTCGCCGAGCATTGGGCGCAGCGCATTTTCGTCTCCGAGGAAACCCGCTCCGGCAAGGATCCGACCACGATCACGCGTCTCGCGGAAATGCGCGACCAGTACGATCAGGTGACCGCGGAGCCGACGACCTTGTTGTTCGGCGAAGGCTACGGCCACTACTACCGCTACTCGCCGGTCTACCTGCCGGACCTCGCCGGCCAGATCAGCGAGAAGGACTTCTACGCGATCAGCGAATGGGCCGCGGGTCACAACTTCTGGGTCTACCAGCTCTTCGCGGGCGGCCTGCTGTTCGGCATCGGCATGCCGTTGGCCACGCTCGCCGCGCTGGCGATCTGCTTCTTCTCGTATCGCTACTGGCGCTCCGTGGTGCCCGACGCGCCCATGCTGCCGGTACTCGGGCGCGCCATCATGCTGTTTGCCGCGTTGCCGGCCACGTCGATCGGCGGCAATCCACTCGGGCCACGTTTTTCCGGGCTGATTTTCGGCGTCGCGCTCGGCTTGATGATCGCCACGCACGCGCGTTTGCAACGCGCGCTGCCGGCACGCGTACGGCGCTTCCGTAGCCCGCCGTCCGTGCGCCCGGAAGCGATGCCGGAATTGCCCGGACGGATCCGGCCGGGCATGGGCCGCGCCGACCTCTCGTCCACGCTCGGCATGTCGCACACCACCAGTTCCGCATCCGAAGCCGGCCAGTTCGGCGCCCTCGTCCCGCGCTCGCCGCCCAGGCATCGCTCCAACTGACCGAATACCGCCCGATGAAAATTCTCCACCTGCTAGCAAGCGTCGACCCACGCGCCGGCGGTCCCGTTGAAGGCGTTCGCCGCAGCGGGCTGGCGATGCGCGAAGCCGGCCACGAGATCGAAGTAGCGACCTGCGATGCGCCCCGCGACGCCTACCTTGCGTCCTTCCCCTTTCCGATCCACGTCTTCGGCCCGACCAAAAGCCGCTACAGCTTCAGCGAACGCCTCGCGCCGTGGCTCGCCGCCAACGCGAAGCGCTTCGACGCGGTGATCGTGCACGGCCTGTGGCAATACCACGGCTTCGCGGCATGGAAAGCGCTGCACAAGAGCGAAGTGCCGTACTACGTGTATGTGCACGGCATGCTCGACCCGTGGTTCAAGGAGGCTTACCCGCTCAAGCATCTGAAGAAATGGCTGTATTGGCCGTGGGCCGAATATCGCGTGCTGCGCGACGCGCGCGCCGTCATCTTCACAACCGAGGAAGAACGCACGCGCGCACGCCAGTCGTTCTGGCTGTATCGCGCGCATGAACGGATCGTGCCGTTCGGCACGACGGTGCCGCAATTGAAATCGGCGCCGCTGCGCGAAGCGTTCCTGCAAGCCATACCGAGCCTGCGCGGCAAACGCATCGTGCTGTTTCTCGGCCGCGTCCACGCGAAGAAAGGCTGCGATCTGCTGATCGACGCTTTCGCGCGCGTTGCCAGCCGCGATCCGGCGCTGCATCTCGTGATCGCGGGTCCGGATGAAACCGGCTGGGCCTCGACACTGCGCACCCAGGCGCAGGCCGCCGGCATCGCGCATCGCGTGAGTCTGCCGGGCATGCTCCAGGGCGAACTCAAGTGGGGCGCTTTTCATGCGAGCGACGTGTTCGTTCTGCCGTCGCATCAGGAGAATTTCGGCGTGGCGGTGGCCGAGGCGCTCGGCTGCGGATTGCCGGCGCTGATCTCCGATAAGGTCAACGTGTGGCGCGAAATCGAAGCGGACGGCGCGGGTATAGTGGCCGCGGATACCGTCGACGGTACGGAAAAGAATCTGCTGCGCTGGCTCGAAATGAATGACGCGGCTCGCGCGGCGATGCGCGCGCGGGCGGCCGAGACGTTCAACACGCGCTTCCGTGTCGAGACCATGGTCAACGCGCTGACCGCTCTGCTCGAAACCAAGGGCGGCCACGACGACGCGCGTAACAACGACAATACGCTCACCGCGCTGCGCGAAACGACCCAGCCAACCCACTGACACGCACCGCCTGTCACCAGGAAAGCTCTCGAACCAGCAACCTAAGCGAAGATGGCGCGCCTTGTGCGCGCCATCTTCGCTTGTCCTGATCACACGCTCACTGCTCTTTCATCAACGGCGTCAAGGTCGAAGCCGCGATCGGCAACGTGTCGACCTGCGGCGGCGTCTGAAGCGACATGTTGGCGCTGTTGGCCGCTTCGCCTCGCGTACTGCCGACGGCGTCCGGCACATTGAGTTGCCGCATCAGATGGCCAGCGAGACGCAACGACAGCGCGGCAATCGTGATGGTCGGGAAATTGGCGCCGACGGTCGGAAACACCGAGCTTCCGCCAATGTACAGATTGCTGATCCCGTGCACCTTGCAGTCGCGATCGACCACGCCCTCGCGCGGCGAATCGTGCATGCGCGTGGTGCCCATGTGGTGCCAGGTGCCTTCGAGCTTCGCCGGCCACGTCCGGCCTTCGAGCGGCTCATCGAGCGTGACGTCCGCGACGTTCGCCATCTGCAATTCTTGCGCAAGCAACTGGAACGTCTTGTCGAAAGTGCGCTGCACCTGGTCGCCGAGGCGCCACTCCACCCGCACGCGCGGCATGCCGAAATGGTCGCGCTTGTCGGCCGACAGGGTCACCCGGCTATCCGGATTGGGCTCCGCTTCGACGATGGCCTGCAGCGTCACGTCGGTGATCAACGCGGGCCATTGCAACAGCCGAGTCAAACCGAAACCGACGGTGTCCAGCGGGTGCGCGATCATGGTCTCGATGTCGCGCTTCACGCTGCGGCCGGGCTGATCCTTGCCCATCAGCGCTTCCTTGAAACGGATCAACGCCTCGGAACCCGCGCTGCCCTCGCCATACCATTTCGAGTAGAGCCACACGCGTGAATTGAGCAGCTTCTCACGTTCCATCCACTCCTGCTTCGGCGCGAACTGGGACGAGATCTTCGTGCCGTGCGCCGAGACAGCCACATTCTGGTAGTGGTACTTGATGTCGTATAGCTTGTTGCGCGCGATGCCCGGACGGAAGCGCACCTTGCCCGACATCATGCGCGGATGATCCATGAAATAGCGGCCGACCAGATCATTGGCATTGCCGAGTCCGGCGGCCTGCACGTTGTTCGATGCCAGCAGCAGGCGCGCGTTTTCGATACCGCCCGTGGCCAACACGAAAATTCTCGCGGTCACCGTTATCGCGCGGCCGCTGATGGTGCCCACCTTCAGTTTCGAAATCGTCGTGCCCTGCGCGTCGGCGTCGATACTGAGCACGTTCGCATGAAGGAACACGCGGACCCGCGTCGAATGCGACAGTTCTTCGCGATACGCCTTGCCGAAGCGAACCGGCGGACTGAACTGCGCAACGGTATCGCGCATGTCGCCGGTGGCGAGCGGCAGACGGCGCACGTCCTGACGTCCGATCTCGCGCTCCCAGTAAGCGGGGTCGAAATTCTGCGGGCCTAGCTTCAACAGTTCATGCGTGCGCGCATAGTAAGGCGCCAGTTCATCGAGGCCGAACGGCCAGCCGCTGTGCGGAATCCAGTCGCGCTTTTCGAAGTCCCAGGGATCGAGCGGGCGGCACCAGCCGCCCCAGCAGTTGCTGCTGCCGCCGAAATAGCGGCTGCGCGAGCCGTCCGCGAACGTATAGGGAAGCCCGATGTTCTCGCCGCGATAGAGGTCGCGAGTTGCGTCGTCAGGTCCAAAACCACCGCTTTCGAGCATGCAGGCGTCGATACCCGCCCTCGACATTTCGAGCGCGAGCGTAATGCCCGCGACGCCTCCGCCGATGATGCAGACCGTCGTCTCGACGACGGTGTTCTGTTCAACAGTACGTGTATCGATGAACATCCGCTACTCCCCATCTGCTTCACGCATTTCCTGAGCACGGCGCGGTTCGCCGGGCAGAGCTGGCAACCGGGCTACGCAGACGTCGCAGCCGGAACTTGCATGGATGACGCCGGCGAATGCCGCGCATCATGCAGCGCGGCAATTGCCTTGCGACGGCCGGCATTCCGGCAAAACGACCTTGGCCACCCCAGCGTACAAACGCTGCGGTTTTAAGTCTGTGGTTCAGGTCACGGAGTCGAACCGTTTCCTGATAAAACGGCAAGGATTGCCGCCGTACACGCCTTCCGCTTCCAGCGAACGATGCACGACCGACAAAGGTGTTACGACCGCCGAACGGCCGATCGTCACGCCCATTTGCACCACGCACTTCGAAGTGATCCAGACGCCGTCCTCGATGATGATCGGCGCGACGTGCAGATCCATCGTGGTGCTCATGTCGTGCGATCCCGCGGTGAGGAACGTGCCCTGAGAAATGCACACGTTCGAGCCGATGCGAATCAGCGTCTGGTTGTAGATCCACACGTCCACACCGAACCAGGAGTTGTCGCCCACCTCGAGATTCCATGGCGCTTTCACGCGCAGCGGATGCACAAATCGGCAACCTGTACCGATCTTCGCGCCGAACAGACGCAGCAACGCAACGCGCACACCTGAGAACGGCAGCAATTTGTTGTTGATCACACAGGCTTCCAGCACGAACCAGATGAGTTCGATCAGCGCGCCGCGCCTCGCCTGATAGTTTCCTTTTCCGGCCTGCGACAGATCGATCACGCGGCCGTTCGCGCGCGCGCCCTCGGCCTGCGGCATGCGCCCGACGTGAGGATCGTCGGCTACGTTACCCATCGGCTTTCTCCGAACCACGAACAGTGGTAAACATATGCAGGCATGCCAGGCAAACCTCTCACATTATGTTGCGGCGCCCGGCCCGGCTTCACACGGTGGCTGTGCAGGCAAGCGTTTTGGCGGCTACACGCGTACTGGTTGGCGCACGATAGCTTTATCCCGACAGCATCTCCTTGGGGAATCAGATGATGACCTCGCTTCGACACACTGCTAGCTGGACGCTTCTCGCGATCGCATCTTGCGCGGTGCCGGCGTTCGCGCAGAACGCCGCGCCCAATAACGCGGCTCCCGCCCTCCCGCCCGCCGCGACGGCGGCCAACGGCTACGGTCTCAATGCACAGCTTCCCGCCAACCGGCGCGCCGCGCATCGCAGTAGCGAGAAGGCGTTGCTCGGCTCCCCGAACCCCTACAGCACCGACGGCGCGCAAGGCGATACGAACGATGCCCAGCGCGCGGCGCTGCTCGACACGCAACGCATGACGGTGCTGGGCGGCGACCAGGCCGCGCAGCCCGCTGTGGGCAAAGGCAAGGGCAAGGGCAAAGCACCCGCTGCGGCCAACGGCCAGCTGCGTGTGGCCGCCCAGCCGGGACGTCCGAATGCAGGTGCCGGTCCGGCGCCCGCAGGCGCCGTAAGAAACACCTATACCGATCCCTACGCCAGCAAGCAGGGCGTGTACCGTTCTCCGTGGTGATATCGACTTCATGACAGCCGCGTGCCGGATCAATCCGGCGCGGCTTCCTCCGCTGTAGCCGGTTTTCGCCGGCGCCGCGCCGCAGCACCTGAAGGCCGCGCGCCGAAAGACGGCGTGCCGCCTTTGCTACGTTTGCCACCCGCCTCACGCAGCAACATCGCGAGCCATTCCTCGAAGGTGCGAATCGTCGACTCGGGCGATAGCGTGCGCTCCGCATAAGCCCGCGCCGCTTTGCCAAGTGCTGCGCGTCGTTCCGCGTCGTTCGCCAGCGCCGTGATCGCCGCCGTCAGCGCTTTCAGGTTGTCCGGCGGCACGACCACGCCGCGCGGCGCCACGGCTTCGTAGAGCGCCGTGCCGCGACGCGCCATCGCCACGGTCGCGCGGCCGCTCGCGAACATGCCGGTGAGCTTGGACGGCATGACGAGATCGGCCGCGTCGCCACGTTGCGGCAGTACGTGGATATCGGCGAGGTTGAGCAGTTCGTTCAGGCGGTCCAACGGTTGCAGCGGCAGGAACACGCAATTCCTCAATCCCGAGCAGCGTTCGCGCAGATCCTCTTTCGCGGCGCCGCTGCCGCAGAACACGAAAGTGAGGTCCGTGCGCGCGGCGAGCGCGACCGCCGCATCGGCGAGCGTCTCAATGCCCTGCTTCGCGCCCATGTTGCCGGAGTACAGAACCACTTTCTGGTCGTCAGGAATCCCCAGCAGGCGACGGAATTCGCTCAGCCGCGTGAGCGGAAAGATCGTCGCCACGTCGACCCAATTGGGCAGACAGACAACCTTCGACGCGTCGACGCCCTTGGCCGTCGCGCGCTCGCTCATCTGCCGCGTGATCGAGGACACCGCATCGAAGCGCCGTAGCAAAGCGCTTTCCACCCAGCGTGCCACGCGGGCCGCGAGCGAGCTTTTCAGCAGCCCCAGATCGAATGCCGCATCGACCTCATAGTCCTGAATATGCAGCCACGCTCGCGCTCGCGTGACGCGTGCAAGCATCAGCGACCCGGGCGCGCACATCAAGGTCGGTGCGATCAGCATGACCGCGTGCGGGCGCCAGAGCACGTGTCGCACAAGCAGCGGCAGCGAGGTCGCCGCGAAGGTCGCCAGATGCAGCATGCGCTTCAGGCCGCTCGGATGCGCGGGCACCCACAGCGGCGCGCGCCAGATCGCCACGCCGTCGCGCGTTTCGTGCTGATAGCGCCGCGACGCGTAGCCCTCGCCGACACGCCACTCCGGGTAATACGGCGGAGCGCACACCACGCGCACGTCATGTCCG
Source organism: Paraburkholderia sp. BL18I3N2 (assembly GCF_003001875.1). Classification (NCBI taxonomy): domain Bacteria; kingdom Pseudomonadati; phylum Pseudomonadota; class Betaproteobacteria; order Burkholderiales; family Burkholderiaceae; genus Paraburkholderia; species Paraburkholderia sp. BL18I3N2. Next base: position 53,136 of record NZ_PVNC01000008.1, read on the forward strand.
CGGCTCGCCAGCAGCACGGCCATTTCCGCCGTGTACTTGCCTACTCCCGTCAGCTCGGGCGCATAGTTGATGCCGTAGATCAGTATCTTCATCGTAGCTGCCGGAGCGAGTGAGGGCGTTGTGCGCGACCTGGCCGGGCGAAGCGGCTCAGTCGCTCAACATCAATGCACAGCCGCGGGCGATATTGGCCGCCGCGGAAGGCGGATCGAAACGGCGAATCACATCCATGCAACGGCGCGCGGCGCCGCCCGCATCGGCGAACGCCTCCATGGCCTTGAGCATGGTGCGCTGCAGGCCGGCGACATCGCCCGCTGTAAACGCATAGCCGCTCACCCCGTCGATCACCAGTTCCGGCACACAGCCGCAACTTTCGCTGACCACGGCCGGGCAGCCATGCGCGAGCGCCTCGTTGACCACGAGTCCCCAAGGTTCGCTGTAACTCGGCAGCACCATGCAGGTGGCGCCGTAATATTCCCGCGTCAGCGGCTCGTCCTGCAGACTGCCGACGAACGTCACCGCGTCGCCGAGTTCGAGCTCGGCCACCTTCGCATGCAACGCGTCGCTCATCGGGCCGGTGCCGACAATGCGCAGCTTCGCCGCCGGAATACGCCGCCGCAATCCGGCGAACGCGTCGATCAGCGTGCCGATGCCTTTCTCTTCGGACAGACGTCCCACGAACAGAAACACCGGCGGATTACCCGCGCGTGCGGCGACCCGCTCGACCAGCGCACGTTCCGGCGAAAACGAACCGGGCATCGCCGCGGCCTGACACGGCACGAAAATCTTGTCGCGCTTCGCGCCGAGCGACAGCAGATACTCGCGGCTGCGCTCGCCGAAACCGAAATAGCCGTCGCACAGCGAGAAAAACACGCGCTTCGGAATCGACGTCAGCAACTTTTTGGGCCGGTCGCGGGCGGTCGAATCGCAAAACACCGCGCGCCGCTTGCCGGTCACGATGCACGCCGCGAGCATCGCCCAGTATTCCGGCCGGTGGTAGCCCGGCAGCACGATCAGATCCGACTTGGTGCGCAATACTTCCCACGTCAGCCGTGCAATCAGCTTCATGGTCGGCACGTCTTCGTAGCAGCCATCGAACAGCTTTTGCATCGGATAGCGGTGAAACGAATAATCGACGTCTGAAAAGCCGACGCGGTCGTGCTCGGTATCGGCGATCTGCACCATCGAATAGCGAATCGCTCCGGAAGCCGAAATGTTATGCAAGGCGGAAAACACGACACCCTTGTGGCGCGACCACACGACGTTGTGGAAGATCGTGACTGACGCTGTCATTTTTATGCCACTCCTAGAAATATCGTCCTGCGTACATTGCGCGTCCTGCGCATGCACAGCGTCCCCTTTGGTCCGTCAATCCAAAAGCCGCGCCGAAGCGGCAGTCCATGCGCCTACGCTTCGATGGCGGCGGCGGGCGTCGAACCAGCGTGTGATTCGACGAAGTCACGATAGGTTGAGGCAATGCCGTCGGTCAGCCCAATCGTGGCCCGCCAGCCCATTTGCGCGAGTCGCGAAACGTCGAGCAGCTTGCGCGGCGTGCCGTCGGGTTTCGAGGCGTCGAACACGAGTTCGCCTTCGAAGCCGACCACCTTGCAGATGCATTCGGCCAGCTCGCGAATCGACAGGTCGTCACCCACGCCGACGTTGAAAAGGCCTTCGGTCACGTTGTGCTCAAGCACGAACAGCGTGGCCGCGGCAAGGTCATCGACATGCAGGAACTCACGGAGCGGCGTGCCCGATCCCCACACCGTCAAGGTGGCATCGCCGTTCAGCTTCGCTTCATGCGCCTTGCGCAGCAGCGCCGGCAACACGTGGCTGCTCTTCAGATCGTAGTTGTCGTTCGGGCCGTACAGATTGGTCGGCATCAACGCGACGTACTGCGTGTTGTACTCGCGGTTGTACGCTTCGCACAACTTCAAGCCGGCGATTTTCGCGATCGCATAGGCGTCGTTGGTCGGCTCCAGCGGCGAGGTCAGCAGATACTCCTCGCGGATCGGCTGCGGACATTGCTTCGGATAGATGCACGACGAACCGAAGAACACCAGCCGCTCGACCTTGGCGCGATACGCGGCATGGATCACGTTGGTTTCGATCACCAGGTTTTCATAGATGAACTCACCCGGCTGCGTCGCGTTCGCGAGAATGCCGCCCACGCGCGCGGCCGCGAGCAGCACCACGTCGATCTTTTCGCTTTCAAAGAAGCGATTCACGGCGGCCTGATCCGTGAGATCGAGCTCCTTGCGCGAGCGGGTGATCACGTTCTGATACCCGTCGGCGGCGAGACGCCTGACCAGCGCGGAGCCGACCATGCCACGGTGGCCCGCGACGAAGATGCGTGCTTGTTTGTTCATCGCCGTTACTCGTGATGTTCCAGCGCCGTGAATCCGGCCAGCGTGACGAGCGCGTCACGTCGCGCGATCTGATAGTCAGAGCGCACCATTTCCTTGACGAGCGAGGCGAACGAGGTGGTCGGCTGCCAGCCGAGCTTCGCATGCGCCTTCGACGGATCGCCGAGCAGCGTTTCGACCTCGGCGGGCCGGAAGTAGCGCGGATCGACGCGCACGATCACGTCGCCCGGCGACATCCTGATCTCGCGCCCTTCCACCTTTTCGACAATGCCGATTTCGTCCACGCCGGTGCCTTCGAAACGCACGGTGACGCCCAGTTCAGCGGCGGCGTGCTGCACGAACTGGCGCACGCTGTACTGCACGCCGGTGGCGATGACGTAATCCTCGGGCTGCTCCTGTTGGAGCATGCGCCACTGCATCTCCACGTAATCGCGCGCGTGACCCCAGTCGCGCAGCGCAGACAGATTGCCGAGATACAAGGTCTTCTGCATGCCCACCGCGATGCGCGCGACGGCGCGCGTGATCTTGCGCGTCACGAATGTCTCGCCGCGCACCGGCGATTCGTGATTGAACAGAATCCCGTTGCAGGCGTAGAGACCGTAAGCCTCGCGATAATTGACGGTGGTCCAGTACGCGAATAGCTTGGCGACGGCATATGGGCTGCGCGGATAGAACGGCGTAGTCTCCGACTGCGGCACCTGTTGCACGAGGCCGTACAGTTCCGAGGTCGAGGCCTGATAGAAGCGCGTTTTCTCCTGCAAGCCGAGAATGCGGATCGCTTCGAGAATGCGCAAGGCGCCGAGGCCGTCCGCGTTGGCGGTGTATTCCGGTTCTTCGAACGACACCGCCACATGGCTCTGCGCGGCGAGGTTATAGATCTCGTCCGGCTCGACGCGCTGGATCACGCGCAGAATGCTGGTCGAGTCGGTCAGATCCGCGTGGTGCAGAAAGAGGCGCTGGTCCGGATCGTGGGGATCGCGGTAGAGGTGATCGATCCGGTCTGTGTTGAACAGGGATGACCTGCGTTTGATGCCGTGTACGTCGTAATCCTTGGAAAGCAGCAGTTCCGCCAGATACGACCCGTCCTGTCCAGTGATGCCGGTGATCAGCGCGACCTTACGTTTCATGGAGCCTTCTCCTCGTTAATCTTTGCAATCCCATCAATGCCGGAAGCTTTGCTGCGCGGCTTTGCCGAGCGGCCGGCCGTCGGCCGCTGCCTCAACCGGCGATGCTGTCGTAGCCGTAGTAGCCGCCCTGATAGCCCGAGCCGAGGAACGCGCCTTCCTGCGGCACATCGGTCAACAGAACGCCTCTGAGCCCCACGCCGCCATTGCGCAGCCGCTTGGCCGTTTCCATGACTTCGTTGAGCGGATGGCGGCCGTGGCGCACCACCAGCAGCGTCGTGCCCGCGTACTTGCCGATCACCGTCGAGTCGGTCACCGCGAGAACCGGCGGTGTATCGATGATCACGAGGTCGTAATGCGCCTTCAGTTCTTCGAGCATCGTTTCGAAGCGCTTGCTCATCAGCAGTTCGGCCGGATGCGAGGGCAGCGTGCCCTTGGCAAGCACGTCGAGACCCGGCAGCACGTCGCGCTGAATCATCGAGCCCAGATCGCCGCCGCTCAGCACGTCGGACAGACCCGGCTGATGAGCGACACCGAAATGCGAGTGCACGTCGCCGCGCCGCATGTCGCCGTCGATGATCAGCACGCGCTTGTTCGCCGACGCCACCAGCGCCGCCAGATTCACCGACAGGAACGACTTGCCGGAATCGGGCCGCGAGCCGGTGATCATCACCACGTTGTTCTCCGCGTGATCGAGCGAGAGCTGCAACGAGGTGCGCAGATTGCGCACGCCTTCCACGGCGATGTCTTCCGGCGCCTGCTGCGCAAGCACATGCAGCCCGCGACGGCGCAGCATGACGTTTTCCTGCAGCTTCAACTGCGTCTGGCTGCGCGGCACCACCGCGAATACCGGCACGCCGAGCATGCCTTCGAGTTCGTCCGGGCGTTCCACGCCGCCGTACATCGCGCGCTTGAAGAAGGTCAGCAGAATGCCAAGCACGAGGCCGCCGCCGAGCGCGATCAGAATTGCGATCACGCGCTTCGGCCGTACCGGTTCATCAGGCGCTTCGGCGAAGTCGACCACGCGCACGTTGCCCACCTGTCCCGCCTTCGCCACGCGCAGTTGCTGCGCGCTGTTCAGCAGATTGGTGTACAGCTCCGTGTCGACATGCACGTCGCGCAGCAAACGCAAAGCGGTCTGCTCCGTATCCGGCATCACCGCCACGCTGCGATTCATGTTGGCCGCCGCGCCCTGCAATGCCGCGATCTGCGCGTCGAGCGAGGCCACTGCCGGGTGATTTGCGGTGAAGCGTTGCGACATCTCCGCGCGTTGCTGCTGCAGATCCATCAGCTTGGTTTTGTTATCGACGATCTGTTGCAGCAGCAGGCGGCTTTCTTCGCCCAGGTCGACCGTGCCGTGCGTGTTGCGGAACTTGTTGTAGCGTTGCTCGGCGTCGTCGAGTTCCTTGCGCAAGCCCGGCAGCTGCTGATCGAGGAAGGCCAGCATGTGCTCGGCTTCGGTCGAACGGCTCTCCACATCCTGACGCACGAACTCGCGCGCCATGCTGTTGACGATCGCGGCAGTCAGGCCGGCGTCGCCGCCTTCCAGACTCGCGCGGATCACGCCGGATTGCAGCGTGGTTTCCTGCACCAACAGAGCTTTTTGCAAACGGTCCACGGTGCTCAGTGTCGAGGCGCGCTGCAATTCGAAACGCGAGCCGGCGGGGCCGACCAGCTTATCGACGCGCAGTGTGATCGGGCCGTCGGCGGTATCCGTTTGCACGGTTTCGCCGACTTTCCCCGACAGAATCGCAATGCCGTTCTTGTCCCGCAGCACGTACGATCCGTCATTGCCGGAAATCAACGTGAAGGTCGCGTCGTACATTTCCTTGGACGTGTCGAACTGCGACACCGAAATGCTCTCGTCACCCCATGCATAGCCGGACAGGTTGATGAACTGCGGCAACTTGAAGCCCCATTGCCCGTTCACCAACCCCGCAATCATTCCGCCGATAACCGGAAAATAGCGCGGCGTAGCCGTGATATCGAGGTGCAGCTTCTTGACGGTCTCTTCCGTGACAAGCCGCGACTTCAGCAACTCGATCTCCGCCGCCGTCGAAGGCTTGGTGTCGAACATGCCGGTGAGCGGCGGCAAGGAATCCTTGCCGTTCGCGTTGGCATTCGCCGTCTTGTCCTCTACATGAAACAGAACATCCGCGCGGTACGTCGGCGGCGCGAGGAAAGCGTACGCGCACCCGAGCGCGAGCGCGATCAACGTCACCACGACGATCGTGCGCCAACCTCGCACGATCGTGCGCAGATAGTCCGACAAGTGAAGCTCGTCCGGACCGGACACGTCGGTGTAACGGTTTTCAAAGTTGATTGCCATTTTCTTCACCCAACAAGGTCCGGAGGTTCAAGTTCACACTGTGCGGTTACTATTTCGCGAGAACGGCGCCCGTTACAGCCGCATTGATCGCCGGCAGCAGCAGGTTCAACACACGGTTGAAGCGGACCAGCCCGCCTTGACCGACATACACCACGTCTTTCGGCTGTAGTTCGAACTGATTCGCGAGCACCATCGACACCGGCGAGGTCGCGTCGAGGTGGTACACCTGAGGCGTTTCGCTCGTCGAGTTGCGGATCACGAACAGTTGCCGCGCCGCGGCCGTGTTCGAGTCGAAGCTGCCGCTGTCGGAGATCGCTTGCGAAAGCGTCAACGAACCGTTGCGCATCGGCAGGATGGTCGCCGGCTTGTTGACTTCGCCCATCACGTAGACACCGCTGTCTTCACGCGATGCCACCCGCAGCACGTCGCCCGGTTGCAGGTAGATGTCCGACGGATTTTTGCCGCGCTTGATCAGGTCATCCACGTTCAGCTGATACGGCACGCCGTTGCGCAGCAACACCACGCGGCTGCGATCCGCATTGGCGCTGAGGCCGCCGGCCTGGCCGATCGCGTTCGTCAGCGACATCGGAATGTCCGTGACCGACAGCGCGCCAGGCGTGCGCACTTCGCCGTCGATATAGACCTGCTGCGCGCGGAACGAGGCCACCCGCACCGTCACTTCCGGCTTCTGGTACACCTTGCTCAGACGCTTGTAGAGCTCCTTCTGGATCGTCGTGGCGTCCTTGCCGGCCACATGGACCGTGCCGGCATACGGGAACTGCACGTCGCCGTTTTCGTCGATCAGGAAGCCGGGTGCGGCGTCCGACGTCTTCGTGTTCTGCTGCGGCTGACCGAGCGCGGCCGCGAGTTCCGGGTGATCCCACACCACGATCTGCAGCACGTCGCCAGGGCCGACCTTGTAAGCGGTCGGCTTGCCGAACAGCGCGGTCGTCGCCGGCGGCAGCGTCGAAGCCGTCTGCGCCTGGTTCATCTTGCGCAGCAGCGAGAGATTGATATCCGTGATCGGAATCTGTTGTTGCGTTGCCGCTTCAGTACTGAAATCACCACCCGTGTCCTGAATTGCGGCAGGCGTAACCATCCGCTGGCCCGGTGCGATTCCGCATCCGGAAAGCAGCGTTGCAGCAGCGAAAACCAGGAGACTTCCCGTGCGTAGACCAAGCGAGCTCATGATGTTCCTCCGTGTGCCACGGCGTTTTTCCTCGAGGGACGAAGCGCGCAGCGTTTTGTTAACAACTAATAAGCGTTTCGATGCACCAGTCCGGCGACTATCGTCGCGCCGATAATCCGCATGTCGAGCGCGAACGACCAATGGCCCAGGTAATACAGGTCATGTTCGACGCGACGTTCCATCTTCTCGATGCGGTCGGTTTCGCCACGAAAACCGTTGATCTGTGCCCACCCCGTGATCCCCGGTTTTATGCGGTAGCGATTGATATAGCCCGCGACCACTTTCTGATAGAGGTCGTCGTGCTCGAGTGCGTGGGGACGCGGTCCTACGACCGACATGTCGCCACGCAACACGTTAAAGAATTGAGGCAATTCGTCGAGGCTCGTGCGGCGCAGAAAGGCGCCCACTTTGGTGACTCGCGGATCGTTACGCGTAGCTTGCCTGACGGTGCCTTTTTGCTCCGTGTGCAACCGCATAGAACGGAACTTATAGATTGTGAAGACGTGACCGTCGGCGCCTTTGCGTTTCTGCTTGAACAGAACCGGACCGCGCGAGGACAGTTTCACCGCGATTGCGATGACGAGCATGATTGGCGCGAGCGCGATCAAGGCGGTCAAGGCGAACAGGCGGTCGAAGATTTCCTTCTTCAGCATCGAGCTGGCGGACAGTGGCGAAGCCACGAGATTGATCGCCGGCACGCCGAGCAGATCGATCACGCCGCTGCCCTCGAAGAGCGCGAGGCTGCGCACGTCCGGCATGAAGCGGATGTTCACCAGATCGTCGCGGAATTCGCTGACCAGCGAACAGATCAGCGGCTCTTCGGAAAGCGACAGCATCAGCCACAGTTCGTGCACGTCGTTGGTCCGCATGTAGTCGGCGAGCGCGTCGACGGTGTCGAACACCGGGACGCCAGGGCTTGCGACCGGCGAGACGTCCGGACGCGCGTTGTACACGGCCGTGGCGCGAAAACCGGTAGTCGGCGCGGCGTTGATCCGGCGAATAATCGCGTCGCACTGCGAGCCGCTGCCGACAATCGCGACCTGATGCAGATTCAAACCCGCGCTGCGTGCCCTTGCCAACACGGCGTGCGTCATCAGGCGGTACGAGATCAGCAGGCCGCCGGTTACTGCAGTCCAGTACGAGAACCACAGCCGCGACACGAAGTCGATACGATGCAGCGAATACATCAGCACGAGCGCGCTAACCTGCACCATCAGCCACGCGAGCGACACCTGGCCGGCCAGCACCAGCTTGGAGCGGCCGCGCCATGATTCGTAGACACCAAACGCCGGAAAGATGGCCAGTGCGAAGGCTGCGGAGAACATCACGAGCGCCCAATAGAATCCGGACTGAGCGAGGTAATCGAAGCGGATCTGCGACGCCACCGCCGCGCCCGCCAACACCAATGCAACATCAAAAATCCGCGCGAGCAAATCCTGAAACTTGCGCATTCTGGTCACCTCGTTCTTGCCGTTCTTGTCCGCAGTTGAGTCCGGCGTGCTGTTTAGGAGCAGCGGCCGTAGTTGTCGTTAAACCTCACAATGTCGTCTTCGCCGAGATAGGCGCCTGACTGGATTTCAATGATTTCGAGCGGCACCTTGCCCGGGTTTTCGAGCCGGTGCTTGATGCCGAGCGGGATGTAAGTCGATTCGTTTTCACTCAACAGAAACTGCTCTTCGCCGCGTGTGACGAGCGCCGTGCCGCGCACGACGACCCAGTGTTCCGCGCGGTGGTGATGCAATTGCAACGACAGTTGCGCGCCCGGCGTCACCACGATGCGCTTGACCTGGAAACGCTCGCCATGGTCGATCGAATCGTAGAAACCCCAAGGACGGCGCACCTTGCGATGCGCGTCGGCCTCTGGCGCGTGCTGCGCCTTGATGCGCGACACCAGCCCCTTGACGTCTTGCACATGCGCGCGGTCGACCACCAGCACCGCGTCGGCGGTTTCGACCACCACCACGTCGGTGGTGCCGACACAAGCGACCAGCCGGCCTTCCGAGTGCGCGTAGCTCGATACCGCCCCTTCGAATGTCACGCGGCCGCGCCCCGCGTTACCGTTGGCGTCCTTCTCCATCGCGGCCCAGACGGCGTCCCAGGAACCCAGGTCCGACCAGCCGGCATTCAGTCCGACTACCACGCCCGCCGGCGTTGCGGGCGCGCTATCCGGCGCTTCGGGGCCGGCAGTCTCGGTGAGGCGTTCCATCACCGCATAGTCGATCGAGTTCGCGGGCGCACTGAGGAACGCGTCGACCAGCGGCCGGAAATACGCGCCGTCCAGACGGCCGCCAGTGAATGCGCGCTCGCAGGCCGCGTGCATGTCCGGTTGCAGACGCTTCAACGTATCGAGCCACACGCTCGCGCGCACGATGAAGATGCCGCTGTTCCACCAATACATGCCTGCCGCGACATACTTCGCCGCGAGTTCTTCCGCGGGCTTTTCGACGAAACCGTCGATTGCGTGGCCGCCGCCCGCCAGCTCGGCGCCGACGCGGATATAACCAAAACCGGTGTCGGGGCGCGTGGGCGGCACGCCCAGCGTCGCGATCGAACCCTGCCCGGCATAGCGCGCTGCAAGTTCGAGCGCGGCCTGCAAGGCGGGCACGTCGGCGATCGAGTGATCCGCGGGCATGACGACGAGAATCGCGTCGCTATCGTCCGCGCACGCGAGCGACGCCGCCAGTGTCAACGCGGGCGCCGTATCGCGACGCGCCGGCTCGACAATAAGACGAGCGTCGACGCCATTTTCATGAAGTTGTTCTGCGATCACGAAGCGGTGTTCTTCGCCGCATACGATGATCGGCGAGACATCCACGCTCCAGCCGGCCGGAAAGCCATCCATGCGCCGCGCGGTAGCTTGCAGCAGCGAGTCGGAACCGACGACGTCGATCAGTTGCTTCGGATAGTTCTCCCGCGACACCGGCCACAGCCGCGTGCCCGAGCCGCCTGCCAGAATGACTGGGACGATGCGCGTGCAACGCGTGCCCGCCGTCGCGGCATCCGCACCGTTCGTGTCGACCGATGCGGCGCCTACAGCTCCCTGAGTCAACATATTCGCATTCCTTATAATTCCCAAAGTTCGACAGAAGTAGGACCGGATGCCGTGTTGTCACACGGCATCCGGCTGGCCCCGTCGCGCTATTCGCCGACTAGTCGGCGACTTTGAATCCGAAATTCGGTTGGCGAAATTCTCATCCGCTTGCGAAACACTTTCGCGAGTCGATCGCCGTTGCCCATGCCGGTGCGCCGGGCAATCTTGTCGACCGGCAATTCCGATTCGGTCAACAGGCTGCAAGTCACCGCAAGGCGCTCGTGCAACAGAAAACTCGACGGCGTAATGCCCATTTCCATCTTGAAGCGGCGCAGAAAGTTGCGCTCGCTCATCGCGGCGAACTGCGCCGCGTCGGCAATCGAGATCGCCTGCTGGCAATTCTCTTGCAGCCAGCGAGCTGCCGCGCGAACCTTGTCGCCAGGACTCAGGCCGCCGTCTTCGCCAAGCAGCGGCGCGAGATTCGAGCACGAGTCCGCCAGCAGGCGCTCGGCAACGGTGCGCGCCGTGGCGCCGCCGAGATCGCGCTTGATCATGGCGAGCGCGCTTCGCATCGATTCGAGACGATCGCCCGCATCGGCCGTCTGTTCGGGCTGGCGCGCCGATGCCGACTGCGCATGCGCATCGCCGACCTCCTGGCTGTCGGGCACATAGGCTGCATCGAGCAACGCGCGACCTTCCGCGATCGGCCGGATCATGCCGGTGTTGCGGCGCACACGACGCAGCCACGCAATCAGGCGTTCATCGCTCGCGGCAGCCAATGCGCCTTTACCGCCCGCGACATACAACGCGTCGAAACCGCCGTAATGCCGCGCGTCGAGTCCGTCTGTCCAGACCCGCAGCGCGGACGACGACGTCACCATGCCGCCGTCGGCCGACAGGAACGAAACGTCGTATAACCAGCCGCCCGAGCCGGACGAGGCCATTTCGTTCGCTGCCTGGAACACCTCGGCAACAACACCTGCTCCCTGCAGCGAGCAGTCGTTGAACATCAGTATCGCGATGCGACGCATACCCTTACTCGGAGCGTGCACCCAGCGCAGCATTGCGGACTCGAGACTTGCGCAGGTCATAGTCATCCTCTCACCAGAAAACGGCTCTACTTTTCACCTTGGACGGCCACAAAGAGGCCATCCTCTGTGCAGCGCATCATAGTCACCGCCACTCAAGCACTTTGCCGCCATGACCGAAAGCGCAGACATGTTGGCGTATGGACAGGGTGACCAACCAGGGATTTTCGGAACAACCCCGCTACCGCCGTCTTTTCAACGAATTAATTGCTGATTCCGCATAGGAATGAATTTGCATTCTGCGAATGTTAATGCAAATAAAAACGCCATTTCGTACGCCACCGCACACACCACGACTACTCGAAAACGGCGCAGTTACAATTTGATCCATCCATCGCCATGCCGATTTAAAGTGATTTTTTCCGGCCTGGACGTCAGAATGAGTGCAACCGGCTTTGCAATCCCGGCATCCGCCGCGCCCCTTGCGCACCTGGGTTTCTTCTGACGATATATGAGTGGGGATGGCAATAAGTAAAACGAACAACCAATATAAACACTTGAGAGTTCGACAAAATTATTTACTTGGTTGTTATTGGATCTCAGGAATATAAACGTGACGATTAATGTTTCAAACGTGAAACACGGAAATAAGAAAACTTTAGGCCGCACGGCAATAGACGGGCCAATGGCCGAATGTGTCGAGAGGGCACCGAGCTATTTCCGCCACCGGTTTGCGGAAATACACTATGCGGTTTCCGCAACACATTGCTTAAAGATGTCACGCGAGGCGGCTCTGACCTGGTGAACTAGTAGTTGGGCGACGCGTCTCTAACCTTTGGACGGACTGCGAACGACACGGGGAACACATGTCGAATGTACGCGAGCAGCGCGCGCCGCGAAAGCGCGACGGCGCCTTTTCCGGCGGCGCTGGAAGCCCCACCATTGCCATCGCCATCTCGACGATGACGGTCATTCTGCTTGGCTTCGCGGCCGGCCGATGCGCAGCCTCGGATGCTGCGCCGCAAGCGAATGGTGTGAGCAATGGCGAGTTCAGCGCGGATGGCAGGAACTGGACACCGTGTGCGGCGGAATACGGCACCTGCCGTTTCAACGGCACGCGCGACGTGCTGTACGGCACGCCGCAACAACACGTCGTCAAAACATTCTCGAGTAGCGCCGAGTGCAATAACGGCGTATTCGGCGATCCTGCGCCCGGGGTGGAGAAGCGTTGCGCGATGGCGCCGGCGGCGGCGAGCAATGCACCCGCGCCGGTCGCGAAGCAGGACGCAGCGCCGAGCGCTGCAATGCAATCTGCCACACCAATAGACCTGAAGGCGCCACCCGGGCAAGGGCTGCGTTGCTCGCCGCCCTCATCGCAAGTTCCTGCAGCGGCGCATGGCGATCTGCTCGAAGCCGATACGCCCAGCGACGGCACGCGTCTCTTCGCCGCGAACAAACCGTTTGCGCTGGTTTTCGCCACACGCCCGACGCAAGCCGACACGCTCGGCTGGCAGATACGCGACGCGTGGAATGGCGTGCGCGCCAGCGGGCGCTTTCCCGTTGCGGCGGGTGCGACGCTGTCCACGTTGAGCTGCGCATCGAGCGTGGCGGGCTACTTCGCGGTGTCCGCGTCGCTGGAACGTGCACATGGTCAGCTCGAATCGCGCGGCACGCGCCCCGCGGGCGTCGCGACGTTCGGCGTGCTGCCGGATGTGTCCGCTGCGTTACCCGCCGTCCGTTTTCCGTACGAAGATCTGCACCGCTTCGGCGGACAGGGCGCGGCTTATCTTGCGCCGGGGCAACACTGCTGCGACGGCGACGGTTATCGGCCTGTCTATACCGCGCTCGGCCTCACGTGGGTCAATGACAATCGCAACTGGTATATGGAGGAGCCGAAAAAAGCAGGCACCTTCGAGCCCGCGAGCAAACAACTCACGCCGTTCTTCCGGCGCGGCGACCTGCTGCGGTTAATCCAGCTCGACGGCATTCCGCAGTGGGCGAGCCCGACCAGGACCGAAACGCACAGCTATGCGCCGACATCTCTCGTGCAAATGAAGGACTACATGGCCAAGGTGGGCGCCGAATCGAATCGTGTGCGCACGACTTACTTTCCCAAACAGCGCGACAACTACTATCAGGTGACGTGGGAACCGGACGCCGACGGCGGTCTGCCGTGGCGCGACACCGACGCGAATTTCGTCGCCATGTACAAGGCGGTCTGGGAAGGCATCCATCAGACGGATCCGCACGCGATGGTCATGGGGCTGACTTATTCGTCGGTGCAGGGCAACGTCACGTGGATGCGCAAGCTCGGTCCGCTAGGGATCGGCCGCTATATGGATGGCATGACGGTTCACGGCTACTACGATATCGGCACGACGCCCTCGCATCCGCCCGAGCGCGTCGTGGACACCGGCAATCAGGGCACCGTGCCGGGCGCGCTGCCCGCCGCGATGCGTGCGCTGCGCCACGAAATGCGTCTGTACCTGAAGCCCGGCGCGCCGCTCTTCGTGACCGAAACCGGCATCAGCTACGACATCGGGCAATCGTATGGCAAGAACTATCCGGGCGCGGACGTGCTGTACGCACAAGCTGCCGTGACGGCGCGCACGCATCTGATCTTGCTCGGCGAAGGCGCCGACACGACCTACGTGTTCTATCTCGCGGATATGCCGGACGCCGCGCCCGGCTACGGGATTTTCTTCGAGCTCGATCATCCGAAAGGCGCTTACGGTCCGGCCCGCATCAGCCCGAAACCCGCGGCGCTCGCGGTGGCAGCGATGACGCGCATCATCGACGGCACCGACACGCTCGGCCCGCTCAAGGATCTGCCCAAAGGCGTCTACGCTTACGCGTTTCGCCGGCTCGGCGGCGGCAAGATCGTGACCGCGCTATGGACGCATGACAACGACAAGTGGAACGCCAAAAGCGGCTTCGATGCGAGCCGCAGCGTGGACTATCGTCTGCGGGTCGACGCGCCGGGCACGAGCGGCGAAGTGACGGCGTTCGACATGATGGGCAACGCGACGAGCTTGCCGTACCGCGACGGCGTGGCTAACCTGAAACTCTCGCCCGCGCCGGTCTATGTCGTCTCCGGCAACGCCGACGTATTCAAGGACGCGGTCATCACACCCGAGGCTTACGTGGCGCATTAGCGGCGCGATGTGCCGATACTTCGGCGTGATGGGACAGCCTCTGCGGCTACTGGCGCACATAGTATGCAAGCGGAGGCACGTTAGCATGCCTATCAACACGCCGGAGCCGAGACATGAACGGCCTTGCATGGATGACGCTGATACTGGCCGCGATGATCGGCGCGTTTTTCTTTGCGACGATCGGCGCGATCGTGCTCGCGCTTTTTCTGACGAGCGTCTCGGGCCGGCTCACGCGACACGACGATCACCATCGCGACTATTAGTCGATGACGCGCTCAAGCGGCGCGAGAACCGCGGGAGATGACATGCTGCTGACCGAGATCGATTTCCTGGACGTGGTCCGCCTCACGCCTCTGGTTGCGTTCGATCTGATCGTCAGCGATGCGCAAGGGCGCGTGCTGGTGGGCCGCCGCCGCAACCGCCCTGCCCGCGGCACCTGGTTCGTTCCCGGCGGCCGCATCCACAAAGACGAAACACTCGACGCCGCGTTTGCCCGCATTGCCGACGCCGAACTGGGCATCGCGAAACTGGCGCGCTCGACCGCACGCTTCGAAGGCGTGTTCGAACATCACTACAGCGACAACTTCGCGGGCGAGCCGGATGTGTCGACGCACTACATCGTGCTCGCCTATTCGCTCACGCTTACGGGCACCGCGCCGCTCGGACGGCCCGAGCAGCACAGCGAATATGTGTGGCTTGCGCCATCGGAACTGCTCGCGCGCGCCGATGTCCACGACAACACCAAAGCCTACTTCCGCTAACGCAGCCGCGAGCTGCCGCACGAGGCTGAGCCCGCGCCGCCGGATCGCGAATTGCCACTGACTGTCAGTTCGGCAACGTGCCGGCCATGGCCGCTACAGTATGATGCGAGCTCACCGTCAGAGCTCGAATCACTATGCGATTATCGGCAAGCCCGCTCGTTCGCGATTCATTCTTTGCTTTTGTCGCGGTTCTCTTCTTCGCCTTCCTGCCGGGCGCGGCGCGCGCGGCCGAGTGCGGCCCCGGCACACTGGTTACGGTGGTCGCGCATCTCGACGACGATCTGCTTTTCGTCGACCCCGCCATCAGCGAGCGTCTTGATGCGGGCTGGTGCATCACCACGGTGCATCTGATCGGCGGCGCCAACGGCGCGGATTTCGCTTACGTGCAAACCCGCGAGCGGGCCTCGCGGCTCGCTTACGCGCGCATGGCCGGCGTGCCCGACGAGTGGCTGGAATCCAACGTAACGATTGCCGGCAAGCTCGTGCATCAGATAGTGCTGAAGGCCAGGCCGCAAGTGCGATTGCTCGAACTTCGCCTGCCCGGCGGCGCCGTGCGCGGCGGCCGCGTACCGCTCGGCCTGCTGTGGGAACAACACGCCACGATCTCCACGTATCCGATGAACGCGGACGGCTCCGTGCGCGTGAAATACGATCGCGACTCCTTGTCGGCCACTTTAAAAGCGATGCTCGCGCCAGCGACGCTGATCTACACGCTCAATCCGGACACCGTGCCGTTTATCGAGCATCCCGATCATATCTATTCGGCGCGTATTACTCGCCACGTCGCGCAGACGCTCGGCAAAGGCGTGCCGATCGTCTACCACGTCACTTATCCGACCGGGGGCTGGCCCGGCAATCTTCCCGCTGCCGAAGTACAGCGCAAGCGCGACATCGTCGCCAGTTATTTTTCGATCGACGGCAGCGAGTCTTCGCATGTATTCGGCGAGTTTCAATGGGACGGTAACTGGATTTCGCGACGCTACGCATTTGCTGATCGCGCCGATCGCCGCGTACCGGATTTCGTGTCTCATCCGATCCAGCTGTTCAACGCGGCGGCGAGCCGCTGCCTGACTTCCGCGGGGCCTGGACGCGCGCCGACGCTCGCCGCCTGCACGGACTCGTCCACGCAGCAATGGCGATGGGACCCGCTGACCGTGTATCCCGGCAATACGCGCAACGCCGCACTCGTGAGCGTCGCGACCTCGCAATGTATTGCCGAGCGCGACGGCTATCTGGTCGCCGAGACTTGCGATCAATGGGACGTGGCGCAAAGCTGGACGCCGTGGGACTTCGGCCTCGTCTATACGCCGCTGCGGCATTGCCTCGGCGAAAACGACGGCAAGCTGACCATGCGCGGCTGCACTGCGCTCACCACGCGCTACCGCTGGGCCACCACGCAGCACACGCAGGCGAACGACCTGAGGCTCGCCACGGCGATGGCCGGTGATATTGCCGGCTCGGGCGAGCAGTCCGTGGTGTACGTCCAGCGGCAACACGACGGGCCGGGATTCAACGTGTATGCCGCTTCCCTCGCCAAAGCTTCGGCGCCCGCGCTGTGGTACGCGAGCGCCGTCCCGTTCGATCCTCAGGCTACCGCACCGAGTTGCACCGACGACAAGCTGTGCTTCGACAGCGTGCGCTTCCTGCTCGGCGATTTCGACGGCGACGGCAAGGCGGATCTGATGATCGTCGCTGCGCGCCAGGGCGGGACCGCGTTCTGGTTGCTTCGCAGTGCCGGCGAGTCGTTCGAGGCGCCTCGCCTCTGGCTGCAGACGAGCAACGCGTTCCTGCCGGAACTGACGCAGCAATATGTGGCGGCGAACTTCACCGGAACGGGACGGGCCAGCGTGCTGATCGCGCAGAAGCGACCCGACAGCGGGCTCGATCTATGGATGGCGTCTTCGCAAGGATCGGGCGCCTCGACGGGATCGGCGCCGGTGCTCTGGGCGCAGGCGAGGAATCTGCCGCAGAACGTCAATCTGCTGGCGCGCGAAACGGCGGGCTCGCGCGCCTCTCTGGTCGCGATGGACAGCGCCAACGGACGCCTCGCGCTCACGCCGATCGCCAACGAGGGCACGCGCATGAGCGTCGGTGAGCGTAACGTCTTGCCGGCGAGTTTTGCGCCCGACTTCGTGAAAGTGACCATGGGCGCCGTGCTTGGGCGCGACAGCAACACGCTGATTCTGCTGACGCCGCATCTGGACGAATCGAGCGAAGAAGCCGTGATCGACGTCGCCACGCTCGACCTGAGCGGCGCGGCGAGCGCGCCGGCCCAGGCGGCGACATTGCATGGCATGTCGTGGTCAGATGTGTTTCCGGAATTCGTGCGCGACAAACGGGGGGCGGCACTCGTGCTGTTTCGCCGGACCGACGCGACCCTCGGCGATTTCTATTTCACCGGCGGCGCGGCGGCAATCACGCGCTATCCATCCGGAAACGGCCTGGCGCTGGGCGAAGCTCAGGAACTCGGCAAACTGCCGGGGCTTTTCTCGGAGACGGTGCGAATCGACCGGCTCGCGCAGTAACCGCAGTAACGTTAAGCAAGCCGGCCGGTCCGATCGACCTCAGGCCGAAACCTGCAGCGGGTGAACGAACTTCCGCGCGATCGTCATGTAACGATCCGCGGTGTCGTGCAGCGTGTAGCCGGCCAGCTGCCGGTTCGCGCGCGGCGTGTCGAGCGCGTGCAACAACGCGCGGCCGTAGGCTTCGGCGTCGGTCGTGTCGACCAGGCTGACGCCGGCGAACGCGCTCGCAAAACCGAACGAGGGAATCCGGCTCGCCACGACTGGAATGCCCGACGCAAGCGCCTCGAGAAAACCAATGCTCTGTGCTTCGAAACGCGACGGCATCGCGAAGACCCGCGAGGCGCGCAGAATCGCGGCGACGTCGGAACGCGGCCCGCCCACCGTCACCCTGTTTTCCAGGCCGAGCTGACGAACCAGCGACAGCACCGCCCGGTGATAGTCAAGATCTTCGACGACGCCGCATAACAGCAGACGCGCCTCCGGCTCCGATTGCAGCACGCGCTCGAATGCGCGGATCGTGTCCAGCTGGCTCTTGCCTTCGATATAGCGGCCGAGCTGGACGATCTGCTTCGGGTGCACGCCGATGTCCGGCGCGGCGACGTCGTTGCCTTCCGAAAACAATTGCGCATCCACGCCATTCGGAATCACGACCATGGAGGGATGCCGGCCAATCTCCCGAAGGTAGTCGTCGATATTCTGCTGCGACACGCCGATGATGGCTCTCGCCCGCCGTGAGAGCAGGCGTTCGGCCCGCTTGAGCGCGCCGTTCTCGAAATCGTTGACGCCGGAATGCATGACCCACGCAATCGGCGTATGGACCGGCAGAAGGCGCACATACAGCGCGGCAAGCGTGGCATGAGCGACGATGAAATCGGGCCGGAACCGCCGCACCACGCGATACAGGTGCAGCAGCTTTCCCGCTCTGCCGTAGCGAACCTCGGGAAACAGACACGTGACGCCGGCAGCCTGAAGTTCTGCATGAATGGCGGCGAAATCCTCCTGCTCCGGAAGCAGCGATGTCATGCAGACCTCATGGCCACCGCGCTGATGATGAATGGCCAATCCCTTTACGAGTACTTCTGCGCCGGACAAACGCGGCGCATGAACCAGTTGAAGAATTCTCACGATTTATCTCTCTGGATAACCGCCCTTTTTGCGCAGCGGAGGGATGCCGCCCCCGTTATTGCAGACGCAAAGTAACGTCGGCATCCAGCATCGTGGTTGGCGCGTTCCGCTTTGCGGAGCGCGTCAATGTCTTCGTAAAACAGCGACAGTTCCGCTGCGAAGTCCATGTCGCGAAGAAACCTTACACCCAAGGTTCAGCACTTTTACGCCAACCCCAAGAGCTTTTCGGCTGACCAATGAGCGCTAACGCCCATTTCTCAGTCGATTGACCGCGCCGGATAGTTAGGCATCCGTTTCAAATTCTTTCGACCCCAACTCGTCGTGGCGGAAAAATGCTGGTTTCGCCTGACTGATATTTTCGTGCGATCAAAGCAATTAGTACTGCATTAATGTTCATACGTAACGACTCGTTACTTCTTTTAAGCATACTAATGCGTATCGTTGCGGTCGATTCTTCCCAAATCAGGCTTCTTTAGCTTGCAGGACAGTAAAAAATTCGTTGGCCCAGCCATGAATTCACGTACTGCGATCTGAATCGCGCTGTTCCTCAACACGCCGGCCGTTTTCGTCATACCTTCCCCGGTCGTCCGATTCCGCCAAATCCGCTCGTGTCAGCGGTGGGTTTCGTATGACGAACGTTTCTCCGCAGAGAAGCGCTTCGGGGCCGGCATCCCGGGAAGGGATCACCCTCGCGCAGCGGCGAAGCTGCGCACTCAGGACGCCAGTGTCGAAGCCTCGGTCATCGGCTGGCTTGCAAATGAACCCCGCTGTTCACTCGACCTCCCAACGCGCTTTGCGCGAGGACGTCGACCCATGATCAGCTAACGCATTGCTTACAGATTGATGAAATCACGACTACTCCTTCTCTCGACACTCTCCCTCGCACTCGCCGGATGCGGCGGTGGCGGCGGCAGTAACGGCGCCGCCAGCACCGCGGCAGCCCAAACGGGCACCGCCGGCTCAAACAGTTCGGCCAGCACGTCTGCGGCTGGCAACGCCAGCACCGGCACCGCTGCACTGAACGCCGCAGGCGGCACCGCGGCCATGAGCTGCGCCTCGCCCACCACGTCGGGCGGCTCGGGCAGCGCAACGATCTCCGCCGATACGCCGAGTGCCGACAACACGCGCATCTTCGCGTCCGGCAGCACCTTCCAGCTCGTCTTCAACACCAACGCGCCGAGCGCGGACACGCTGAACTGGGCCGTCACGGACACGCTCGGCCGCGTCGCCGCGAGCGGGAGCACCGCCGTGCCGAGCGGCGCGAAAACCATCACGTTAAATTGCACCTCGACGCTCGCCGGCTATTTCGCGGCGACGGGCACGCTCGCGAAGAACGGCGGCCAGTTGCCGCAAGCCGGCACGCGTCCGGTCGGCATCGCCAGCTTCGGCGTAACGCCGAACCTGTCCGGCGTCGTTCCGGCCGTGACCTATGCGCGCCAGGAGCAGCATCGCTTCGGCATGCAAGGCGCGAACGACAACGGTCCGCTGCTCGCAGCGCTGGGCATTTCGTCGACGATCGACGACCGCCAGCTCTCCACCATGGAACCGAACGGACGGAACACGTTCAACCCGTCGGCTGATAATCTCGATTCGTTCTACAAGAGCGGCAACGTGATGCGCCTGATCCGCCTCGACGGCATTCCCGCGTGGACGAGCAGCACCGGCGCCTTCCAGGACGACACGACGCTGCCGACCGACATGTCGTACTACCAGAGCTATATGAGCCGTGTCGGCACGGAATCGAACGCGATCCGCGCCGCGTACTTCCCGACTCAATCGGCGAACTACTATCAGGTGACGTGGGAACCGAACCAGATGTGGACCGACACCGACGCCAACTTCGTCGCGTTGTACCAGGCGTCCTACCAGGGCATTCATTCAACCGATCCGCACGCGATGGTGATGGGCCCGGCCGATGCCTTCCCGAGCCTGACCACTTCGCACCTGAAGCGCCTCGCGTCGCTCGGCTTCGGCCAATACATCGATGCGGTCGCCACGCACGGTTACTACGACGCGGGCACCTCGCCGTCGCATCCGCCTGAGCGCTACGACAGCGATCCGTCCACCGCCGACGGTTCATTGCGCGGCCAGATGCGCAACCTGCGCGCGGAAATGGCCACCGACTATCGCACCGGCATGCATCTGTTCTCGACGGAAGCGGGCATCAGCTACGACCTCGGAACGTCGTACGGCCCGAACTATCCGAGCGCAAACGTGTTGTACGCACAAGCGGCGGTCGCGGCGCGCATGCACATCATCACGCTCGGCGAAGGCGCGGACCAGACCTACGTGTTCTACGGCGCGGACTATCCGGATGAAGTCGGCTACGGCACTTTCTTCGACCTGAGCGATGCGCAAGGCGCGTACGGCGCGACCAACATCAGCCCGAAGCCGGTCGCCATGGCGATCAGCGCGATGACGCACACGCTCGACGGCACCACCACGCTCGGTCCGGTGAACGGAACGCCGAACGGCGTCTACGCGTACGCTTTCCAGCAGGTAGGCAACGGCGCGGTTGTCACCGCCTTGTGGGCGCACAACAACAACGTGTGGAGCGCGAGCGCGGGCTTCAGCTCGACCTATAGCGTCGCGTACAGCCTCAACGTCGACGCGCCGGGCACGAGCGGCACCGTGAAGGTGGTCGACATGATGGGCAACGCGACCAATGCAAACTACAGCAACGGTGTGCTGACGCTCAACCTGACCGAATCGCCGGTGTATGTGGTGTCGAACAATGCGTCGGTCGCCAAGGGCAACGCGACGACGCCGGTGGGATACATCGGAATGTAAGACGCGCGTTTGATGAACCCGAACTCGGGTACTCGGCGGACATGAAAAACGTCAGCCGGCTCATGGGCCGGCTGACGTTATTTTTTGGCCGCTCGAAACAGGCACCGCAAAGTCGGCGTCGAAAGCGAGTCATGCTGTCATAGCAGCGCATCAAAACCTTGAGATTTGTCTTATAGCGAAGCAGGTTCCTGCTGCCTAGAATCCGCTACTCCTTTAAACGGTCAACAGGCCGGCAATCCCAGCGGGCGAGGTAAGACGTGAGCAACACCTACCAGATGAACTACAGAACTCCGATCGCTGAAAGCTGGAACCACAACATTCCCCTGCCCACACCTGAAGCAGCAGATGACGTTTCGTCGATGCTCGAACGGTTGAAAGCCGAATCGAATTCGCTGGAGTCGTATTTCACCGAACTCGAGAACGAACTCAAGCGCGTCCATCTCAAACGAAAGATTGTGGGCAAAAAACTGGGCGTGCTGTCGGAACTCGTCAAGGATGTCGACGCGCTGCATGCGGAGCCCGCAGTAGCGGTGCGGACCGTGGCTGCCGGAACGGAGATGCAGGCCGCTCCGCGACACTCGCGCAAGAAACAGACATTCGCCGTCGCGTCGATTATTCTCGTGGCGCTGGCGATTGCTTTCATCGCACTGGAAAAAACCGGTCAGATTTCTTGCGTGACTTGCGCGCCGGCCAGGCTGCTGGGCCTGAAGTAAGCTTCGCTGCGACCCAGGCCATGCAAGCGTCTTAAAAACGAGAAACCCCAACATAAAGCGCTAAAACAGGCGCACACTAACGTATTGCTCGTATGCGGAGCAAAAACCGCCAATTGGGGAGTCCATCATGGCAAAAGGTCAAATGCGCAGTAACCGCGAAGTCAAGAAACCGAAGCAGGCGAAGAAACCCCAACCCGCCACTTCGCCATCCGGCGCGCCGCCGATCCGCGTAGCACCGAGCGTGTCAGCGACCCAGAAGAAGCACTAAAACGAGCAGGCCCGCCACGTACAGGCGGGCATTCTCCTCAACGAATTACTTCGAAATATCCTCCAGCGCCACGTCCCGTGTCTTCGGTCCAAGCATCCCAATGGCCAGCATCACTACCGCCATCGCTCCGGAGATAAACACGAACACGCCGTCCACGCCGAAGCGGCTCAAACATCCCGCGATCACGAACGCGGAGAACATTGCCGAGAGCCGGCTCCACGAATAAACGAACCCCACGGCCCGCGCCCGGATACTGGTCGGAAACAACTCGGCCTGATAAGCGTGATAGCTATACGAAATAATATTTCCCGCTAGCACGAGACACACGCCCAGGCTGACCAGCAAGACCGTCTCGCGCGCCTGGCTAAATGCCAGCCCGCACACCACGTTGACTGCCGCCATGCAGATGATCACCGTCTTGCGCTCGAAGCGGTCGGCAATCAGCAAGCCCAGCAACGGCCCGAGCGGAGCCGCAATCGCGATGATGCTCGCGTACATCAGACTCGTCGTCACCGTAATGCCCTGTTTGATCAGCAAGGTCGGAATCCAGTTCGCGAAACCGTAATACCCCATTGTCTGAAACACGTGGAAGATGATCAGCATCAGCGTGCGTTTGCGGTACGGCGGCACCAGCAGATCGCGAAACGCCGCCCGTGCGCGGACCGGTTCGGGCAACGCGGGTTCCGGCAGCGGCCGTCCGTACTCACGCTCGACGCGTGCTTCGAGCCGCGTCATGATCGCGTCCGCTTCGTCGATGCGGCCTTTCTGCGCGAGCCAGCGCGGGCTCTCCGGCAGACGCAGACGGATCCACCACACCACGATCGCGCCGACCACGCCGGTTAGCACGACCAGACGCCAGCCATCCAGACCGAAGTAACGATGCGGCACCAGCAGATACGACATAAACGCGACGATCGGCACCGCGCAAAAGCCGACCGCCTGCGAACACGCCGACGCGCGTCCGCGCACATGCTTCGGCACGAGTTCGGAGATGTACGTGCCGATCGTGACGATCTCCACACCAATGCCGATCCCCGCGATGAAACGCCAGAGATTGAGTCCGAGCGCCGTGTCCTGAAACGCCATGATGATATTGGCCGCCGTGTACCAGAGCAGCGACCACGTGAAGATCGCGCGACGGCCGAAACGATCGGCGAGAAACCCGCACGCGGCCGTGCCGATGAACAGTCCAGCGAACAACGCCGCAATGAAGCTCGCCACACCGCTCGTGCCGAACAACCCGTGCGTGGTCGCGGTGAGAATGCCGCTGCGCACGAGTCCCGGTGCGATGTAGCCGGAGAACATCAGGTCGTACAGTTCGAAGAAGAGCCCGAGGCTCAGCAGCATCACCAGCTTCCAGATCGACCGCGTGGCCGGCAGGCGGTCGAGCCGCGCGGAAATGCGCGCGCCGTCTAGCGCGATTTCGTCCGCGCGGCCGTCCGCGGATGCGCCCGCGCCGGAGGGTAATCCGCCGAGCGCGCCGGCATCGCCGACCGCCGTTGCATACACCGCTTGATTCGACGACTTCATCGTCTGTCTCCTTGGTCCGGTCTCGCGCCGGATGAGATTGATTTGATTGCGTTCGATGCGTCGAGCGCAGCGCTCAGGCCGCGGCTTCGCGCGGAACCTGCGTCGAGCCGCCGCCCAGCGCCGCGATCTGCGCTTCGTCGTAGCCCAGATCGCGCAGCACTTGCGCGGTGTGCTCGCCGATCTTCGCGATCGGTTGACGCGGTTGCAGACGCGCGCCGTCAAGTGAGATCGGCAGCAGAGGCATGGCGGTTTCGCTGCCGTCGTCGAGTGTGAGGCGCGCAAGACCGCCGCTCTCGTTCAGGTGCGGATCGTCGAACAACGCTTCGGGTTTCGTGATCGAGGCGAACGGAATGTGGTCGCGCTCGAACTGCGGCGCGAGCGCCGCGCCTTCGAACTGGCTCAGCGTTTCACCGAGCGTCCGCAGCAGCCATTCGCGGGCCTGCACGCGGTCGTTGTTGGTAGTGAGGCGCGGGTCGGCCAACAAATCCGCGCGGCCGAGAATCGCGCACAGCGCGCGCCACTGACCGTCGCCAGTCGCGGCGATAAACATCTGCTCGCCGTTGGCGAGCGTGAACACGTCGTACACCGCCCATGCGCTGATGCGCTCGGGCATCGGCGCGGCGGGCACACCGGTCGCGGCGAACTGCTGCATGTGCTGCGCGGAGAGCAGCACGCAGTTCTCGAACAGCGCGCTCTGCACTTCCTTGCCGCGGCCGCTTGCGTTCCGCTCATGCAACGCGGCGAGCACACCGATCGCGCCGAACATGCCGCCCATGATGTCGTTGACCGAACTGCCCGCGCGCAACGGACGGCCCACCGGTCCCGTCATATAGGCGAGGCCGGCCATCATCTGCACGACTTCGTCGAGCGCGAGACGGTGTTCATACGGACCGTTCAGGAAGCCTTTGTGCGAGACGTAGATGAGCTTCGGATTGCGCTCGCGCAGCGAGGCGTAATCGAGGCCGAGGCTCGCCATGCGGCCCGGCTTGAAGTTCTCGACGAACACATCGGCGGTATCGACCAGCTTGTGCAGCGCGGCCAGTCCCGCGTCGCTATCGAGGTCGAGCGCCACGCTCTTCTTGTTGCGATTGAAGGTGCGAAAAAAGCCCGCGCCGGTGCCGAGCAAACGACGCGTGCCGTCGCCGCGCGGCGGTTCGACCTTGATCACTTCGGCGCCGAGGTCGCCGAGAATCATCCCGCAGGTCGGGCCCATCACCATATGCGACAACTCGATCACGCGAATGCCGGCGAGCGGCAGCGCGCCAGACTGCGGCTGAGCCGCCGAAGAAGAAGTAGAGGAAAGCGGATTCATTGCAGTACCTGCGAGTCGGAGGATTCGAAGCGTTGACGGGTAGCGCGGAACTGTTTCGGCAAGCCGGCGCGCGCCAGATAGCCGTATAGCGGTTCGCCGGGCAAAGCGTCGGCGAGCACGGCGCGCGACGCGAGCAGACGGCCGAGGTCGATGCCGGTCTCATAGCCCATGCTGTCGAGCATGAACACGAGGTCTTCGGTGTTGACGTTGCCGGTCGCGCCCGGCGCGTGCGGACAGCCGCCGAGTCCGGCAAGCGACGCGTCGAATTCGCGGATGCCGTGTTGCAGCGCGACCAGCGTGTTGGCGAGGCCAAGACCGCGCGTGTCGTGGAAATGCAGCGAGCGCAGCTTGCCACCCGCAACGTCGCGCACCAGTTCGATGATCTCGCCGGCCTGGCGTGGCGTCGCTTCCCCGGTGGTGTCGCCGAGCGCGATCACATCGGCGCCCGCTTGTACCGCGGCGCGAGCGATCGCGGCGATATCCGCGTACGGCACCGCCCCTTGCAGCGTACAGCCGAACACCGTCGACAACCCGGCGATCAGTTCAACGCGCCGCGCGCCCGCTTTCGACGCGCCGTCGATCGACTCGCGCATTGCCGCGAACGCCTCGATCATTTCGGCCGGCGTCCTGCGCACGTTCGCGAGGCTATGCGCGGTGCTCACCGAGATCGGCGCGACGATGCGGTGCACGCCGGCTTCGAGCGCGCGTTGCGCGCCCTTCAGGTTCGGCACCAGCGCCGTCACGATCAGATCGTCGTAGGTCAGCGCGTGGGCGATGACTTCGTCGGCGTCGGCCATTTGCGGCAGCAGCTTCGCCGGCACGAACGAGGCGACTTCCATATGGCGCACGCCGGCGGCATACGCGGCGTCGATCCAGCGCCGTTTGAACTCGGTGGGCATCGTGCGGGCGATGCTTTGCAGGCCGTCTCGCATACCGACTTCGGTCACGACGACGCGCTCCTGGATGTCACTCATGGTCTTGTATCCCGGTCTTGAATGCCGCGGAGAATGCGGGGAATGAAGCAACTGAGTGACAGCGTGCCCGCGCGTCGGCGCGCGGGAAAGTCTGCGTTGGCGACGCACTCCATCGCCGCTCGCGATGGCGGCTCAGGCAGGCGGGACGGGCGTGAGCCGTCGCAAAGGGGAAACCCTTAAGGGCTTTTCAGAGGGCCTTGATGGGCGGATCGCCGTTGGGTTCGCAGGCCGCGCCTCACACCGCGTTCAACAGATGATCGAGCAGATGCGACGCCGCGAGCGTCAGCGCCTGACGGTCGCGCATGCAAATCACGAAGCGCCGTTCGGCCCAGGCTTCGCGCAGGGGCACGGCGATGATGCCGTATTCGTCGGCGGCATGGCGGGGCAGCGCTTCGCGCGGCAGGATCGCCACGGCGAGGCCGGCCTGGATGAAACGATAGGCGGCGTCGAACGTCGACACGTAGGTGCGATAGTTGAGTTCGTGGCCCTTTTCCACCGCGATGCGCTGCATCAGCGCGTTCACCGACGCATTCGACGAGAGCCCGAGGTGATCGAACGCCAGCGTCTGCTCGAAGCTGATCGCCGCCTCGCCCGCGAGCGGATGATCGCGCGGCACGATCAGCGCGAGATGATCGGAGCGATAGGGCACAACGTCGAGACTGCCCATCGGCACGACGTCGCGGCAAATGCCGAGATCGGCGACGCCCTCTTCCAACCCTCGCACGATTTCCGCGCTCACGCGCTCTTCGACGTCCACGCGAATTCGCGGGTTCGCCTTCAGAAACGCCGAGAGCGCCTCGGGCAGAAACTCGACCATCGACGACACGTTCGCCAGCACGCGCACGTGACCACGCGCGCCGGCCGCGTATTCGCTGAGTTCGGCCTGCAGGCGTTCGTGGCCGCGCATGATGAGCCGCGCATGCCGCAGCAGCGCCTCGCCGGCGGCGGTCGCGCGCACGCCGCGCTGGCTGCGCGAGAGCAACGCGACGTCGACCAGCGCCTCGAGATCGGCGAGCCGCTTGCTGACCGCCGACGGCGCGATGAACTCGCGTTCGGCCGCGCGCGCGATCGTGCCTTCCTCGCAGACGGCGATGAACAAGCGCAAGGTGACCTGATCGATCTGCCACATGAGCTGGCGTGCTCCCAAGGTTCGAAGTGGGAAAATTATGCCCGACGATGACGGCGGCTGAGGCCATCTCAGGGTATCCACCGCGGGAGTTGCTTGAACTGTCGAGTCGTGCGGACTGATTGGGCACCGGAGGCGCTCACCGCTGCCTGAGACGCCCAAGCCGCCAGATCCACCTGAACTCATGACCGCGCCCGCACTTGCCGGGCCTTTCCGGTCTGGCTATGCTGAGGGGCTTGTCGGCAGCACGCATCTTTGCAGCGCGCGCATCACGGCAGAAACACCAGAACAATCCTCCAGAGATAGCCATGTCCACCACCAGTCTTTTCCTTACCGCTGCTGGCGTCGGCCTCGCGATTGCCGCGCCGGTCGGCCCGATGGGCATGCTGTGTATCCGCCGGACGCTGGCCGGAGGTCCGCGGGCCGGGCTTGCCATCGGTTTCGGCATCGCAACCGGCGACGCCGCCTATGGGCTGATCGCGGCGCTCGGCCTCGTCAGCATCTCGCAGTTCATGCTCGCGTACGACCGGCCCTTGCATCTGCTGGCCGGGTTGTTCCTGTTATATCTGGGTGTGCGCACGCTGCTGCAGAAAGCGCCCGCCGATGCGTCGAACGGCAACGGCGAAGGCAACGGCAAGCTCGCGCAAGTGGGCCGCGCCGGCGCGCTGCGCGCGTACGCGAGTTCCTTGCTGCTCACGTTGACCAATCCGCAAACGGTCATCATGTTCGCCGCGCTGTTCACGACGCTCGCCCCGCGCGGCGCGTTCTCATCGAGCATTGCCCTGACCACGGTCGGCGGCGTGTTTTGCGGCTCGATCGCGTGGTGGTGTTTTCTCGTGACCGTGGTGTCGCTCGCGCGCCATGCGATCGGCAGCAAACTGCGCGTGGCCATCGACCGGATTGTCGGGTTCACGCTGGCGGCGTTCGGCGTCGTGGAAATTCGCCGGGCACTTTGAGCGGGCGTTAGAACACATCGACATCGCCTTGCGTTAACGCTGCGGCTGCAACTGCGGCCCCAGCCTCACGAGCGCCCGCGCAGCGCCACGACCACCATGCCGGCAATCGCCATCAACCCACCACATAGCGTCGCGAACCCCAGGCGCTCGCCGATGCCTATCTGCAGCGTAGCGGTCTCGTGCGCGTGAGCCGCCATGAAGTCGCCTCGCCGCTGACGTACTACTTCGTGCACGCGAAAGGCGAAACCCGGCCTGAAGTGCGGGCGTTGATCGACCGTATGCATGCCGCTTCATACGCAAACGCGGCAGTTTTGCGACAATAGCGGCTTTCGCCGCGCGACGGCGGCCTTGGCGCCGCTCTCCATCGACCGTCGAAGGCCGGCGCGCCGGCCTTGCCGCCTATAACCCGTCCAATTCACCCGACCGTCAGCGGTCCGCTCAATGGCACTTCCCCACATCGATCTGCTGTACTCCGTCTCCGGCCTGTTTGTCGGCTTTCTGGTCGGACTGACGGGCGTCGGCGGCGGCTCGCTGATGACGCCGATCCTGGTCCTGCTGTTCAACGTGCATCCGGCCACCGCGGTCGGCACCGACCTGCTATACGCGGCCGCCACCAAGGCGACCGGCACGCTCGTGCACGGGCTGAAGGGCTCGGTCGACTGGCAGGTGACGCTGCGCCTCGCCGCCGGCAGCGTGCCGGCGGCCACCATCACGCTGATCCTGCTGCATCGTTTTGGGATGGACACGCCGGGCGCCGGCCGACTGATCCAGGTCGTGCTCGGCGCGGCGTTGCTGGTGACGGCGGTGGCGCTGGTGTTTCGTCCGCAACTCGCGGCGCTCGGCGCGCGCAAGCAGCGCACGCCGAGTCAGGGACGCACGCTCGCGCTCACCGTGCTGACCGGCGCGGTGCTCGGCGTGCTGGTGTCGCTGACTTCGGTCGGGGCGGGCGCGATCGGCGTGACGGTGTTGCTGCTGCTGTATCCGCTGTTGCCGACCATGCGCATTGTCGGCTCGGACATCGCGCATGCGGTGCCGCTCACCCTGCTGGCGGGCGCGGGCCATTGGCTGCTCGGCTCGGTCGACTGGTCGATGCTGCTGTCGTTGCTGGTGGGCTCGCTGCCGGGCATCGCGATCGGCAGCTATCTGTCGTCGCGCGCGCCGGACAAGCTGCTGCGCAACCTGCTCGCCGCCACGCTCACGCTGGTTGGCGTGCGCCTCGTGCTGGCCTGAAACCGCCTGAAGAATCTCTACGCACGCCGGCGCAAACGCGCCGACGCAAACGTCCAGCGGCTATTTGAAGAACCGGCAGGTCAGATCGGACTCGAACTGCCGGATCCATTGGCCGTGACGGTCATGATAGGACTGCGCCCAGCCGCCGCGCCGCACGGTGACGAGACGTTCGTGCGCCACATCGCCCGGATCCGCGCAGGCGCTGATGTCGAAATGCGCCGGTGCGAAACCGTGCCGCGCGCACACCAGTTCGAAAGCCGCCCGATCGCCGATAGGCAGATCGGTATAGCGCAAAGGCGAGGTTTCCATGGCGTTGACTCCGGTTTCCTATCCATCACAGTACGCTTTGCAATGCGTCAGCAGTGTGTCACAGCGCACAGACGGACCGTGGCTGCGCCGCCGTCCCGTTCGAAACGGCTGAACCTCATCATCGCCGCTTCAATAATCGCCGAATAAAAATAAAAAAAGGCTCCGGTTTTTTGCCGGAACCTTGGTGCACGTCTGCATCACGATGGCGCATGACGGCGTGAACCGTCCGCGCCAGGTGCCGCAGCCTGCTTACTGCTGCACAACGGTCAGCTTGTTCGACACCGACGTCACGCCGGCGACGCCCTTGGCGGCCTGGCCGGCAGCGTCGATCTGGCTTTGGTCAGGCACCGAACCCGTCAGCGTCACCGCCACGAGCACGCACGGCGATGCTCGACACGTCGACACCTTGTGTCTTGGCCAGCGCGCTACGCACCTTGCGGCCCAGCTGGCTGTTCGCCTTCTTGGTCGCCTTGGCGCTCGCAGCCGGCGCGGCGGTCGTGCCGGTTGCCGTTGCGTCGCTTGCCTGAGCGTACACATTGCACGCCACCACCATTGCCACAACCGAACCCAGCGTTTTCAGAAAACCGACCGATTTCATAGCTTTTCTTCTCCTTTGCTTCACATTGGACCGCATAGACAAGCGGCTTCGTTACGACTTCCGGCGGCCATGCGAGGCGCACGCGACAAGGCGCGCGCGAGCGACGGCCGACTATGGCTGTAACACGATGTGCGAGAGGCGAGAGAGGCCGGTTGCCGTTGCCGCCCGCGATGACGGGCATGCAGTGCGGTACGAAAACCGGCAAGCCGCGAGGTCCGCCGACGCGCCCGGTTCTTGTGTGTCGTGCCGGGTCGCGCCGCGCAAACATCCGATCGCGGCAGCGATGCACAATTTAATCTAGCCGGGCCAGAATCGCAAAGGGTTTAGTCGGGTTTAGTGATAGTCGAGATGCTTAAGATGCAAATCGCGTCAGGCGCGCGGACTGTCATGCCACGCTCACGATTTGTTACGGGTTTGTCGGCGCCGGCCGCCGCCACGCGTTTCGCCGGGCGGCGAATCTCAGGTACCATCGGCGCGACGCCCGCTGCCGCACCGCCGCGCGGCTTGCGTGCCGCAGTGCGCCGCCCCTGTTCACTTTCGACCGTAGCCGTCACGTCATCCGATGAAGCCAGCCACCGGCCGCAAAAGCCCTCCCCGTCTCGTCGCCCGTTTCGTCGCGATCTCCTGGCGCGATCTCGCGGTCTCGTTCGGGCCGATCCTGCTGATCGTCGCCGTGGGGATCTGGGTCGCCGTGCGGCTGATCCAGCCCGCGCCGCCCAGCACGCTGACCGTCAGCGCCGGCCCCGAAGGCAGCACCTTCTGGAATGCCGCGCAAAAGTACAAGGAGATTCTGGCTCGTAATCGCATCACGCTGAAGGTGCTGTCGTCCGAAGGCTCGCTGCAGAATCTCAAGCGGTTGTCCGACCCGAAGTCGGATGTGGATGTCGGCTTCGTGCAGGACGGCATCGCGCCCGGCCCGGCCGCCGATGGGCTGATGTCACTCGGCAGCGTGGCGTATGTGCCGCTGGCGATCTTCTATCACGGGCCGACCGTCACTCGGCTTTCCGAGTTCAAGGGCGAGCGGCTCGCGGTCGGCGCCGAAGGCAGCGGCACGCGCGAACTGGCGCTCGCGCTGCTCAAGGCCAACGGCATCGTGCCGGGCGGCGCGACCAAACTGCTGCCGCTCTCCGGCGACGACGCCGCGGAGGCACTCGTCTCCGGCAAAGTCGACGCGGCGTTCCTTGCCGGCGATTCGGCGCAACCCGCGGTGATGGGCAAGCTATACCGCACGCCGAACGTGCAGTTCTACGATTTCTCGCAGGCCGACGCCTACACGCGCCGTTTTCCCTACCTGACGCAACTCGAAATGCCGATGGGCGCGTTCGATCTCGGCAAGAACCTGCCTTCCGCGCCGATTCACATGGTGGCGCCGACCGCCGAACTGGTGGCGCGCGACTCGCTGCATCCCGCGCTATCGGACCTGTTGATCGAAGCCGCGCGCGAGGTGCACGGCAAGGCGAACATCATGCAGCGCGCCGGCGAATTCCCCGCGCCGCGCGCGCACGATTTCCCGATCAGCGACGACGCCGCCCGCTATTACAAGTCAGGCAAAGGTTTCCTCTACCGCATCCTGCCGTTCTGGCTCGCGAGTCTCGCCGACCGGCTGCTAGTGGTCGTAGTGCCGCTGATCGTATTGCTGGTGCCGGCCTTGCGGTTGGTGCCGTCTCTCTATGCATGGCGGGTGAAATCGCGCATCTATCGCTGGTACGGCGCGCTGATCGCAATCGAACGCAGCGCGCTCAGCGACCATTCGCCGGCCGAGCGCGCGACGCTGATCGAGCGGCTCGACGCGATCGAGGAGTCGGTCAACGGTCTGAAGATGCCGCTCGCCTATGCGGATCAGTTTTACGTGCTGCGCGAGCACATCGGCTTCGTGCGCCAGCGGCTCACGCAGGCCCGCGACGCCCAACGCGACGACGCCGCCAACGAAACGGAAAGCGCGCAGAGCCATTCAGGCGAACGTCGTAGGGAGCCCACGCCGCCGGCCGCGAACGAAGCGGCCGAAATCGGCGAAACACGCGACGGCAGCGACGAAGGCAACGCCAAACCATATTGACGGGTGCAAGCCGCGGCTGCACCGCGTAAGATCATTACAATTCCGACGGTGCAGCAGACGCGCCGTGAGGAACAGGCAATTCGGGAGACATTTATGACCGTTGGCATCGACGCCAGGCAACCGCTGTGGTTTTACGACTTTGTCTCGCCGTTTACCTACCTGTTGCTCGAGCAACACGACAAATGGCCGGGCTTCGACTTCGTGTTTACGCCGGTCGTACTGAACGATCTCTATCGTCACTGGGGACAGCGGCCGGCTTACGGGGTGCCCTCGAAACGCACTTTCCTGTACCGGCACGCGCTGTTTCGCGCGGAGCAACTCGGCATTCCGTACAAGATGCCGCCGGCGCATCCGTTCGACTCCATGAAGCCGCTGTTGCTAGCCACCGCGGCGAACGGCGACGTCCAGTTCGTGCGCGAGATATTCCGTTTCATCTGGCGTGAAGGACGTGATCCGTCCACCGAGGCAGCCTTTGCCGAGTTGTGCGACCGCGTCGGCATGCCCGACGGTCCGGAGATCATCAAAAGCCCAGCCGTACTCGAACAATTGCAGCGCAATACCGCGGATGCGATCGGCCTCGGCGTCTACGGTGTGCCGACCTTCTTTCTGAACGATCAATTGTTCTGGGGCGAAGACGCGTTGCCCATGGTGCTGTACTGCGCGCGCACGCCGAACTGGCTCGAATCGAGAGAAGTCAAACGGATCAGTTCGCTGCCGTCGGGGCTCGCGAACATTCAAACGTAGGCGATACGTAAGCGTAGCTCGGACAAAACGCGCGCCGCACGGCGCTTACGTGGCTTTGTCGCGGCAAAACAGCCTTGCTGATGCCGGCCATACCGTGCCCGCTATGCCGCTACACGGCAAACGGGCCTAAGGTTATGACCTTCGCGCCTTGCGCGTTGGCGCTGCGCGCTTGCGAGAATCTCGCGTGCGGCTCCGTAAGACGCCTCATCGGATCCGATTCGTTTGCCCCGCCTTGCCTAAACCATGGACGACACCGCCGCTTCCCTCGATATCTGGCTCGTGCGCGTGCTGCGCACGCTGCTGGTCGAGCGTAGCGTCACGCAGACGGCATTGCGTCTGAATCAGACCCAGCCCGCCATCAGCACTGCGCTGCGCAAACTGCGCGAAACGCTGAACGACCCGATCCTCGTGCGCGGCAAGTCGGGCATGGTGCCGACCGAATATGGCGAATCGCTGCTGGCTTCCGCGCAACGCGTGCTGCGCGACGTGGACTTCGTGGCGACGCCGCACGGCGACTTCGATCCCGGCCGCTCGCGCCGCACGTTTCGCGTGGCCGCGCCGGATTATCTGAACGACTTCTTCATGCCGACGGTCATCGCGCAGTTTCGCGAGGCGGCGCCGCATGCGCGGCTCGAGATCGGTTCGCTCAGCCCTTTGCTCGATTATTCCGCCGCGCTCGACGCCGGCGAACTGGATCTTGTGATCGGCAATTGGCCGAAGCCCGAGCCGCGTTTCGAGCGCAGCGATCTGTTCTCCGACACCGTCGTGTGCATGATGCGCGCCGATCATCCGTTGACGCGCATGCCGTTGACGCGCGAAGCGTATCTCGCCGCGCCGCATCTCGCGCCGACGCCGTATAGCGGCGCGAGCAGCGGCGCCATCGACATCGGCTTCGCACGGGCGCGCGCCGAGCGCCGCATCGTCGCCACGCTGCCCTACTTCGGGCTGGTGCCGCAGACGCTGCTGCAATCCGATCTGATCTTCACGACGACGCGCCGCTTTGCGATGCACTACGCGGGCATGCTGCCGCTCGCGGTGATCGACGTGCCGATTCCGTTTCCGCGCATCAAGTGCTATCAGTTGTGGCATCCGCAGCCGGACCGGCCGAGCGACGTCGGCTGGCTGCGTACGCTCATGTCGCAGGTGTCGGATACGCTGGTCGCGCAGAAGGTGCGGCGTGCGAAGCGGGTGCCCAAAAAGGAAACGTCAGCCGCAACGGGCTGACGTTTTGAGTTTTGCCGTTCGATCGGCGCCGGTCGAGCGTCTCGTTCTGATTCGGTCTATTGCTCAGACATCAAACGCTCGCGCAGAACTGCTGCGTTGCGCGTTGCGCCACGACCTGCCGCGTGCGAATCTGCAATAACTCGGCGCACACCGCCACGGCAATCGCCGAAGGCGCCTTATCGACGATGCCGGCCACGCCGATCGGACACGTCATCTCCACCAGCCGATCCAGATCGACGCCACGATCGAGCAAACGACGCTCGAATTTCACCCGCTTCGTCTTCGAGCCGATCATGCCGAAGTAGGTGAAATCGCGCCGCCGCATGATGCGTGCGGCGAGCGAAAAATCGAGCGCGTGGTTATGCGTCATCACGAGAAAGTAGGCGCCGGGCGGTGCGGCATCGACGATCGCGTCCGGCGTGTCGGTCGCTTCGACTTGCACGTTGGCGGGCGTCTCGTCGGGGAACAGTTCGTCGCGTTCGTCGACCCACTGGACCACGCACGGCAAGCTGCCAAGCAGCTTGATCAGTGCGTGCCCGACGTGCCCCGCGCCGAACAGCACGATATGCATCGGCGCCGGACGCGGCATCTGCACGGCGCTGCCTCGGCCGATCTGAACGGATGAAAAATCGTTCATGGCGATCATTCCAGTGAGTGTGTTGTTCACGTGCTTCTTTCCCGGCTCATTGCTGCGCTACGGCCACGCTTATTGACGCGCCGCTACGGTTGCGGCCCGCACCGCGCCGACCGCCTTGAGGATTTCCTCGCTGGTCGCGGGTGCATTGAGCGGCGGATTGACCTTGTGGTCGCCGACTGCCGATACCGCATCGCGCACGGCGAAGAACACCGAGAACGGCAGCAGCAGCGGCGGCTCGCCGGTTGCCTTCGAACGATGGATGCTGTCCTCCGCATTGCGGTTCTTGAAGAGACGCACGCGGAAGTCGGGCGGCGTATCGTTGACGGTCGGAATCTTGTAGGTGGACGGCGCATGCGTCATCAGCTTGCCGCCCGCGTTCCACCACAGTTCTTCGGTCGTGAGCCAGCCCATGCCTTGAATGAACGCGCCTTCCACCTGGCCGACGTCGAGCGCGGGATTCAACGAAGCGCCTACGTCATGCAATGCGTCCGCGCGCAGCACGCGCATTTCGCCGGTCAGCGTATCGATCACCACTTCCGACACGGCCGCGCCGTACGAGTAGTAGTAGAACGGCCGGCCTTGCAGTTTCGATTGATCCCAGTAGAGCTTGGGCGTCGCGTAGAAACCGTCCGACCAGAGTTGAATACGCGCGACATAAGCCTTCGCGATCACTTCTTCGAACGGCACGATCATTTCGCCGACCACGACGCGGTCATGCATGAAACGCACTTCCGACGCGCTCACATTCCCCGCGCCGAAACGCTCGGCGGCAAACGCCGACAGACGTTCGCGCAACTGGCGCGCGGCGTCCTGCGCGGCCTTGCCGTTCAGATCGGAGCCTGTGGATGCCGCCGTCGCCGACGTATTGGCGATCTTGCTGGTGTCGGTCGCCGTGACGCGAATGCGGTTAAAGCCAATACCCAGTTCATGCGCGACGACTTGCGCGACCTTGGTATTCAAGCCCTGGCCCATTTCGGTGCCGCCGTGATTCACCAGCACCGAGCCGTCGGTATAGATGTGCACGAGCGCGCCGGCCTGGTT
The DNA here is from genome assembly GCF_003001875.1 of Paraburkholderia sp. BL18I3N2. Classification (NCBI taxonomy): domain Bacteria; kingdom Pseudomonadati; phylum Pseudomonadota; class Betaproteobacteria; order Burkholderiales; family Burkholderiaceae; genus Paraburkholderia; species Paraburkholderia sp. BL18I3N2. The sequence continues at coordinate 89,271 of NZ_PVNC01000008.1, forward strand.
GAAGTGCGTCACGTTGAACGCGATGCCGAACTTGACCGGCGTGAGCGCCATGCCCTTCTTCAGGATTTCGTTGTTCGCGTTGAACTCGTTGATCGCCGCGCGACGTGCGCGGTATTCGCTGGTCGCTTCGAGTTCGTCGATCAACTCGTGGATCACGTTGTCTTCGACGATCTGGCCGTACGGTGTTTGGTTCCGCTCGGTCTTGCCGTACAGATTGCGTCGGCGCACGTCGAGCGAATCTTCGCCCACCGAGCGCGCGACATTGTCCATGATGTATTCGATCGCGAACGCCCCTTGCGGACCGCCGAAGCCGCGGAACGCCGTATTCGACTGCGTGTTGGTCTTGCCGCAGAAGCCGTCGATCGTCACGTCGGAGAGCCAGTACGCGTTGTCGAAGTGGCACAGCGCGCGCGTCATCACGGGACCGGACAGGTCGGCGGAGAAGCCGCAGCGCGAGGTCATGTCGACCGTCACGCCGTCGATCACGCCCGTGTCGTCGTAGCCGACTTCATACGTGTAGTGGAAGTCGTGGCGTTTGCCCGTGACCATCATGTCGTCGTCGCGGTCCGGACGCAGTTTCACCGGGCACAGCAGCTTCCATGCGGCGAGCGCGGCGCAGCACGCGAACAGACCCGATTGCGATTCCTTGCCGCCGAAGCCGCCGCCCATGCGGCGGCACTCGATCAGCACGTTGTGCGACGCCACGCCCAACGCATGCGCGACCATGTGCTGCATTTCGGTCGGGTGCTGCGTCGAACAGTAGACGTGCATGCCGTCGTCGTCCTTCGGCACCGCGTACGAAATCTGGCCTTCCAGATAGAACTGCTCCTGGCCGCCAAGCAGCATTTCGCCGGCTTCGCGACGCGCGGCGCGGGCAATCTTCGTGTCCGCTTCGCCGCGCGCGAGTTTCATCGGCGGCAGCACGTGCTGGTTCGCGGCGCGCGCCTGCTGCGCCGTCAGGATCGCCGGCAGTTCCTCGTAGACGATCTCGGCGCGGCGCGCGGCGAGACGCGCGATGTCATGCGATGTTGCGACTACGATGAAGATCGGCTGGCCGATGTATTGCACGAGGCCGTCGGCGAGAATCGGATCGTCGCCGTGGATGATCGGGCCGACGTCGTTGACGCCCGGGATGTCGTCGGCGGTGAAGATCGCGACCACGCCCGGCGTGGCGCGCACCTTGTCGAGCGATATCGAGACGATCTTCGCATGCGCTTTCGACGACAAACCGAGCGCGGCGTGCAGCGTGCCGGCGAGCGTTGGGATGTCGTCGGTGTAGGTCGCGCGGCCGCTCACATGCAAATGCGCGGACTCGTGCGGACGCGAGACGTGGACCTGCGTGAAGTCGTCGAGCTCCTTGAGATCTTTCAGGAACGGTTCGGCATGCTGATTCATTGTGTGTGTTCTCCGTATCCGTTGGGCTTCTGCTTAGACGCCTGCAGGCGCACACGCCGCGGCCACCGCGCGCACATCGAGCGCGCTCCTGGGCAGCGGATTGTTCGGCCGCGTTTCGAGCCAGAAGCGGTACAGCGTGTTCTTCGCCGATTCGAGGCGATAGTTGCTGGTCGCGCGCATGTCCGAGAGCGGTGCGTAGTCGTTGCCGAGCGCGAGCATCGCGGCTTGTGCCGTGGCTTCGTGCCATTCGGCATCGCGCAACACGGCTTCCGCGTGCGTCGCGCGTTTGGACGTGGCCGCCATGCCGCCGAACGCGATGCGCGGCTCGCGAATCACATTGCCGTCCGCGATGAACGAGAACGCGGCGCACACCGCCGAGATATCCGAATCGAAACGCTTCGAGAGTTTGTAAGAGCGGAACTGCAGGTTCTTGCGTACACCGGTGCGCGACGGTACCTTCAGGCCGACGACGAACTCGTGCTCCGCCATGTCCTTCTTCTGATACGCGAGGTACAGGTCTTCGAGCGGCATTTCGCGCTCGATCTCGCCGCCCCGCACGATCACGCGCGCGCCGAGGGCGATCAGGCCCGGCATCGAATCGCCGATCGGCGAACCGTTGGCGATATTGCCGCCGAGCGTGCCGGCGTTTCGAATCGGCAGCGACGCGAAGCGCTGCTGCATTTCGAACAGTTCCGGGTACTGCTTGACGATTTCCGTGTAGGCCTTTTCGACGCTCACGCCTGCGCCGATCTCGATCCATTCGTCGTTGGTTTCGAGCTTCTGCAACTCGGCGATCTGCCCGACATACACGATGTTGCCGAGGTCGCGCATCATCTTGGTGACCCACAGGCCGATGTCCGTGCTGCCGGCGAGAATGCGCGTGGCCGGTGCGGCTTCCTTGATCTTCGCGAGCGCCTCGACCGTGCGCGGCGCGTCGAATTGCTGGCCGGCGTGCTGGTAGTGGAAGGTGTCCTTGCGCTCGATCGTGGCGAGCGTTTTCGACAGCGCTTCGATGTCGACCGGCGCTTTCGGCGCGGGCGCTTCGAACATGCGCACGGCGGCGTCGACGATCGGACGATAGCCCGTGCAGCGGCACAGGTTGCCGGTCAGCGCGTTGCTGATCGTGTCGCGCGACGGCACGGTCTTGTTCGCGCAGCTATGTTCGTGGCCGTGCTTTTCGTACAGCGACCACATCGACATGATGAAGCCTGGCGTGCAGAAACCGCACTGCGAGCCGTGGCACTCCACCATCGCTTCCTGCACCGGATGCAGCGAGCCGTCCGGCTGGCGCAGGTCTTCGACCGTGTAGAGCGCTTTGCCGTCGAGCGTCGGCACGAACTGGATGCAGGCGTTGACCGCCTTGAAGTCGACGCCGCCTGCCTCGTTTCGCTCGCCGATCACGACCGTGCACGCGCCGCAATCGCCTTCGGCGCAGCCTTCCTTGGTGCCGGTGCAATGCGCATCTTCGCGCAGATATTGCAGGACGGTGCGGGTGACGGGCGCGTCCTTGATCTCGCGGATCGCGTTGCGGTGGTAGAAGCGAATCGGCTCAGTCATGTCTCGTTACTCTCGAATGTTCTGTGTCCGTGGGGACCTGCAGCAGTGATGGTTCGAAAACTATCACCGTCAATAAATACAACCCATAGCTCGGATCGAATGCGGGACATATCCGCGAAAAGATATCGAGATGGGTTTGTGAGGTGCTTGGCTTATGGTGATTAGGATGTTTCGCTGTGTTTTTGAATTTACTACGGCACAACGGACATTTTAAATCGCGCAGTTTGGCCGGTTGAGCTCAAAAATTAGGCACCGAAGGGGCAAAAACGGATCACTATATGGTTCCCGGATCAGCTTTTCGTCCGATGAATTATTAAGCAAGTCCTGCAAGAGAATCGGTTCCATGGGAAAATCACGCCTTCCCGCCGATTTCAAGTCTCGTTTTCCCCATGTCCACCGACTCAGCGACACCTCGCAGCGAATTCGCGACGACCATGCAGATCATTCCGGTCGTCTTTTTCACGTTTCTTTGCTATCTGACGATCGGAATCCCGCTCGCGGTGCTGCCGGGCTACGTCCACGACGACCTGGGTTATAGCGCCGTGCTGGCCGGTGCGGCGATCAGCGTGCAATACCTGGCGACGCTGGCGTCGCGGCCGCTGGCTGGACGTTCTGCGGATACGTTGGGGCCGAAGCGGACTGTGACGATCGGTTTGCTAGGTTGTGGTGCGAGCGGGGTTTTGTTGCTGCTGGCTGTGCTGTGTGGGCGCTGGCCGGTGGTGAGTCTCGGGCTTTTGGTCTGCAGCCGTCTTGTGTTGGGCTTCGGTGAGAGTCTGTGCGGCACGGGTGCGATTCTGTGGGGCATCGGCCGGGTCGGCACCAGCAACAATGCCCGGGTGATCTCGTGGAACGGTATCGCGACGTATGGCGCGCTGGCAGTCGGCGCGCCGCTGGGCGTGGCGATCGAGCATACGGTTGGGTTTGCCGCGTTGGGGATTCTGGTGATTCTGCTCGCGGCGCTTGGTTTTTATCTGGCTCGGCCGATCGCGCCGGTGCCGATTGTGCATGGCGAGCGCATGTCGTATCGGAGCGTGTTCACGCGGGTGTTGCCGCATGGGATTGGATTGGCGCTCGGTTCGGCCGGGTTTGGGTCGATTGCTACTTTTATCACGCTGTTTTATGCGGCTAAGCATTGGCCGAATGCGGCTTTGTCGTTGACGGTGTTCGGGACGCTGTTCATTGGCGCGCGGTTGTTGTTTGCCAATACGATCAAGACCTATGGCGGGTTTCGGGTCGCGATTGCTTCGTTTTCGTTTGAGTGTGCCGGGTTGTTGATGTTGTGGTTGGCGCCTGAGCCTCATGTTGCGCTGGCTGGGGCCGCTTTGACCGGGTTTGGGTTTGCGTTGGTGTTTCCGGCGCTCGGGGTCGAGGCTGTGGGGCTCGTGCCGCCGGCTAGTCGGGGGGCGGCTTTGTCGGCTTATTCGGTGTTTCTGGATCTCTCGCTTGGGATTACTGGACCGCTGGCCGGGTATATCGCAGGGGAGTTTGGGTATGGGTCGGTTTTCCTCTTTGCCGCTGTTGCCGCTGCTGCAGGTGTGGGGTTGTCTACTTTGCTTTATCTTCGGAATGTTAAGGTGACTAATTTGCCTGCGGCGTTGTGAGGGGGTTTGGTTGCTCGGTGCGGGTTCGTTATTTATGTGCTGCGGGGGTTGGCCTTTCCTTGATTTGTTTGTGGTCTATTAGCGTTGCCCCTGTGCGGGGCGGCACCTACTTTTCTTTGCCTGCCGCAAAGAAAAGTAGGCAAAAGAAAGCGGCTCACACCGCTAATTCTTAAACGGGTCCCCCGCACAGTTGCGGTAGTGGTACATCTGGAATCTGTGCTCTCGCACATTCCACCTCAGTGACAAAGCACTCATTCTTCCCGCCTCACGCTCCGCGTTCGCCGGAACGGTCTGCCTTAAACCGCGGGCTCGCATGCGCGCGGCGAAAACCATCCGCCCCCCCCGCCGAAATGCCGCTGCAGACTTCTGCCTTTGTAAGCGCATTCGCGTCTGCTGGCGCCAGCGCTCAAAACGCAGCCATCACCAAGTAGCACAACACTCACTCCGAATCGCGTCCCGTATCCTCATAACACAAAGGCGCAAGGATGGCGCCTTCGTGCCGTGCCCCCTTCGTCATATCTCGCCATGCCCTTGCCAAGCTGCGCCGTGCCGTGCCGTGCCGTGCCGTGCCGTGCCGTGCCGTGCCGTGCCGTGCCGTGCAACGAGACTACATCAATGCGCCGGCGCAATTGATCGCGCGGTCGTTTTGAAGCGGAATGCTCGTCTTTGCGCCACCCTCGTTGCTCCGATACGTTCATGCTCCTCCGAGACCGTTCGCCCGGACTTCGCAAGGAGGTCCGACGCGTGGCGCGCCGTGAGCCGGCTTTGTGGGATTCCCTTCGCATCGAGCGCGATGACCTGATACAACTCGTGGTCAATCTCCACTTCGCGCTGGTAGTCCTCGCTGGTGTCGAGCAGCAACTCCAGTAACTTTCGCTGGGAATATCTCTCCTCTCTCGTAACAGCCGGATTCCTAACTATCGAGGCCGTAAGCGTGATCAGTTTGTCCAGTTGACTCAGTTGCCGTTCAATCAGTCCGAAAGCGGACAGTGCGAGTTTCTCGTATTGAAGCGCGTCAACGGGTGGGCGCGATGCGGTTCGTGAATGCTTTGTGGATTTACTCATGGCGCGATCTCCCTGAAGCTTACCTAGATCGCTCAACACGCGCGTGCGCAGTGGTGAGCGGGCACAAGACGGGATTCGCAGACCGGCAGACAGAACCAAGAACCGGCGAGCCGTTGGGCTCCCCCGCCAAGGCCCGCCCGTTGTAATCAGACGTGCAAAGGCAGCCGTGCACTTGCTCGTGCAAGCACGCGTGTTCTGTCTCATGCAGGCTGCGAAACCTGTTTGTCGTGAAGTACACGACAGGACAAGTTTAAACATGTCGTTCGGCGATTGATCACCCGAACAGGCTAAAACGCGCCCACCGGAATCAATTCCGAAACGTCCCAAACGACGGCCAGAATGCAGGACTACAGCGCGAAAGAAACTTCCGAGAGAAATCCGCCAAATAGGATCAAAGTACATGACCATTACCGAGCCTGAAGGCAGTTGACAGAGTGCGACATCACGCAACGCGCTTGGAGCGCCGTGAAAAAGGACGGCGCCATTCTTACGCCGACGACCCATCTCGGTACGCGAGATCCGTCTACCGACTGAGACGCTATCAAAGCCACTGTGTAAGCAGCGTCAGCGCCGAGGCGAAGCCGATGGCCCCCACCACCCACAGATCAATCCAAGGGTTTGAAGCGAACCATTCCGTCGAGCGCGGAGCGCGAGGCGGGAAGGATGAGCGCCTTGTCACAAGCGCCGAATGCGCGAGAGCACAGATTCCAGATGCACCACTACTGCAACTGCGCGAGGCGCCCGCTTATGCGCTAGCGGTTTGAAGCGGCTTTCTTTGCCTACTTTCTTTGCCGCGGCAAAGAAAGTAGGTGCCGCCCCGCACAGGGGCAACGCTAATAGACCACAAGCAATTCAAGGAAAGGCCAAAACAACGAGGATCACAAAAAACCAAAACCGCCGACCAGGCAACAAGAGCCCTTACCTCCCCCCCGACAACCCTCTCTCCAAAGCCGCCACACCAGCAGGCAAATCAACCTTAACCCCAAGATCCACCATAGTCCTCCCAAGCGCATGCACAGTCCGAAACAGATTATGTTCGCGACACTGTTCCCCCATCTGCCCGACACGAACAATTGGCAATCCAAAAGACCCAGAAATCTCAACCTGATGCATCCGCGAAATATGCGAACAAACATCAGCCGGACTGAACCCATCAGGCACCTCAATCCCCACAACAGAATTCAACCGACAAGCCTCAGGCGTATACAACCGCAACCCCATCGCAGCGACCCCATCCTGCAACGCCAACGAGCACTTCAAATGCCGTGCAAACCGCTTCTCCAGCGTCTCCGCACAAACAAGCCTCAAAGCTTCATGCAAAGCCAGAACCCCAGAAACAGGCGCCGTATAGTGATACCCCGCGTTATGCCAAAAATTCTCCGCGAGCGAAGCATCCAGACACCAGTGCGCATTCGGCGCCGTGCGCCGCTTGACCCGTTCCCAGGCCGCATCGGAAAACGCAATCAACGAGACCCCAGGAATCGACGACAACCCCTTCTGCCCACCCGTGATAACCGCATCGATCCCCCACGCATCCATCTCCAACGGCATCGTACTCAACGTACAAACCGCATCGACAATTACCAGCGCGCCAGCAGCCTTCGCCAACTCGGCAATCTCCTTCAGGTGATAATTCCACACCGTATTCGACGTCTCGCCCTGCACCACCGTCACGATCTCGGGACGCTCACGCCGAATCGCCTCGGCAATCTCTTCGAGACTCGCCACCGCGCGATCAGCGACATCGAGCGTGCTCACTCGCGCGCCAACGCGCCGCCCCATCTCAGCCATCCGCTCGCTGAAAAAACCATTCTTAATGGAAAGCACCCGCGTGCCTTCCCACGCGAGGTTCGAAATCGCCATCTCCATCGCGGCCGATCCCGGTCCGGCCACGCCCAGCACCCATTTCGAGTTCGTCTGGAACACATAGCGCGCCATCGACTTCACCTGCCCGATCACCTTCACCATCGTGCCGCCCAGGTGATTGATCACGATCGCGTTGGCCTTGGCCACCGCCGCGGGAATCGGCACGGGGCCGGCGCCCATCATCAGGAGCGGCTCTTCGGGAAGAATGGCGTCGAGCGACTCGACAACCGGGCATGGCACTGCGGAAGATGCGGATGTGAATGATGAAGTCGGCATGATGATCGGTACGTGAATGTCAGGACGCAAAGGAGCAAACGGCCCCGCCAGCTCTGACGCTGGCGAGGCCGCCTGTTCGATCATTCACCGATCCGCGCGATTGCGCAAGTTTTTTGACTATGCTTGACCGCAAGACACGGTCGACAAAGCCGTCACTTAACCTTGGTCTTGTCGAGTTTCTTGCCGGTTGCGGCGTTGAAACGCTCCACATACTCTTCGATCAGCCTGCGCAAGGCGCGGCCGATCTGCCGGTAGTCGGACTCGTTGAGGTTCGCCAGCGACACACGCCCCGACGGATGCTGCGTGCCGAAACCAAGCCCCGGCAGCAGCACGACCCGTGCTTCGCGGGCGAGGCGGAACAGCAACTCGGAAGGTTCGGTGTTCTTCAGCAACCACTCGACGAACTCGCGTCCGAACATCCGCTCGCCGAGGAATTCCACGTCGAGAATCGTGTAGTAGTCGACCTGGTTCGGATCGTCGTCCTTGAACGAAATGCCGACCTCTTCGTAGAGCGCCTGTTTGCGCTTGCGAATCAGCCGCTTCAACGCGTTCTTGTATGCGTCCGGCGTGTCCATCAGCGAGAACAGCGAAAACAGCACCATCTGCACCTGCTGCGGCGTCGACAAACCAGCCGTGTGATTCAGCGCGACGGTGCGGCTGTCGGCCACGAGGCGATCGATGAACTTGAGCTTGTCCGGCTCCGTCGTGATCGACTCGTAACGTTCGTGCAACTGCTTCTTCGCGTCTTTCGGCAAATCGGCGATCAGCTTGTCGAGCACGTTGTCGCGATGCGTCGCGATCGTGCCCAGACGCCAGCCGGTCGCGCCGAAGTACTTCGAGTACGAGTACACGAGAATGGTGTTCTTCGGCGCAAGCGCGAATAGCGATACGAAGTCGTCGGCAAAGGTGCCGTACACGTCGTCGGTCAGCAGGATCAGATCGGGCCGTTCCTTGACGATGTCGGCAATGTACTGAAGGCTTTCGTCACTGATCTTCACCGAAGGCGGATTGCTCGGATTCACGAGGAAGAACGCCTTCACTTTCGGATCGCGCAGCTTGTCGAGTTCCTTCTTCGAATACTGCCAGCCGTTCGCCACGTCGGCTTCGAGATTCACCACGTTGAGCCTGTAGTCGTTCAGGCGCGGAATCTCGATGTACGGCGTGAAGATCGGCATGCCGAGCGCGATTGTGTCGCCGGCCTTGATCAGGTGGTTCTCGCGCATCGTGTTGAAGATGTACGTCATCGCCGCCGTACCGCCTTCCACCGCGAACACGTCGAACTCGCCGACAAAAGGATGGTCGCCGATCATCTCCTTGCGCAGATACTGGCCGACGATCAGCTCGGACAGCTTGAGCATGCGGTCCGGCACCGGATAGTTCGAAGCCAGAATGCCCTCGCACATTTCATACAGGAAGTCGCCCGCCGAGTATCCCAACTGGTCGCGCACGTACGACACCGCGCCGCGCAGGAAGTCGATGCCGGCCACGCCCCTGTTTTCGCGCAGGAACAGGTCGAAGCGCTCTTCGAGGCCCTCGCGTCGCGGAAAGCCGCCCACGCCTTCCGGCATGTAGGCAAACGAGCGCTCCGATTCGCGCATCGCAAAGAGGCCGAGTTGCCAGAAGCCGTGGCGCGGAATCGTCGCCAGAAAATTGGGGTTGCCGCGGCCGGCGTTGAGCATCGATGCATTGGCTGGCCGCTCCACAGCGCCGCCACCGGCCGCCTTGATCAGCTCGTCCTTCAACTCGAACGGGCTGAGCGCGGCCATGCCTGCTTGCGCCATATCTGCATGCTTCCTGTCGCCCTTCTCTTTTGCCATGATGCGTTCTCCAATGAGTCAAGTGAAAGACGCCGGCGCGGCGATGATCGCTCGATGAGCGCCGGCGCAAGAGATCGATTGCGCCCGCGCTAGACGAGCCCGACCACGAGCGGCCCGAGCAGCGTCAACGCGACGTTCGCGATGGCATACGTAATCGCGAACGGCACGGTCGGCACAGCGCTTTCCGCCTTGTCGAGGACGCCGCCGAATGCCGGATTCGCGCTGCGCGAGCCGGACAGCGCACCGGCCAGAATGGCCGCGTTGTTGTACTTCAGCACGTAGCGGCCGAACAGCATGGTGAGCAGCAACGGAAACAGCGTGACGAATACGCCGAGCAGGAAAATCGTGATGCCGAGTTGCTTGACCGTCACCACGGCCTGCAAGCCCGAGTTGAGCCCCACCACCACCACGAATGCCGCCAGACCGAAATCCTGCAGCAGCCGCGAAGCCGCCGACGGCATCACGCCGTACATGGGATGCTTGCCGCGCATCCAGCCGAACAGCAAGCCGGCCAGCAGACAGCCGCCGCCCGAGCCGAGCGTGAGCGGGATACCGCCGACGTTGATCACGATCAGCCCGATCAGCAAACCGAGCACGAGGCCGACGCCCATGTAGATGAAGTCGGTTTTGATGCTGTACGGCAACTCGTAGCCGGCGGCATCGACGGCGCGCTTGGTGTCTTTCGGCGAACCATAGAAGGTGATGACGTCGCCGTGCTCGAGTTGGGTCTCCGGCAGAATCGGCAACGGCTGACCGGCGCGCGAAATACCCTGGATGTAGACACCGTGGCGCATATCGCGGTCGACCACTTCTCGCGCGGCGGCGATCGTGGTGTGATTCATACCTTTGCGCGTGAACACGCCTTGGCGCGTCTGCATGACCACGCCGACGTCCTCGACGGTGGCCACCTCGCCGCCGCTCGCGCCGAATGCGACCACGGCCTCGCGGCGGCCAACGACCAGCACCACGTCATCGGGCTTCAATACGAGGTCGGGCGCCGGGTCGAGTTGCTGGCCATCGCGCTTGATCCGCTCGATCGTCAACAGGTCCTGATGCTGCGTTTCGACGGCCTTCACCGTTTTCCCGGCGCTGACGTCGATCTTGTACGCGCGCCCGACCATCTCGGGCAACGCGGAGAGCTGCCCCGGCGCGACGGACGGCGCGCCTGACGTCAACTCGCGTTCCGCCTGGATCGAGGCGTCGCGCAAACTTTGGCCCATGAATTTGGGCAGAATATTCACGCACACGATGATCGCGCCCAGCGAGCCGAACACGTAGGTCACCGCGTAGGCGATCGCCACATCCGATTGCAGCGACTTGACCTGATCGGCGGGCAAGCCGAGACGCGCGATCGCGTCGCCCGCCGTGCCGATAATCGCCGACTGCGTGAGCGCGCCGCCCGCGAGCCCGGCGGCGAGTCCCTTGTTCAGGTGGAACAGCTTCGCGCAGATAACCACCGTAACCAGCGCGCTGGCCGCCAGAAACAAGGCCATCGCGATCTCGCGCAGCGTCTTGCGGTTCAGAGAATTGAAGAACCCAGGCCCGGAGTCGTAGCCGACCGCGTAGATGAAGACGGCGAACATGACCGACTTCACGCCGTTATCGATCGTCACGCCCGCCTGGCTGATCACGACCGCGGCCAGCAGCGACCCGCCCACGCCGCCCAACTGGAACTTGCCGAAGTTGATCTGCCCGATGAAGTAGCCGACTGCGAGCGAAAGAAACAGCGCAATCTCGGGTGATTTCTGAAAGATGTGATGTAGCCAGTCCATCGTGCCCTCGCTGAATAGTTGGCGATGCTGAGTACTTTACTGAGTACGCCCTGTGTACACGGAGCGCCATCGTGTCGCGCGCCACATGCCGCCTGCTGCATCGGCCGGACGTGGCATGGCGCGCCACCTCCGGCACATCTGCCCGCCTAGTGGAATTTCCCGGCGAGGCCGACTACTACCGGCCCCATCAGCGGCAACAGAATGTTCGAGAGTGCATACGTGATCGTGTAGCCGATCACCGGTGTGGAATTTCCCGTGACGCCCACGAGTGCGCTGATCGCCGGCGTGCTGCATTGCTGGCCGGCAATCGCGCCGAGCAGCATGGGCGCCTCGAGCTTGAGGAACATGCGGCCGATCCATAGCGACAGCAGTCCCGGCACGAGCACCATCACAATTCCGGCCACCGGCAACGCGAGCCCGTATTCACGCACCAGCTTGATGGCGTCCGGTCCCGCCGACAGTCCCACTGCCGCGATAAAAGTGGCAAGACCAAAGTCCTTGAGGATTTGCGCGGCCGCCGAAGGCAGCGAACCGATCAGCGGATACCGCGAACGGATCCAGCCGAACAGCAGCCCCGACAGCAGGCAACCGCCGCCGGTACCGAGCGCGACCGACACGCCGCCCACCCGTCCGCCGAGATGGCCGATCGCCATACCGACCAGAACGCCCAGAGCCAGATAGACGAAGTCGGTCTTCTGCGTCGCGACGACTATGTAGCCCAGACGCTTCGCGCCGCGTTCGACATCGGCCTTTGCGCCCACTAGCGTCAATACGTCGCCGCGATTCAGTTCGGTGCCAGGCAGCGCCGGCACCGTGGTTTCGAGCCGCGTGACCGCCGCGATGTAGACGCCGCGGCCATTTTCCGGCGTCGCCTGTTCGCGCACCTGCGCGATAGTCCGGCCGTGCAGATCGCGGCGCGTCAGCACGACATCGACCTTTTCGGCGATCACGAGGCCGAAGTCCGCGCCGCTCACTTCGTCGCCGAGACTGGCCGCGGCCGCCACGATCGCTTCACGCCGCCCCGCCAGCAGAATGACATCGTTGGGCGCCAGTGTCAGTTGCGGTTCGGCCGCCACGTTCGCGCCGTTGCGCCGCACGCGCTCGACCGTCAGGTTGAAGCCGTACTGCTGTTCGAACGCCTGGATCGTCGCGCCGGCCGCCGCGCCGACGAGAAACGTTCGCCCCACCAGCGCCGGCGCAGCCGCGCGCTGGCCCTCGCCGAACGAGCCCTCGCCGCCGAGCTTGCGCCATACGCGCTCGGCTTCGTCGCGCAGATTGACGCGTAACAGCAGCGGCGCGAACTGGCTCGTAAAGAGCACGATGGTGATCAGGCCGAACAGGTAGCTCACGCTGTATGCGGTCACGATATTGGCCTGCAGGCGGACGGTTTCCGCGTCGCCGAAGCCAAGCTTGGCGATCGCTTCAGACGCCGTGCCGATCACGGCCGATTCCGTCGCGGCACCGGCCAGCAAACCGGCCGCAGTGCCGGCATCGAGCCGCATGACGGCCACCGCGATCATGATCAGCACCAGCACCGACACGATCTCGACCACCGACAGCAGCCCGTAACGCCAGCCGCGCCCGATGTTGGCAAAGAACTGCGGGCCGCCGGTAAAGCCCAGCGCGAAGATGAACAGCGCGAAAGCGATGTTCTTCAGATCCGGGGCGATGCGCGCGCCCGTCTGGCCCAGCAACAACGCGACGATCAACGTGCCGCACACGCCGCCGAGCTGAATCGGACCGATGCGGAACGAACCAATGAAATATCCAATTGCAAGGCTTGCGAACAGCGCGATCTCCGGTTGAGACCTCAGCAATTCACCGATCATGTTGGCTCGCCGCTTGACGGGTTTATTAGCAGGAGACTGAATAACCACTCGAAAAACTCGAATAGATTAATTCGTCGCAGTATGACGCACGCTTTACTCAACCCGCATCGCGATTGAGTGGAAACTTAATTTATGGCAATGAAATGACGCGAATTGCGCCGGAGCTGATTTGCCGCACTGCAGCGGCAGTTACTGAAACAGTCTTCGATAGCTCGACAGTCACTGTTCCCTCGCGAAGCCGCGTTGCGCCTTGAAAAAGACATCGCCTGCTGATGGCCAATTTAAATACAGCATGAGTGAACACGCATTTTTGGAACTGCTTTTTTAATAAATATTGTAATTTCGTGTGGCTGTCAATATCATTTTTAACTCGCGTTTCACTTGACTTCACAAAACAATGATTTATAGCAAAGGCGAATGGATTGACAATGCAGTCGCGTCCGCGAGGCTAACCTATACTGGATCGCTCGCTGCCGTGTCATGAGTCCGCTTCTTTAGCGCCGGCATGCATTCTTCGGAGCCCGATATGCGCATGATCCTGTTCAGCAGCCGCCAATACGACCGCGACACGTTCACCGAAGCCAATGCCACGCATCGCTATGAGCTGCACTGCCAGGAGTCGCACCTCGACAGCGAGACGGCCATTCTCGCGCAGGGCTACGACGTGGTGTGTCCGTTCGTCAACGACAACGTCGACGCGGCGGTCCTTGCGCGGCTTCATGCCGGCGGCACGCGCATGATCGCGCTGCGCTCCGCGGGCTTCAATCACGTCGATCTGGCCGCGGCCGAGCGCCTCGGCATCACGGTCGCGCGGGTGCCGGCCTATTCGCCGCACGCGGTGGCCGAACATGCGGTCGGCTTGATTCTGGCGCTGAACCGGCGGCTGCCGCGCGCCGTCGCACGTACGCGCGAAGGCGACTTTTCGCTGCACGGTCTGCTCGGTTTCGATCTGCATGGCAAGACCGTGGGCGTGATCGGCACCGGCATGATCGGCCGCGTATTCGGGCGCATCATGGCGGGCTTCGGCATGCGGGTGCTCGCGTACGATCCCGGCAAGCCCGCCGACGATCTGCTCGCGCTCGGCGCCCGCTATGTGCCGCTCGACGCGCTGCTCGCCGAGTCCGACGTGGTCAGCCTGCATTGTCCGCTGGTGCCGGACACGTACCATCTCATCGACGGCCCCGCGCTCGCCAAGATGAAGCGCGGCGCGATGCTGATCAATACGGGCCGTGGCGGCCTCGTCGAAAGCAATGCGCTGATCGGCGCCCTGAAGGATGGCCAGCTCGGCCATCTTGGGCTAGACGTGTACGAGGAAGAAAGTGGCCTGTTCTTCGAGGATCACTCGAACCTGCCTTTGCAGGACGATGTGCTCGCGCGTCTGTTGATGTTCCCGAACGTGATCGTCACCGCGCATCAGGCGTTCTTCACGCGCGAGGCGATGAACGAGATCGCCCTGACCACGCTGGACAACGTCGCGGCCTGGCAAGCCGGCACGCCGCGCAACGTGGTGCGCGCGCCCGCCTAGACGCCGCCGGTGCTCAGCGGTGTCGCGCGGACCACGGTGCGCGCGTCGTCCGCGGCGCCGCAGAGTTCGCGCAGCAACGTCGCCTCGCGTTCGTGCACTTCCACCGGAAACCAGCGCGCGCCCGCATCGGCCAGATAGCGCGCACGATGCTGGCCGTTGCGAAACGCCACCACGCCTTCGCGTTCGAGTCCGAACCAGCCCAGGAGACCCGGCGCGCGACGCGTCGAGATGGTCACGTACGGCATCTGCGGAATACGCGGATTCTCCGGATCGAGAAACTCGCGAATGCCGCGCACCTTGCCCGAATGCCATTCGGCGACCGGCTTCAGCACGTAATCGGTATTGTCGCGATCGGCGCACGCGAGCAGCTTGCGCACGTCGACGAGCACGACCTGATGACGCGTGCCGTCAGTGACGAAGACGCGTTTCAGGCGCGCATGGTCGTACCATGGATGCTCTTGCAGAGGCACGGTCCAGACCGTTTCGGCACAAGCCGGCGCGGCGGCTGACGATGAATTGGACAAGGGCAAAGGCAGGCTCGATAAGCTGGCGAAAAGACGCCAGCGTGTTAGAAGAGCGCTTACGCTACGAGCCGATTGTGTAAGAAGCATGACAGACCACGGTATTAATTACTCTGCATGAGCACACTGCTCACAACCCCGCAACGAGCGGGCAGACGCTGATGACTTCTACGGTGACAACGATGATAACCACGCAAAATTTCAACGACCACGTGCGCATCGAAGCTAATCGGGATATCGGCGTGGCCACGATCGTCCTTGAGCGTCCCGCGCGTCGAAATGCCGTGGATCGTCCTGTCGCCGAGGCGCTCAGCGCCGCGTTCGCCTGCTTCGAGGCGGAGCCGGCCTGGCGCGCGGCGGTGCTGTTCGGCGCCGGCGGCACCTTTTGCGCCGGCGCGGACCTGACCGCTCTCGCCGACGACACCCGCCGCAACGAACTGCACGCAGACGGCAGCGGCCCCGGTCCGATGGGACCGACGCGCATGAGCTTCAGCAAGCCGGTGATTGCCGCGATTGCGGGCTATGCGGTGGCGGGCGGGCTGGAACTGGCGGTGCTGTGCGATCTTCGAGTCGTCGAAGAGGACGCGGTGCTCGGCGTGTTTTGCCGACGCGTCGGAATTCCGCTGATCGACGGCGGCACGATCCGCTTGCCGCGCTTGATCGGACTGTCACGCGCGCTGGACCTGATCCTGACCGGCCGTGCGGTGAGCGCGCAGGAAGCGCTGGGCTTCGGTCTTGCCAATCGTGTCGTACCGAAAGGCACGGCACGCGCGGCGGCCGAGCAGCTGGCCGCCGACCTGGCCGCCTTTCCGCAGGCCGCGCTGCTCGCCGACCGTCGTTCGGTGCTGGAAAACAGCATGCTCGACGATGTCGCGGAAGCATTGCGCCGTGAAGGCGCCGGCGGCTATCAAGCGGTTTTCGACGAGGGCGTGGCGGGCGCGGCACACTTCGCGAGTGGCGCCGGTCGGCACGGCAGTTCGCTCGATCCCAATGACGGCGGCCGCTAAAAACGCAGCGAGGCTCGCGGCTGACAGCGGCTTTCTGCAAAAAACAACATCCGTGCCGACGATCAGCAAGCCCGTTTTGACTTAGGTAGAATCCCCTACTGCTTTACCCTGCACGGCGCACGTGTTTTCGCCCCGAAAACGCGCGCCGGCCGCGCGACGCTTCCCGTCACGCCGATTCACGCTCCTTCGCCATGCCTTTACCCCTGCTTGCTCTTGCCGTTGCCGCGTTTGGAATCGGTACCACCGAATTCGTGATCATGGGGCTGCTGCCCGATGTCGCGCGCGACCTGTCCGTGTCGATCCCGGCGGCCGGCATGCTGGTGTCGGCGTATGCGCTCGGCGTCACCATCGGCGCGCCCATCGTCGCGATCGCCGTCGCCAACATGCCGCGTAAAAAGGCGCTGATGAGCCTGATCGGCGTGTTCATCGTCGGCAATCTGCTGTGCGCGGTTGCGCCGGGCTACGCGGTGCTGATGGCCGCGCGCATCGTGACGGCGTTCTGCCATGGCGCGTTCTTCGGCATCGGCTCGGTGGTGGCTGCGGGCCTCGTCGCGCCGAACCGTCGCGCGCAAGCCATCGCGTTGATGTTCACCGGCCTCACGCTCGCCAACGTGCTGGGTGTGCCGCTCGGTACCGCGCTCGGCCAGGCGGTCGGCTGGCGCGCCACCTTCTGGGCGGTGACAGGCATCGGCGTCGTCGCGGCGGCCGCGCTTGCCGTGTGCCTGCCGGCGAAGATCGAGATGCAGAAGGCGAGCCTCGTGCGCGAATTCAGCGTGCTGAAGAACCCGCAAGTGCTGATGGTGCTCGGCATCAGCGTGCTGGCGTCGGCGAGCCTCTTTTCCACCTTCACGTACATCACGCCGATTCTCGAAGACGTGACCGGCTTCACGCCGCACGCCGTCACGCTCGTGTTGCTGCTGTTCGGCCTCGGCCTGACGGTGGGCAGCACGCTTGGCGGCAAGCTCGCGGACTGGCGGCTGATGCCCTCGCCGGTGGCGTTCCTACTGGCGATCGTCGTGATCCTGACCATTTTCGCGGGCACCATGCATGCGGAGATCCCGGCGATGATCACGATTTTCGTGTGGGGCATTCTGGCCTTCGCGATCGTGCCGCCGCTGCAAATGCTGATCGTCGACCGCGCGAGCCATGCGCCGAATCTGGCCTCGACCTTGAATCAGGGTGCCTTCAACCTCGGCAATGCGACGGGCGCCTGGCTCGGCGGCATGGCGATCGGCGCCGGCGCACCGCTCACGACGCTGCCGTGGGTCGGCGTGGCGACGTCGATCGGCGCGCTGGTGCTGACGCTGTGGTCGGTGTCGATCGACCGGCGTGCGCAACGCATGGCGATGGTGGGTTAAGCGCCCCCTCTCCGCCGTCTTCTCAAACCGCACGCAGGTGCGGTTCACTCACGGCCGTAGTAGCATCTCGGCCGATGAAAGTCATCTTCACTCGCGATTTCCTTGCTTTGATCCTGAGCGTCGCCGTTGTCGGACTCGGCAGCGGCGCGACGCTTCCCCTCACCGCCCTCGCGCTCACGCAAGCAGGCTACGGCACCGACGTCGTCGGCCTGCTGACCGCCGCGCAAGCGGGCGGCGGGCTCGTCATCGTGCCGCTCGCGGGATGGATCGCCGCGCGTTTCGGCGGCCGCCAGGTGATCGTCGGCGCGGTGCTGGTGGTGGCGTACGCCACCGCGCTGATGCAACTCACCTCGAACCTGTGGCTTTGGGCCGTGCTACGCGTGCTGTGCGGCGCCGCGCTGATGCTCCTCTTCACGATCGGCGAAGCCTGGGTCAACCAGCTGGCCGACGACGCCACGCGCGGCCGCGTCATCGCTATCTACGCGACCAACTTCACGCTGTTCCAGATGGCCGGTCCTGTGCTGGTGAGTCAGATTGCCGGCTTCGCGCAATGGCGCTTCCTGATTTGCGGCGTGATCTTCCTGCTGGCGCTGCCGATGCTCGCCACGATCCGCAAGACGCCGCAGGCATCCAAGGATGAGCACGCGGCGCACGGCAGTTGGCGTCGTGTTTTACCGCGGATGCCCGCGCTCGTGATCGGCACCGGCTTCTTCGCGTTGTTCGATACGATCGCGCTCTCGTTGCTGCCGCTCTTCGCGATGTCGCACGGCATGACGAGCGAGGTGGCCGTGCTGTTCGCGTCGGCGTTGTTGCTCGGCGATACGACGATGCAATTTCCGATCGGCTGGCTTGCTGACCGGCTTGGACGAGAGCGCGTGCATATTGGTTGCGGTGTAATCGTCGTGGCGCTGCTGCCCTTGCTGCCGTGGGCGATCGCCTCGCCGTGGCTGTGCTGGCCGCTGCTGTATGTGCTCGGCGCGGCAGCCGGCGCGATTTATACGCTGTCGCTGGTTGCCTGCGGCGAACGCTTTCGCGGTGTCGCACTGGTGTCCGCGAGTTCGCTGGTGGGCGCGTCGTGGAGCGCGGCGAGTTTTGGCGGGCCGCTGGTGGCTGGGGCGTTGATGAAGGGCGTCGGGAATGACGCGATGGTCGCGGTGCTGCTCGTTGCAGCGTTGGCATTTCTGGCGGCGGTTTGGTGGGAAAGACGGCGCGTGCCGGTGCGAGTCGCTGGTTGATCGGCTGATCTTCGTGCGGCACTGCGGGGTCGGCAGTGATGCGATCGCCGACGTGCTGCTCTCCGCTGCTTTGGCGTTTTTCGCGGCGGCTTTGAGAGAGGCGGCGAGTGCGGATCTCGAGGTTGGATCGCGGCTCACAGTTGGCGGTTCGCCAGTCGCCAGTCGCAGCTCGACCAACAGTGTCTGGCGCGGCGCAAGATGATGCGCGAACAACAAAACGGCGAAGCCACCGATCGCGGCTTCCCCGTTTTTCGTCATGCACGCTGCGAGCGCCTCGCCCGCTATGACAGCGTCACTTCAACGCCGGCAAGATCTCCCCGACACACGTGCCAAAACCCACACGATAACCGTCACCCTGACACCATCCGGCGAGCGTCAATTCGTCTCCGTCTTCGATGAAACTGCGCGTGCCGCCTTCCTGCAACTCCAGCGGCTTCTTGCCGTTCCACGTCAACTCCAGCAGGCTGCCGAACGAATCTTCCGTCGGTCCGCTGATCGTGCCCGAGCCCATCAGATCGCCCACGCGCGTATTACAGCCCGATACCGTGTGATGCGCTAGTTGCTGGGCCATCGTCCAGTACATGTGCTTGAAGTTGGTCCGCGAAATCGTGCTCGCCTCTTTCGCCCGGTGCGGGCGCAGCGTCACTTCCAGCGTGATATCGAACGCATGCTCGCCCTCATGACGCAGGTACGCGAGCGGCTGCGGTTCCTGCGCCGGTTGCGCGACGCGGAACGGTTCGAGCGCGTCGAGCGTCACGATCCACGGCGAGATCGTCGTGGCGAAACCCTTGGAATTGAACGGACCGAGTGGCACGTATTCCCATTGCTGAATATCGCGCGCGCTCCAGTCGTTCAGCAGCACCATGCCGAAGATATGCGCTTCCGCATCCGCGCACGCAACCGGCTGGCCCAAGGCATTGCCTGCGCCGATCACGAAGCCCGTCTCCAGTTCGATATCCAGCTTGCGACACGCGCCGAACACCGGACGATCCTGATCCGGCAGCTTCAACTGCCCATTAGGACGACGCACCGGCGTGCCGCTCACCACCACCGACGACGCCCGCCCGTTGTAACCGATCGGCATCTCCGACCAGTTCGGCAGTAGCGCATTCTTCGGATCGCGGAACATGGAGCCGACGTTCGTCGCATGCTCCTTCGACGAATAGAAATCGGTGTAGCCCGGAATCTGCACCGGCAGATGCAATTGCGCATCGGCCTGGCGGATCAGCGCGCGGCTGCGGAGTTCGGCGTCGTCGCGCAATGTCGCGTTATCGCGTGACAGCAGCTTGCTCAACTGAATGCGCACGCCGCGCCATGCGTCACGACCGAGTGCGATGAAATCGTTCAACGCGTCGCGCACGAACACGCTGTTGCCCGCAGCCGATGAAGGCACGTTCAGCAGACCCGCGCTTTCAAGCGCGGCCAGATCGACGATGCTGTCGCCGATCGCGACGCCCACGCGGCGAGTCGCATTCAGGTGGTCGCTAAAAACGCCGAACGGCAGATTCTGAATCGAAAAATCGTTGGCCGAATCGTTGGCAGACTCGACCCAACTCTTGCGCGACGGATCGAGCGTCGCCTGAAGATCGCTCAATGCGTTCATCGTTGCTCCGGGTTGAAGTGTTTCGTGAGACCTTGCCAGCACTCGTAGTAATGCGCCTGCAATTGCGCCGTTTCGAGCGCGAAGCGGGTCGGCTTGATCAGCGTGCGCGTCTCGAACATGAAGGCCATCGTGTCGCCGACTTTCTTCGGCGTCGACGTATCGCTGTGCGAGGCTTTCTCGAACGTCTCCGCATCGGGGCCATGACCCGACATGCAGTTATGCAACGATGCGCCGCCCGGCACGAAACCTTCGGCTTTGGCGTCGTACACGCCGTGCACGAGGCCCATGAATTCGCTTGCCACATTGCGATGGAACCAGGGCGGGCGGAACGTATCTTCGGCGGCGAGCCAGCGCGGCGGGAAGATCACGAAGTCGATGCTATCGACGCCCGGCGTGTCGGTTTGCGATTGCAGCACGAGAAAGATCGACGGATCCGGATGGTCGAAGCTGATCGAGCCGATCGTGTTGAAGCGGCGCAGATCGTACTTGTATGGCGCGTAATTGCCGTGCCACGCGACCACGTCGAGCGGCGAGTGGCCGATGTCCGCGCGCCACAGGTTGCCGTTCATCTTGGCGACGAGTTCGAAGTCGCCTTCACGGTCTTCATAGGCCGCGTGCGGCGTGAGGAAATCACGCGGATTGGCGAGGCCGTTCGAGCCGATCGGACCCAGATCCGGCAAACGCAGCAACGCCCCGAAGTTCTCGCAGATGTAGCCGCGCGCCACGCCGTCCGGCAGGCTCACCGCGAAGCGCACGCCGCGCGGAATCACCGCGATTTCGAAGGGCTCGACGTCGAGCTTGCCGAACTCGGTGGCGATGTGCAGGCGTCCTTCCTGCGGCACGATCAGCAATTCGCCGTCGGCGGTGTAGAAGAAGCGGTCCTGCATCGAGCGGTTCGCCGCGTACACGTGAATCGCGCAGCCTGTCATCGACTCGGCCGCGCCGTTGCCCGCCATCGTCACCCAGCCATCGATGAAGTCGGTCGGCTCGGCCGGCATCGGCAACGCGTCCCAGCGCAACTGGTTGGGCGGCGTCGGCGGCACCTCGGCGAAGTTGGCGACGAGCCGCTCGGAAGGCAGTTGCGTGAACGGCATATGCACCGCCGCCGGCCGAATCCGGTACAACCACGAGCGGCGATTATGGCCGCGCGGCGCGGTGAACGCCGTGCCCGACAGTTGTTCGGCGTATAGACCATAAGCCGCGCGCTGCGGCGAGTTGCGGCCTTCCGGCAACGCGCCCGGCAACGCCTCGGTGGCGAATTCGTTCGCGAAGCCCGACTGATAACCGGGCTCGATTTCGAGCCGCGATCTGCCAGTGTTCGGCGTACGGGTTGGGGTATCCATGTCAGGTTCTCCGTTGATACTCGATCTCGTCATTTCATGCGGTCCGCGGCTCGGACGGCTGGCCGCGTTGGCGCGTCGCGGCGGCCAGCGCGATCACCAGCAGCGCGGAGCACAGCACCGGCAGGGCGGCCGCATGAAACAGCGCGGCGTTCGACCAGTTCAGCGCGATCAGTTGGCCGCCGATCAGCGGCCCGATCACCGAGCCGATCCGGCCGATGCCGAGGCTCCAGCCGATGCCCGTCGAGCGCAGCGTGGTCGGATAAAAATGGCCGGCCAGCGCGTTGACCGCCGGCTGTCCGCCGACCACGCAGAAGCCGCCCGCGAACACCACCAGCAACAGCCACGGCAACGCATGCGCCACGGTGCCGATCGTGCCGACCGCCAGCGCCGCGCCCGCGAAACACACGAACAGCACGCGCACAAAACCGAAACGTTCGATGAACCAGCCGAGCAGCAAGGTGCCGACCACGCCGCCCGTCTGCAACACCGTGCCGACGATCACCGCCGTGCTCGGCGAATAGCCTGCGTCACGCATCACGGTGGGCAGCCAGTTCGACAGGAAGTACAGATCGATCAGGTTCATGAAACTGATCGCCCACAAAATCAAGGTTACTGGACCGCGGCCAGCGCGGAACAACTCGGCGACCGGCGCGCCGCCGTTGCCCTTCTCATGCACGACGAGCCGCGTGTTCGCGTCGATGGGCAGCGCCGGGTTGAACTTCGCGAGCCAGCGCAACGCGCGCTCGCTGCGGCCTTTGAGAACGAGGAATTGCAGCGACTCCGGCAACGCAATAAGCATCGCCAAAGCGAGCAGCAGCGGCACCGCGCCGCCAACCCAGAACACCGCGCGCCAGCCATAAGCCGGAATCAGTGCGGCGCTGATAAAGCCGCCGAGCGCCGCACCCAGCGTAAAGCCGCACGACACCAGCATCATGCGCTTGACGCGATGCGCGGGGGTCGAGAATTCGCCCACCAGCGCCATCGCGTTCGGCATGATGCAGCCGAGCCCGAGACCGGTGATGAAGCGCAGCGCGATCAACGCGGGGATCGTGGTGACGAAGGGCGTGGCCAGCATCGACAGCGCGAAGAAAAACGTCGACCCGATCAGCACCGGCCGACGCCCGATGCGGTCCGCCAGCACCGACAGCCCGAGCGCGCCGAGCAGCATGCCGAACAGGCTGGCGCTGAACACCGGACCGAGCGCCGCCTTCGACACGTGCCATTCGCCGATCACGCTCGGCGCGACGTAGCCCATCGCCTGCGCGTCGAAGCCGTCGATCACGAGGCACAGCCCGCATAGCGCGAGCAGCAGCCACTGGAATGCCGGGTGATGCGTTTCACCGAGCACGTGCTCGACTTCGATCACATTGGCGGCGGCCACGGCCAGTTTCGCGCTCATTGGGTCGTCTCCTGATGCTGACTGAATGGATTGTTCGTTGGTTGCGATGAGGCTGAGCGCCGCCGGAAGCGCCTGTGACCGGCGGGTGGGCTGCATGCACGGCACAAGACATCCCGTGTTCGCGGTCGCGCCGTAATTTACGTATAGTAAAACTAATTACGTATAGTGAAATTAACGTAAACCCTGAAAAATCGCCTGAAATCCCCGGACGGCCCGTCGGCACAAGCGTTCGCCGGATAACGTTATGAGCAATTTGTTCATGTGAGCGCGGTACGGACTGCTACCATCAATGGATGCGGCAATCGCGTCGCGTTGCCGCGCGCCGAGCGCCTCACTATCGCCATCCATACGCCTACATGATTCCGCCGACCATCCCCAACCTCATCGCCCGCGCCGCCGATCATCCGTTTCTCGGCGAGCATCTGGTGATGGGGCAAGGCTTGCATCACGACGTCGCGCTGGCGCAATTCGACGGCTTCGAACTCGCCAGTGCCTATGAGCCGATCTTCGATATCAGCGTGCATGCGTTGGCGCAGTCGCTTTCGTCCGGAGTCGAAGGGGTGGACCGTTTCGGCGATGAACTCGGCTTCCAGGCCGTCACGCACCAGGTCGACGCGGCGCCGTTCGACGTATTCGATCCGTTCGACCGCATCGCCGACGATCAGGAATTGGTCGCGCTCGACCGCATGTCGCGTGCGCTGCATGCCATCAATTTTTTTGGCGCCCAGCGGCATGGTCTGCTATTTCTGCGCGTGCACGAGCGGCTGCTCAAGAGCGTGAAGTACGACCACGGGCGGCATTTTTCGAGCGTACTGGTGTCGTTCGGATTGAACCCGTCGCGGGTGGTGATCGAGCTGCCTGCAGCGGCAGTCGCGCACAAGACTTTTCTCGGCTATCTGACCAAGAGCTACCAGCACTACGGCTTCAAGGTGGCGGGAAATCTGTCCAATGCGGGGCAGATTCTGTCGGTGTCGGAGACCGCGCGGCTGGACTTTCTCAAGATGGATGCAGGGACCGCTTTGCGCGATGCCACGGTTAAACCGCTAGTGGGTTATGCGGGCCGGCTGCGGATTCCGCTGATCTTCAACCGCGTGGTGGATGAAACGCAGTTCGAGGCTTTGCAGCAGTACGACGTGCGCTTCGTGCAAGGGCCGTTGTTCAATGCGCATTATCACGACCGGGCGGTTTGAGCAGCGGGTTGGCCTGGTGCATTGACAAACGCGCGCCGCTCGCGTCAACCGGTATCGCCTAAACGCCGCGCAAGCGCTTTCAGCCGCGGCGCGACGTTGTCACGAAACACATCCTCTCCCATCGACGACGCCGGCCCGCTGCAGCTCAGCACCAGCCAGCGCCCGTCGCGCGCCTCGCGAAATGGCACGGCGACCGCGTTCACGTCGTCATGCCACGCGCGGAACGAATAGCAGCAGCGCTGCTCGGCGAACTCGGCGATCTCTTGCTCGGCGTCGGCGACCAGTTCGGCGCCTGTTTTGCCCGCCGCTTTTTTCAATTCCGCCAATAACGCGGCGCGCACGTCGAGCGGTTGCACGGCCAGATAGGCGCGGCCCATCGAACTCGTCAGCATCGACAGTTTCGAGCCGGACGCCAGCCCAAGCGTCAACGCGGTCTCACTGCGGATCGTCTCCAGATAAATCATGTCGAGCCCGTCGCGGCAACCCAGCGAAACTGCCGCGCCTACGTCGCGTGCGAATACGCGCATGTGCGGGCGCGCGAGTTCGAGCGTGTCCGTACCCGAAAGCAGCGCGAAACCGAGCGACAACACACCCGCGTCGAGCGCGTATTTCCCCAGCGTTTCGTCGAGCCGCAGATAACCGAGCACAGTCAGCGTATAGGCAAGACGGTTGACGGTCGCCTTCGGCAAACCCGTGCGTTCGACGAAATCGCGATTGCCAAGCATCGTTTCGCCGGGCTTGAACGCGCGCAGCAAATCCAGCCCGCGTGCGAGGGCGACGACAAATTTGCGCTCGTCGAGCGGTTCAGAGAGAGTAGATGTTGGCGTCATGGGGTGATACACTCGGACGTGGTTTGCAAAACATTGTTTCGCATAGCGGAACTTAAGTCAAGCGCAGACACGTTCCGTCAAGCAAGGAATCAGGAGATAAGCCATGGCCGAGGCCGCGCAGTTTCACTGGGAAGACCCGTTGCTGCTGGATCAGCAGCTCACCGAAGACGAACGCATGGTGCGCGACGCCGCCGCGGCTTACTCGCAGGACAAGCTGCAGCCGCGCGTGCTCGAAGCGTTCCGTCATGAAAAGACCGACATTGAGATCTTTCGCGAGATGGGCGAACTCGGCCTGCTCGGCCCGACCATTCCTGAGCAATACGGCGGCCCCGGTCTGAACTACGTGGCGTACGGCTTGATCGCGCGTGAAGTGGAGCGCGTCGATTCCGGCTACCGCTCGATGATGTCGGTGCAGTCGTCGCTGGTCATGGTGCCGATCTACGAATTCGGCTCGGAGGCGCAAAAGCAGAAATACCTGCCGAAGCTCGCCACCGGCGAATGGATCGGCTGCTTTGGTCTGACCGAGCCGAATCACGGCTCCGATCCGGGCAGTATGGTCACGCGGGCCAAGAAGGTCGACGGCGGCTATTCGCTGTCGGGCTCGAAGATGTGGATCACCAATTCGCCGATCGCCGACGTGTTCGTCGTGTGGGCAAAGCTCGAAGAAGATGGCAAGGACGCGATCCGCGGCTTCATTCTCGAGAAGGGCTGGAAAGGACTGTCGGCGCCCACCATCCATAGCAAGGTGGGTCTGCGCGCGTCGATCACCGGCGAGATCGTGCTCGACGAAGTGTTCGTGCCGGAAGAGAACCGCTTTCCAGAAGTTAGCGGTTTGCGCGGTCCGTTCACCTGTCTGAACTCGGCGCGCTATGGCATCGCATGGGGCGCGCTCGGCGCGGCTGAGTCATGCTGGCACACCGCGCGTCAGTACGTGCTGGATCGCAAGCAGTTCGGCCGGCCGCTCGCCGCGAACCAGTTGATCCAGAAGAAGCTCGCCGACATGCAAACCGAAATCACGCTCGGCCTGCAAGGCGTGCTGCGCCTCGGCCGCATGAAGGACGAAGGCACCGCGGCCGTCGAGATCACCTCGATCATGAAGCGCAATTCATGCGGCAAGGCGCTGGACATTGCGCGGCTCGCGCGCGACATGCTCGGCGGCAACGGCATCTCGGACGAGTTCGGCATAGCGCGGCATCTGGTGAACCTGGAAGTGGTGAACACCTACGAAGGCACGCACGACATCCACGCGTTGATTCTCGGGCGCGCGCAAACCGGCATTCAGGCTTTTTTCTGAAGATTTTCTGAAGCGCGAATCGCGCGGGTTGCTCCGATTGCGGCGGGTTTGCGCAGCGCGATAAAAAAGCCAGTTCACTCGTGAACTGGCTTTTTTCATTCGATTGAGAGCACCGTGGCTAACGGTCCGCTGCCCGGCGCATCGGCCGCTTACTTGTTCGGCTGCGGCGTCATGCGCAGATACGGACGCAGCGCCTTGTAGCCTTTCGGGAATTTCTGCTTGATGACTTCCTCGTCCTTGAGCGACGGGACGATCACCACGTCATCGCCCTGCTTCCAGTTGCCCGGCGTGGCGACCAAGTGGCTGTCGGTGAGTTGCAGCGAATCGATCACGCGCAGCACTTCGTCGAAGTTGCGACCGGTGCTCGCGGGATAGGTGATGATCAGGCGCACCTTCTTCTTCGGGTCGATCACGAACAACGAGCGCACCGTGAGCGTCTCGTTGGCGTTCGGATGAATCATGTCGTACAGCTCGGCGACCTTGCGATCGCCGTCCGCGAGAATCGGGAAGCCGACATTGGCGGCTTGAGTCTCGTTAATGTCTTTGATCCACTCTTTGTGCGACTCGGCGCTGTCCACCGACAAAGCGATGGTCTTCACATTGCGCTTGTCGAATTCATCGGCCAGCTTGGCGGTCAAGCCGAGTTCGGTCGTGCAGACCGGCGTGAAGTCGGCGGGATGCGAGAACAACACACCCCAACTATCGCCCAGCCATTCGTGGAATTTGATCGGGCCGACACTCGACTGCTGTTCGAAATCCGGCGCGATATCGCCAAGACGTAGACTCATTGTGCATCTCCTATGGGTTTGGACATTGCCGCACGAGCATTCACACGCGGCGCCCCGCAACGATAAAGCATACGGGGGTGACGGTGTATGACGAACCAACATCGCGTCACTACTTTATGCGTTTTTGTAATTTTCACCGATTTAGTGGAAACTTTGCGGGACAGATCAACTCCATCTTAAGCAAACTTGTCTGCACGTTGTGCGGCAGCGGCGCTGTTTGTGGCTATGCTTCAAGCGGGAACGGTTCGTGCGATGTTGTGAACCAACCGAGCCCTGCGCTCGCCAGCGGCCGTTTCTTTGGTTACGATTCACGCGTGGCGTGAGACGAAGGGGAGCTGTCAATGTCGGAAATCAACAAGGAGAGATTGATGTCGGATATCAAAACCGTCCTCGCGGACGCTGAAGATCTGTTGAAACAGGCCGCGAGCGCCACTGGCGAGCGCGCTTCGGAACTGCGTGAAACGGCGCTGACGCGCCTGAAGCAAGCCAAGGAAAAGGCGGCCGACGTTCAGGTCGTAGTAGTCGAAAAAGGCAAGAAGGCGGCCCGCGCCACCGACGACTACGTGCACGAGCATCCGTGGGCGTCCATCGGCATTGCCGCTGGCGCCGGTGTGCTGCTTGGGCTGTTGATCAACCGCAAGTAAAACACTGGCAATGTCGCCGGGCGTGTCTCGTCCGGCGCACCAGCGAATCGAGTTGACCGGCGCATGCCTGGCCGGTCCGCTTCTTCTGGCGCGCGCGCGCGCCGGTTAGGCCTTCACGCGCAACGCCCACAGCCATGACGATAGAACCACAATCGCAGCGCGGAGAACATAGTCCGTTGCGCCGCATAATCGGTTCCGTGTTTGCCATTCTGCAAACGCGGCTGGAACTGGTCGGCATCGAACTCGCCGAAGAAAAGGACCGTTTGCTCGCCGTGCTGTTCCTCGGCCTTGCCGCCATGATGCTCGCCACCATGGCCTTGATCGCGCTGACTGCGCTGATCGCAATCGCGTTCTGGGACACCTACCGCTGGCAGGCGCTGGCCGGCATCACCGCGGTCTACGCGATTGCCGGATTGGCCTGCGCACTAAAAGCGCGCAGCGGCTTGCGCAACGCGCCAATGGTGTTCGAAGCGACCCTCGCCGAGTTTGAAAAAGACCGCGACGTGTTCCGCAAACCGTGAGCCGGAAGACGCAACGGCGTGGCACTCGCGTCCTGCGTCTCTTTGGTTCTGGGTCTTGCTTAACGAATTCGCGCGATTTGCAGCGCCGTTCCACTGCTCCACCTTCACTGCCGCCGACACGCCATGAGCCAGATCCATTCCGATACCGCATTCCGTAACAAGCGCCATCAGGCCAAAGATCTGAGCGCGCCGCATTTGCGCGCGCTGCGCAAGGAGTTGCTGCTGGTGCGCGCCGATGTCGAGCGCATGGAACTTGCTCAGGCGACCATCGAGTTGCGACAGGCGGTCACGCACTTCAGTTGGCTCAAATTTATTTTGCCGGGCTTCGGCGGCATGCGCGTCGGTAAAGGCTCGAAGGCGAGTTTTATCAACGCGGGCAGCATCGGCGCCCTGCTCAAACAGTATCCGCTCATCAGTTCGATCGCCTCGATCGTGCTTGCCAAGCCGCTGCGCACAACGGTCGTAGCCGGCGCTAAACCCGTGCTCAAATGGGGCAGCCTGGGTCTTGCCGCTTGGGAAGGCTATCGGATCTGGCAGCAGATGAAGCGGGATTCGGCGGCGTCATCGGGCAGCAAGGTTGAGTCGACGGATGGTGGGTACTGAGGGGAAACGCTGCGTGCCGCTACGCTTCGGTTCGGTTCGGTTCGCTAGCTCGTATTCCAGCAGTCGCCGCTAGCGGGGGTCGAACCGGCTGCCGCGTTTTTGTTACCGCGTAATCCTGTCGCATCGAGCGTGAAAATGCCGCACATGTCGTCGTGCATCGGGCCGGATTCACTCGGCGTTGCCTCGATCGCATAGCCACCGTTTGCATCGTCCGCGGGCAGTACGTGCAGGCGATAGACAGCCGTGCCGAATTGCGGCGCCTGATCGAGGCCCGGGGGCAATGTCGGTGCGCTGTCGTTTGTCGCTCCTTCGATGAATTGCGCCGCGCGATAGAGCGCGGACGCCGCGTCGATTCGATGAGTTCGCGCGACATGGCTGCGATACGAAGGCACGGCAAAGACGGCCAGCGTGGCGGCAATCGCTAGCGTGATCATCAGCTCGAGCAGCGTGAATCCGGATGCATGCGGCTTCATGTCGCCTCCGTCAAAACGGCCTGGCGGCAACGCGCCGCCAATGACGTTCGATCTTCTCTCCGTCGATCACCAGTTCCATTTGCAGCCATACCTGCGACTCGCTGCTATGACCGAAACCTCGCGACGTCAATAGATACGCCTTAGCATCGGCACGAGTGGCGAGACGCCACGCCTCGATCAGACATTGCGGCGCGCGCGGCGATCCCGGCCATTGCGCAATGGGCGTCACGGCCCCTGCTTCGAATGCGGATGCGAGTTTCCATTGCGCCGGCGTGCCGGATGCGAGCGGCAGCGGTGCCGCGGACTGCGTACTTGCAGCCGCGATGACACTGCGGGCGCATAAGGTCAGCGCCGAATCCGCGGCGTGAAAGGCCTGCAAGTACTCGCGAACATTGGTGGTGCCACGCGCTGCCGCCAGTGACGTTTCGAACCAGGCTACGGACGTGACCAGCATCATTGTTGAAATCAGCAGGACGATCGGCAGGACCATGCCGTGTTGCCCGGTGTGTTGCCCGGTACGTCGCACGTTGCACCTCATTCGATTGAGGCCTGCCAGGCTTGTCAGGTTCGCCGATTGACCGTGAAGTCTCATGCCTTCCCCTCCGTGCGGCACGGCTGCTTTTCCATTCGCGATTTCGTCATAGCGAATCCTCCACGTGATTGCGTATTGCCACACGTCGCGAGAACGCCTGGCGCGGTCGTGAATCCGCACCGAGAGCGCTTACGCCATCGCAATCGACATAGCGCGAACGCTGTTGCCCCAGTGGTGCGCCGCGTACAAGCACGCAAAGATCGACGGCGACGATCTTCGCCCATTGATCGGCCGTCACGGCCGACGCGTCGATCGCGGCCAGCCCACCGGCTAACCAGTACTTGATCCGCAGGCGTTCGATACCTTCGACCAGCGGCTGCGCAGATCCAGTCTTGCCGTTGCCCTCGCAGTAGAGTTCCGGCTCACCGGTCGAACCGCTAACCCTCGCGAAGTACCGGTTGACGACCGCCACGCCCTGGTCGCCGAGCGCGGCGCTGCTGCCGGACACGGCCTGTCCGAGGCAGTCGGTTGTTTGCCCGCTGGCCGATGGCCACGTGGAGACGTTGTCACCGACATAACGGACCGCGACGCCGTCCGAGTGACTGGGCAAGGTCTCGCAGGCGGGGCTATCGTCCGCGCCGGTCGGGCGGCCTCCCGAACATCCGAACAGCGGCGGCGGACTGTTGTACCGTGCGATGTCCGCAGGTACGAAGCCCGCCATCTGCAATTGCTGGCCAATCAGCGTCAGCGCAGTTAGACCGGCTTCGCGAATCCGCATCGCATCGCTCGCGCGTTCGAATGCGCTCCGCTGCGTCGTATAGAGCGAGACGGCACCCGCAGTCACTAGCAGCCCCAGCGCCATGGCAATCACGAATTCGACCAGGGTGTGGCCGCGAGCAGGATTCGAAGGCCGCGTCATTTCGCAAACGCCAACGAGACGCATAAAGAGCCCACGGGCAGATCCGCTCCGCCACAGGGCGCAGGCTTGTCGATCACCTCGTCGGAACGTGGCAAGTCGCGTAGTGCGGTCCAGGTCACACGCGCAGCGGACACACTGCCGATGTCACCCACCGAGGCTTCGCCATGCGGCAAAAGTGTCGCTGCCCGCGCGCTCCATTGCCTGATTGCGGAGTCGCCCGAAGTGGGAGCGCACATCGCCTCCGCGACGGAATCGGCTATCCAGGCAGCATGTTCGCGCTGGGACATCGCGCGGGCTTCGCGCGCGGTCCATAACTGACCGGCGATCAAGCCTAGCGCGGTGACCGCCATTAAGCCGACAGCCAGCATGACTTCAATCAATGAGCTGCCGCCACACCTGGAATCGCAGCAGCGCAAGTACAGACTCTGCGAATATCGGCTCATGACGCTGCTCCGCATGCGCCCTCGACGATCCGCGCGCGGCCGCCCGCTGCAATGCGAATGCAGCGGCGCCACTTGTCCCCTTGCGTCGCCCTCGACGGCGTACGCGACGCGATATCGAAACTGCGAAACGTACCGATCAATTGCCCGGCCGGCGGCGTGAACGTGAGATTCGTCTGCGTGCCGGTGATACTCACGGCCGCAAGCAAAGGTTGTGCACGCAATAGCGATAGCGTGCCGCCACGGTCGGCCAGAACGGCCCAGCCGCACGACCAGTCAGCGACGCCATTGCCGCACGGCTGCCCTGCGGCGAGACAATGGCGCGCGGCGTCGGTCCGGCACACGGTGACGCGCGCGCCCCGGCGTAACGCTTCGCTGCGCGCATAAGCTAGCGTCGAGGCAAGCGTCTTCGCGCGGGCGTCGACCTGGTCTCGCACGTGCCACGCTACGAACGACGGCGTGGCCATCACAGCGACCACGGCCAACAGCGCAATAACGGCCAGCGTTTCGACAAGCGTGAAGCCGCGGTATCGCGGCGGACGGACTGCATTCCGATTCATCTGCATCCCTGATCGATTGGAAGAATGCAGCCAATCTAGCGATTTGCAAATCGCCCAACAATCGGCCGAACGGCCAGGTGGCTCTCAGACGCTATCCCGCGCAAAAATGCACGCGACGATCCATAACGGCAGCGGGAGATACGGATGCGCGAAACAACGCGGAACAGAACGGCACTTCAAACGCAACGCGCAATGCGACTGCGTTTAGCGCTTGCGGGAAGGCTTGGCAGGAGAAGAGGCGCGGCGAAATTCTTCAATCACGTCTTCGAATTCGGAGACGTCTTCGAAGCGCCGGTAGACGGAAGCAAAACGAACGTAGGCAATGGTATCGAGCGCACGCAATTCGTTCATCACGAGTTCGCCGAGGCGCTCGCTGCGCACTTCGCGCTCGCCGCTGCCGAGCAACAGATACTCGATGCGGGCAACCGCGGCGTCGATCGCGTCAGCTGCCACTGGGCGCTTGCGCAGCGCCAGTTGCATGCTAGCGACGATCTTGCGGCGGTCGAACTCGGTGCGGCTGCCGTCCTTCTTGACGACCGACGGCAACGCCAGCTCGACCCGCTCATACGTCGTGAAACGTTTGTCGCAGGCCGGGCAGCGGCGGCGCCGGCGAATCGTCGCGCCGTCTTCGGATACGCGCGAGTCGACCACTTGCGTATCGGCGTGACGGCAGAAGGGGCAGTGCATGGCGGCTTAGCGGTAAACCGGGAAGCGCTGGGTCAGCTCAGCGACCTGGCCGCGCACACGTTCGATCGTGGCGGCGTCTTCCGGGTTGTCCAGCACGTCGGCGATCAGGTTACCCACCTGCTCCGCTTCCTTCACGCCGAAGCCGCGCGTGGTCATGGCCGGCGAGCCGAGGCGCACGCCGCTCGTCACGAACGGCTTTTCCGGATCGTTCGGAATCGCGTTCTTGTTGACCGTGATGTGAGCGGCGCCCAGCGCGGCTTCCGCAGCCTTGCCGGTGATCTTCTTCGCGCGCAGGTCGACGAGCATCACGTGACTTTCGGTACGGCCCGACACGATACGCAGACCGCGCTTGACGAGCGTCTCAGCCAGCACGCGCGCGTTTTCGACGACTTGCTGCTGGTATGCCTTGAATTCCGGCGACAGGGCTTCCTTGAACGCGACAGCCTTGCCGGCGATCACGTGCATGAGCGGACCACCTTGAATGCCCGGGAAGATTGCCGAGTTGATCTGTTTTTCGAACTCGGCCTTCATCAGGATCACGCCGCCGCGCGGGCCACGCAGGCTCTTGTGCGTGGTGGTGGTGACGAAATCGGCGTGCGGCACCGGGTTCGGATAGACGCCCGCGGCGATCAGACCGGCGTAATGCGCCATGTCGACCATGAAGTACGCGCCGACCGACTTGGCGATTTTCGACATGCGTTCGAAATCGATACGCAGCGAGAACGCGGAGGCGCCCGCCACGATCAGCTTCGGCTTGTGTTCCTGAGCGAGCTTCTCCGCAGCGTCGTAGTCGATGTCTTCGGCTTCGTTCAGGCCGTAGCTGACCACGTTGAACCACTTGCCCGACATGTTGACCGGCGAACCGTGCGTGAGGTGGCCACCGTGCGCGAGGCTCATGCCCATGATCGTGTCGCCCGGCTTGAGCATGGCGAAGAACACGCCCTGGTTGGCCTGCGAGCCGGAGTTCGGTTGCACGTTCGCGGCTTCGGCGCCGAACAGTTGCTTGACGCGGTCGATCGCCAGCTGCTCGGCGACGTCGACGTACTCGCAGCCGCCGTAATAGCGCTTGCCCGGATACCCTTCGGCGTACTTGTTCGTGAGTTGCGAGCCTTGCGCAGCCATGACAGCCGGGCTCGTGTAGTTTTCCGACGCGATCAGTTCGATATGCTCTTCCTGACGGCGGTTTTCCTGCTCGATGACCTTCCAGAGTTCAGGATCGACGTTGGCGATGGTGCTTTGGGCTCTGTCAAACATACGGATTCCGTTGAATGTGTTCAGGTTGACCGGATCGTGCGCCGAATCTTGCGTAGAGGGTACGCAGCGCTGCTGGCGGCTGGGCCAGCCCTGACGTGGCGGATGGAGAGTCGCCGCACACGCGAGGCAGGACAGCCACCGTCAGCGCAGATCAATGCGCGCGGATCACGGCTGCCCAGGCGAACGGCAAAACGGCACCCTGCGCTTCACGGTGGGTTGCTCCACCTTGAACCCGGTTGTTTGAACCGGTTCTATCGCCAGTCACGCAGGGATGAGCGCGTTAGTTTATTGGAAGCGGATCGAATAGGCAACCGGCTTCCGGCCGCCCCCGCGGGTGCCCGCCGGGCGGCCCACAGAGCCGTCTTATGCGGCGCACAAACGTCTGAGGAAAAGCCTTCGGAAACTCGCGGCGCATCCCTGCCACGGCCTTTCGTGCGCTTGGTCCATCCTTGCCGCAGCGCCGCAATGGAAGTAGGCTTGGGGCCTTTCTCTCTTACCAGCCTGGGAACCACTGCAATGATCGTGTTCGTCACCGGAGCATCCGCGGGATTCGGCGCCGCCATCGCTCGCGCCTTCGTCAAAGGCGGCCATCGCGTCGTCGCCACCGCTCGCCGCAAGGACCGCCTGCAAGAGCTCGCCGACGAACTCGGCGACGCGCTCCTGCCGTACGAGCTCGACGTGCGCGACCGCTCCGCCGTCGAAGCCGTGCCGGCCTCGCTGCCGGCCGACTTCGCCGCCATCGACGTGCTGGTCAACAATGCCGGCCTCGCGCTCGGCATCGAACCGGCGCAGAAAGCGAGTCTCGACGAGTGGAACACCATGATCGAGACCAACTGCACAGGGCTCGTTCAAGTCACGCACGCGCTCCTGCCCGGCATGGTGGAACGCAATCGCGGCCACATTTTCAATCTCGGCTCGGCAGCCGGCAGCTGGCCTTACGCGGGCGGCAACGTCTACGGGGCCACCAAGGCCTTCGTGCATCAGTTCAGCCTGAATCTGCGCGCCGATGTGGCCGGCACCGCGCTGCGGGTGACGAACGTCGAGCCCGGTCTGTGCGGCGGCACCGAGTTCTCGAACGTGCGATTTCGCGGCGACGACGTGAAGGCCGGCAAAATGTACGAAAACGTGCAGCCGTTGACGCCTGAAGACATCGCCGACTCGATCTACTGGATCGCCACGCGCCCCGCGCACGTCAACATCAACACGATCGAACTGATGCCGGTGGCTCAGTCGTTCTCCGCCTTGTCCGTCCATCGCGGCTGAAATCGGGTTGAAATCCCGGCTGAAGCCCGCCCGACGGGGCGCACATCTTGAAACAGACCCAGGGGTGTGCGTTCCGGTAAAATGCGCCGCATGAATATGTCGACCAGCCAGCCCGGCGCGGAAATCGGCTACACGTGGCCAATCCGCGTGTACTACGAAGATACCGACGCCGGCGGCATCGTGTTTTACGCGAACTACCTGAAGTTTTTTGAACGGGCGCGCACCGAATGGCTGCGCGCGTGCGGCGTCGACCAGAATCGGCTCGCGGACGAAGCGGGCGCGATTTTCATCGTCCGCAGCACTGCGGTCGATTATCGGGCGCCGGCCCGGCTCGACGACGTGGTCAACGTGGTCAGCCGGATCGAACGGCTAGGCAGAGCCTCGGTCGATTTCGCACAAGAGGCGTGGCGGGACGGCACGCTGCTTGCTACCGGCTCCATCCGGGTCGGCTGCGTGGACCGCATTGCTCTGCGGCCGGCCGCGATTCCTCCGCCGGTTCTCGCTGCTTTGCGGCGCGGGCCGGGCGTGAGCGAGCCCCGCGTGTCAACGGACAACGAATGAACCCCGTTGTTACGGGGTCAGTGAACTCGTAACGATCAAGCAACACAAAGCATGGTTCGGCTTGCAATATCGCCGATGCTTCCGTTTTGCTCACGGCAAGCTTCGAGCGGCCTTGCAGCCGGACGCCCCCTTCCGGGACGTTAAAACGAACCTTTATGAACACTACACAAGATCTGTCGATCGTTTCACTCGTACTCAACGCAAGCCTGCTGGCGCAGGCTGTCATGGCCCTGCTGCTCTTGTTGTCGCTGTTGTCGTGGACTTTCATTTTCCGCAAGTGGTTTGCGATCCGCCGGGCGCGCGCGCAAACTGAGCGTTTCGAACGCGATTTCTGGTCGGGCGGCGACCTGCAGGCCCTGTATCAGAGCGCCGCGAACAACCGTCACACGATCGGCGCACTGGAACGGATTTTCGAATCCGGCATGCGCGAATTCCTCAAAGGCAAGGAAAAGCGTCTGAACGATTCGGGCGCGATTCTGGACGGCGCACGGCGCGCCATGCGTGCCGCGTTCCAGCGAGAAATGGATGTGCTTGAAGCCAATCTCGCGTTTCTCGCGTCTGTCGGCTCGGTCAGTCCGTATATCGGTCTGTTCGGCACGGTGTGGGGGATCATGAATGCGTTCCGCGGCCTCGCCAACGTGCAGCAGGCCACGCTGGCCAACGTCGCGCCGGGTATTGCCGAAGCGCTGACCGCCACTGCCATCGGCCTGTTCGCCGCGATTCCGGCCGTGGTTGCCTACAACCGCTACGCGCACGACATCGACCGCCTGGCCATCCGCTTCGAGACTTTCATCGAAGAATTCTCGAACATCCTGCAGCGCCAGGCACAGTAAGGAGTCCACGATGGCAGGCTCTCGCTCCTCCAGCATGCGCGGCAGCCGCTCGCGCCGCGCGATGGCCGACATCAACGTCGTGCCTTACATCGACGTGATGCTCGTGCTGCTCGTGATCTTCATGGTGACCGCGCCGCTCGTGGCCCCGTCGATCGTCAATCTGCCGACCGTCGGCGGCGCCGCGCCGCAACAGCAAACGCCGCCCGTGATCGTGAACATTCGCGCGGACGGCAACATGAGCGTCAAGTACAAGGACGATTCGGGCGCGCAACAGCAGGAGAACATGACGAAAGCGGATCTGAACGGCTTCATCGCCGATCGCGCGCAATCGCATCCTGATCAGCCCGTCGTGATCGCCGCCGACAAGACCGTCAAGTACGAAGTCGTGATGAACGTGATGTCCGAACTGAAAGCTCGCGGCGTCAAGCGCGTTGGATTGCTCGTCAAATCGCAATGATCCGCAAGAATTCCGAATACCCGCTCCAGCCACCGCGTGAACGCGGCACCGGGCGAGCCTTTGCGTTCGCGTTGGTGATGCACGCGCTGCTCGGGTTCTTCCTGTATCACGGCATTCAGTGGCAAAACAGCACGCCGGAAGGCGCGGAAGCGGAGTTGTGGACCGAGGTGCCGGATACGGCGATTCCGCGTCCCGTTCCGCCGCCGCCCGCCCCGGTTGTGGCCCCTCCTCCGCCGGTGCGCGACGAACAGGCAGACATCGCGCTGCAGGAAAAGAAGCGTCAACAGCAGCAAGCGGCTCGCGAGGCGCAACTGGCTGAACAGCAACGTCAGCAGAAGCTGCAGGCGCAACAGGAAGCCGAGGCGAAGCGTCAGCAGCAACTTGCTGCCGAGCAGGCGGCGCAACTCGCTGCGCAGAAAGCTGCGGCAGCCAAACAGAAGCAGCAGCAACAGCAGGCGGACAAGCAGAAGCAACAGCAATTGGCCGAGCAGCAAAAGCAGCAGCAGTTGAAAGAACAGCAGCAGGAACAGCAGAAGCAAGCCGAGGCTGAAGCGCAGAAGAAGGCCGACGCGCAGAAGGCAGCGAAGGCCAAGGCTCAAGCCGAAGCCGCGGCGCAAGCAAAGAAAGCGGATGCCGAACATCGCGCGCGCGTCGCGCAAATGATGCAGGGTTCGGCCGGGGGCACCAGTTCGAACAGCGACGGGCTTGGCAAGAGCGGCACGGGCAGCGGCTCGGGTGGCACGGCGGCATCGCCGGGCTACGCGGACAAGGTGCGTCGCGCCGTGCGCCCGAATATCTCGTGGGGCGGCGAAACGGGCGGTCTCGAGACGGTGGTCTCCGTACGTTGCTCACCGACGGGTACCTTGCTCGGCGCATCGATTTCGCGCGGCAGCGGCAACGCGGCGTGGGACGATGCAGCACTGCGCGCCGTCCAGCGTACTGATCCGATGCCTCTGGACATCAATGGCAAGACACCGACCAGCTTCCTGATTACGTTGCGCCCGGCCGGTTGATTCACAGTAGTTTGACAGTCAGGTGACAGCAGACTCTGCGCCCTGCCCACCGGGCGCGCTCGGGAACGAATTAGTTCTTTTCGGGTCTGTCTGCTGTCTTGAAGCGTTAGTAAAACCGTTTTTGGGGAATCCATACAGCATGAGTTTGATGACCAAGCTAGGCCTGCGGACACTTGTAGCGTCGTGCCTGATCGCCGTCGGCGGCGCCGCCCACGCACAACTCAACGTCCTCGTGACAGGCGTCGGGTCCACCCAGTTTCCGATCGCAACGGCGAATTTCGCCAACGAAGCGAACTCGCCGCAGCAAGTCAGCACGATCGTGCGTCAGGATCTGCAACGCAGCGGCAAATTCACGAATATCGACGCGGGCTCCACGCCGGTTGCCGAAACGGATTCCGTCGACCTCGGCAGCTGGAAGGCCAAGGGCGCCAACGCGTTCGTGTCGGGCAGCGTGAACCGCTTGCCGAACGGCCAGTACGAAGTGCGCTTCAAGCTGTACGACACCGTCAAGGGCGAAAGCCTCGGCGGCCTCGTGCTGGTGAGCCCGGAAAGCGGCCTGCGCATGAGCGCGCACAAAGTCGCGGACTACATCTACGCGAAGCTGATGGGCGGCCGCGGCGTGTTCGCCACGCGCCTGTCGTACGTCATCAAGACGGGCGGCCGTTATCAACTGCAGATCTCCGATTCGGACGGCCAGGACGCGCACATCGCGCTGTCGAGCCCGGAGCCGATCATCTCGCCGGCATGGTCGCCTGACGGCACCAAGGTCGCTTACGTTTCGTTCGAAAAAAAGAAGCCGATCGTCTACATCCACGACCTGCCTACGGGCCGCCGCGTGGTCGTTTCGGACCAGAAGGGCAACAATAGCGCGCCGGCGTGGTCGCCGGACGGACGCACGCTGGCCGTAGCGCTCTCACGCACCGGCAACACGCAGATTTTCGCCGTCAATGCGGACGGCAGCGGCCTGCGCCGTCTCACGCAAGGCAGCTCGATCGACACCGAACCGTCCTTCTCTCCCGACGGCCAGTCGATCTATTTCACCAGCGACCGTGGCGGCCAGCCGCAGATCTACAAGATGTCGGCACAAGGTGAAAGCGCCGGCGCCGCGCAACGCGTCACGTTCACGGGCAGCTACAACACCAGCCCGCGCGTGAGCCCGGACGGCAAACAGCTCGCTTATATCTCGCGCGTCGGCGGCGGGTTCAAGCTGTACATCCAGGACCTGCAAGGCAACACCGCCACAGGCCTGACGGACACGACACATGACGAATCGCCGAGCTTCGCGGCGAACGGTCAGTACATTCTTTACGCCACACAGGTGAACGGCCGTGGCGTGTTGGCCGCAGTATCGACCGACGGTCGCACTCGGCAGGTCCTGTCCGTTCAGGGTGGCAGCGTACGCGAGCCATCCTGGGGCCCGTTTATGCAATAACGTTGATGCAATAACACAAGGAGAGTACTCAAATGATGTCAAAACTTCGCTTCGCTTTCGCCGTATTGATGGTCGGTGCGCTGGCCGCATGTCACTCGGGCGTCAAGCTCGACGAAAACGCTAACAAGGGTGGTACGGTTTCGGCACAGCCGAACCCGAATGATGTTGCGACGGTCAATGTCGACCCGCTGAACGATCCGAACAGCCCGCTGGCCAAGCGCAGCATTTACTTCGACTTCGACAGCTACTCGGTCAAGGACGACTACCAATCGCTGCTGCAACAACACGCGCAATACCTGAAGAGCCATCCGCAACGCCACGTCCTGATCCAGGGCAACACCGACGAACGCGGCACCAGCGAGTACAACCTGGCACTCGGCCAGAAGCGTGCTGAAGCTGTGCGCCGTTCGCTGTCGCTGATGGGCGTGACGGACTCGCAAATGGAAGCCGTGAGCCTCGGCAAGGAAAAGCCGCAAGCTACGGGTCATGACGAATCGTCGTGGGCACAAAACCGCCGCGCCGACCTCGTGTACCAACAGTAAGTAACGGGTGATGAGCCGAATGACGCATCGTTTCTCCTGGCTGCGGTTTGCCGCAGCGGCCTGCGTCGCAGGCACGGCCTTCGCGGCTATGCCCGCGCATGCGGGCATCTTCGACGACGACCAGGCCCGGCAGGCTATTCTCGACCTGCGTTCGAAGACCGATAGCCTGTCGAGTCAGTTGTCGGCCGCGCAGCGCACCATCCTCGACCAGTCCAACCGTCTCGACCAGCTGAATCAGCAGGTCGCCACGCTGCGTGGACAGAACGAGGACATGGCCAACCAGCTCGCCACGGTGCAAAAGCAGCAAAAGGACTACTACACCGATCTGGACACGCGCCTGAAGAAATTCGAGCCGCAGCAGCAGACGGTGGACGGCGTCCAGGGCGAGGTGCAGCCGGGTGAGACGGAGTCGTTCAACGCGGCCTCACAGCAGTTCCGCAACGGCGACTTCAAAAACGCGGCGGCGTCGTTCCGCACTTTCATCGCCAAGTTCCCTAACAGCCCTTACCAGCCGACCGCGCAGTACTGGCTCGGCAACGCGCTGTATGCACTGCGCGACTACAAGGGTTCGACGGCGACCTGGCAGGGTGTGGTGCAGAAATATCCGCAGCATCCGCGGGCGCCGGAAGCGCTGCTGGCCATTGCTAACAATCAGCTCGAGCAAGGTCAGAAGGCTGCGGCCAAGAAGACGCTGGAGCAGATCGTCGCGCAATACGGCGGCTCGGACGTCGCACAGTCGGCGCAGAGCAAGCTATCGCAGATCAAGTAGTTGTGGTATTGCTCAAGTAGTTGGCAGTAACGCGCAGTGACCGACGTCATAGCCACGCGCGCCTCTCGCTGAAAAGCCCGGGCAGGAATGCCCGGGCTTTTCACTATCTGAAGTGCCGATCGCTCGGATGGCCGCGATGGGTTGACAGCGCGCCGAGGCTATCGCTATAATTTCGCTTCTCTTTTGGGTCGTTAGCTCAGCTGGTAGAGCAGCGGACTTTTAATCCGTTGGTCACAGGTTCGAATCCCGTACGGCCTACCAAAGACATGAAGGGCTCAGCGCAAGCTGAGCCCTTTTTCTTTGCTCCGCAAAAATGCGATCTGCGCCCTTGGCAGATCGCCCGCAAATTGTTCTGGATCACGCGCTCCGTCTCGAAATCAAGGCTGGGAGCGCTGCGGATACCTTGGCTCCCCCTGAACATCCAGGTTCAGTATTTACCAATCGTTTTGCGCGACAGACTTGTGAGACCCGCTATCTCGCGTACCGACTTGGTCTGGCGATCGAACATCCGCCGCACCTCGCCGATCATCCTCATCGGGATCGTCCCCAAACACACTGCCAGAAACACTGGCGGGATAGGTTGATTGCCGGGCTGAATTTTTGGTCCGCGTAAACAGTATGTATAGCAAAGTCGAATACTCGACCGAAGAAATAGAATTTCCTCGAGTAGATTCGCGGCGATATGCTTCGATCTGTGCTTGTGCCGAGCGGAGGCTCGATAGCGAAGGTTCGGTGAGCCGGTCATATATACGGTGGCGTACGGCGCCAATGGTTTGCAAAGCAACCAGAAGAAGAGACACATCCGGTAGAGAAGCCCGCGAGAGACATTCCCAAAAGGAATATTCCTCGCCGCTCGGGCTGCAGTCATGCATGAGATCGCACGTGGAGCAGCTATTGATCGGCTTCAAGCTGCCTGAAATGGGCAGGGATGATCCATAAACGCCGAAAATAGTTGTCTGCGCAAAGATGCGGGAGCCTAGGTAGCCTATTTTTGGAATGTTTAGAATTTTCTACAACATTCATAAACGATAACGTAAAAGAGAGTCTACTAGAAATACGTCAACTTTTTGTAGTCGCTCAAAATAATGCCAATGGCGCCAAATTGTCGACTCCGATTTTTCAATATTATTTGGACTGCTAACCACAATAGCAACGTGGCTGGCCAATATTTCGGAACAGTCGATCGTCGGCCGATTTCAGAAGTCTAAAGTTGCGGGCCTGTGCGATGGAAACCTATCCGACAAACGTCGTACACGGCGCCATTGTCTGGCGCAGTAGCGGCCACAGCCGACTTTCATCTCTATACCCAGTACCAACACCTCAAATCTAATTCACTTATGAAGGCAATCAAAACGAAAACATTCATATATGAAGCTTTGTACTACTAATTTACATTAACTATCCGGCGAACAAGAAGATAGACCTGATCGCCACACACAAAGATCCTTCGAGCTAAACCCAGTGCCAACAAGGAAGCGAACGATGAAGCGAATAAAACACGTGAAAATTACCCTGACCAGCACTGCAGTGCTGGCAGCCGTTCCTGCTTTCGCGCAAAGCAGCGTTACGTTGTACGGAATCGTTGATGCAGGTCTCGGATACTTGAGCAGCTCGGCGCCAAAGGGCGCAACTGGCGGCAAGTCGTCAATTGGTATGAACAGCGGCATGTGGTCGGGCAGCCGGTTCGGGCTGAAAGGTAGCGAAGATCTGGGCGGAGGCACAAGGGCCATTTTCGCACTGGAACAAGGCTTCAGCAGCACGACCGGCGCCCAGTCTGTGTCGGGATTGGCGTTCAATCGCCAGGCATTTGTTGGCGTGGAGAATAAAAGCTACGGCACGTTCACAGCGGGGCGCCAGTACACTTCTTATTATCAGCTTCTGTCACCCTACAGTCCGACCAAATGGCTGACCGGCGCATACGGCGCCCACCCCGGTGATATCGACTCGCTCGATACGAGCTATCGTGTCAGCAACGAACTCAAGTATACGTCGCCGGTCTTCGATGGCCTGACGCTGGGCGGCTCCTATGCGCTGAGTGGTACTCCGGGTTCGCTGTACAGCGGCTCGACATGGAGCGTGGCGGCCCAGTACACCAATGGACCAATCGGCATCGCTACAGGGTTCATGCGGGTCAATAACGCGACAACGAACGGTGGTCCGTGGGGTTCCAACTCGACCCTGTCGAATAACGGCTCCCAACCTGCTGTCTCGGCGATCAATACCGGCTACCAGACGGCAAGAGCACAGCAGCGCTTTGCGGTGACGGCGGGATATAACATCAATCCGCAATGGGACATTACTGTCTCATACTCCAACGTGCAGTATGTTCCCGGCACAGGTTCCGCATTCCGTGACACTGCGATCTTCAATACAGGTGGCGCGGTGCTGCACTGGAGGCCACTTACGGCACTGGACCTGGCCGCAGGCTATAGCTACACGCGTGCGACGAAGGCGAACCGCATCTCCAGTCCTGCAAGCTATTCGCAGTTCAATCTCGTGCAGTACTACAGCCTGTCCAAGCGGACAGGCCTGTATGCCGCAGAGGCATATCAACGCGCCGGGGGCCAGACGCTCCTGCCGAGCGCCACAAGCACCAGCATCGTCAACGCCACCGCATCGATCGGTGATGGCCAAAACAGCACGCCGTCGTCCTCGCGCAGCCAGGTTGGTATCGGCGTCGGCATGATCACCCGCTTCTAGTCGCCTTTGCCGGAACAGGCCACGACCCGACCACGTCGTGGCCATGTCGTCCTCCCGGTTTCGCGGGATGGGGCGGCCAGCGCCACTTCCACGTGCGATCCCACTCGACAGGGTTTCTCAGCATCCGCGCGTGTGCGTCGCCGTGGCGGTCGATGTGCTCGTCACGTCCTTTGGAGCTCTGTCCAATGGTCGCCGCCGGGGCCGCTCGCTCAAGGGTTTCCTCACATTCAGGATATGAACATGAAACGAATATTTGCGGCGATCTTCGCTTTCGTAGCGTCTGCTCAACTATCTCTCGCCTGCACCACGATTATCGTCGGCAAGAAAGCCACGGTGGACGGCTCAATCCTGGTGGCCCGCAATGATGACGGTCCGGGAATAACTGCCGTCAACTTCCTCTATCATCCCCCTAGGCGCGACGGCTACATACTGCGCAGCGTCATGAAGAACCGGTTTTCATATGAGATGCCCTCGCATCTCATGGGCTACACAGGTTCTCCAAGAGGAAGTGGTAGCGCCTACGACGAGTCGGGGTTTAACGATGCCGGCGTCGGCGTATCGGCTACTGAAACCATCGTAAGTAACGCACGGACTCTGTCCGTCGATCCCTACGTAAAGGAAACAGGCATCGTCGAAGAAGTGATTCCCACCATTATTCTTTCGCAGGCGAAGTCGGCGCGCGAAGGAGTCGAACTGCTTGGGGCGCTTGTTGAATCACACGGATCGGCGGAGGGCTTTGGTGTCGCGTTCGTCGACAGCAACGAAGCGTGGTATCTGGAAAACGCGGGCGGCCATCAATGGCTTGCTATGAGAATCCCGGACGACAGCTACTTTGTGTCGGCTAACCAGTCGCGACTTGGCGAATTCGATCCTGACGACCACAACATTCTTTCGTCCCCGAATCCGGTCGGTTTTGCACAAACGCATGGCCTGTACGATCGCGATACAGACGGGCCGTTCAGCTTTCGTCGTGCATTCGGACGTGACAATGAGATCGACGTCAGGTACAACTACCCGCGGGTCGCGCAGCTCCAGAAGCGGTTTACTCCGAATGCCGCGGATCAGTCGGCCACGGGAAACGGATTTCCGACGTTCCAACGACCGGACCACCCGGTGTCGGTGACGGATGTGCAGCGAGCGCTGCAAGACTACTTCGCCGGGACGCCGAGCGATCCTTACACAAGCGGAAATCCAGCAGCTACGGCGAGACCGATTTCAGTCTATCGCACCTATCAGTCGCATGTGCTGCAGACGCGCAAAGGACTGCCGGAAGGAATCGCCAACGTAGAGTACCTCGACCTCGGCATGACTGCGCTCGGAATCTATCTTCCGTTCTATCAGGGCGCGGCGATCCCGGAATCCTATCGGGGCGTCACCCGCGATTCAGACGACAGCAGCGCATTCTGGCAATTCCGCAAGGTCCA
This sequence comes from Paraburkholderia sp. BL18I3N2, assembly GCF_003001875.1. NCBI lineage: Bacteria > Pseudomonadati > Pseudomonadota > Betaproteobacteria > Burkholderiales > Burkholderiaceae > Paraburkholderia > Paraburkholderia sp. BL18I3N2. Next base: position 134,169 of record NZ_PVNC01000008.1, read on the forward strand.
GTTGCTCGCGATGCAGGACTTCCCGCACCTTGCTCCAATCGTGCGTGACCGATACGACGCGTTGGCATTGGCGATTGCCGAAAAGCAATTGCAGTTTGAGAAAGACTACGCGCGGGTTGCAAAGACCGACCGGGTCGAGGCAGACCGTATGCGGGATCGGTTCACGCGCGGGAACGTCGACGCCGCGCTCGCGGTATCGCGGGAACTTGTCAATACTCTCGTCACGCAACTTTCCCTGCGGACAAACCAGCTTTACAGATTCCCGGGCTCATAAAATGACGGTTCGAGCGCGAGAGGAGGTGCCCTCAGGTTTTGGACTTTTCCGTACGCTAAGCGCTCAGAGCGTGTGTACTGAGCGTCGCTGATCGACTCTGGACAGCCCTTCGCGAACGTCTTGGAGGCAACTGATCACCGGCAAAAGTGGCATTCACGCCGACCTCTCCTGCATTTCTTCCTTTCTCGCGCGCAAACCCAGAAAGTCACGCAAAAACGCGCGCGAAATTTATATCACAGCTACATATAAATTCCGTTCACGTTGCGGAAATTTCCCACGGCGCTTGACGCCATTTCCACAGCACAACCGCGTTTTCCCGCGCCAACACTATTGGTACAAACAGGAAACAACGGACTCCGAACTGGACATTTATTGAGACGTAAAGACGTGCAATGATCGCGGCCGGTCCGGCGAAATACGCTGCGACTCTGCGTGAGCAGAAGCTTTGGCAACGCCGCAGCCCCCTGCGCTTTCATTTCATCGATATGACTAATTTTCTGTTCGACCTGTTCTCGAACCTGGCTCTGCTTGCCTTCGTGCTGGCGGCCTGTCACCTGTGCAATCGCTTCGTCCCCGGCGCGTCGCTCAATGGCTCGCATATATTCGCCGCGCTGGCATCGGTCGCATTCCTGCTCGATGCCGCGCTGACTTTTTTAGTGTTCGCCGACTCGCAGAGCCGCTACGGGCAGTTCAGCACATCGACTGCATTCTTCGAGCGCGGCGGCGCCTACCTGCTCGCGATCATCGCCGCTCTCACCCGGCGCCGTGCCTCACGCCGGGCAAAAGTCAGCGCCGACAAAACGCTCGTCATCCACACTTCGCCGTATTCGAAATCGAATCTGCCAATGTAAGCCACGGCAAGCCATCGCACCGAAAGCCTCCGCCGAACCGCCTGCTTTTCCCGCCAGACATGGCGCATGAGCAACGGGAACGGTCCTTGCGCATGCCCGCGCCGTCGCCTATAACTTCCGAAGACCGAGTGCCACCCGAGTTACCATTTGCGCCCGCCGCCGGGCATTTGCCGCTGTATTGCACCACCGCTGTCCAATCAGTCAAAGGCAACTCACCCAGCGAGGAACATCTTGGATCTCGAAACCGTACGCGTCTTCATCATGACCCGAGGCATCGACCTCGGCACCAAGGTCGTCGGGGCGATCGTCCTTTGGATCGTCGGCCGCTGGCTCATCGGCATGATCATCGGACTACTGCGCAAAGTGCTGGCGCGCAACGGCCGGGTCGATCCCACGCTAGCGCATTATCTCGGCTCGATTCTCGGTGCACTGCTGAATTTGCTGCTGATCCTTGCGATCCTGCAGGTGTTCGGTGTACAGACGACTTCGTTTGCCGCGTTGCTCGCCGGCCTGGGACTCGCGATCGGCACTGCCTGGGGCGGCCTGCTTGCGCACTTCGCCGCGGGCGTGTTCATGCAGGTATTGCGGCCGTTCAAGGTCGGCGATTTCGTCACCGCAGGCGGCGTCACCGGCACAGTTTCGGAGTTGGGTTTGTTCGGCACGACCATCGTGACCCCGGACAACGTGACGACCATCGTCGGCAATAACAAGATCTTTTCCGACACCATCTCGAACTACAGCATCCTCCCAGTACGGCGCGTCGAACTGACGGCGAAGATCGCCAACGGCGTCGATCCGACGGACGCGATGAACCGGTTGAAGGCGGCCGTCACGCAGATTCCGAACGTGGCCGAGAGTCCCGCGCCGGACATCGAAGTACTGACCTTCACGCCGGAAGGCCCCCTGCTTTGCGTGCGGCCTTACACGAACAATGAGCACTATTGGCAGGTCTATTTCGACACCAATCGCGCGATCATCCAGACGTTCAAGGAAGCCGGCTACCCGACGCCCGAAACGCCGCTGGCGCCGCGTGCGGTGACCTGAGTATCGTCGTGAGACGCGGACGTCTCGCCTCGTCAATTGTTAAATCCATAGGACCTGGAAGTACCCAAAGAAAACGGCGTCGCGAGATTCGCGACGCCGTTTTTCATCTGGCTGGCTCTGCTTGTGGAACGTCAGCGGTTGTTCGCGTTCGACGTGTTCTTGCGCATCATCTTCCACAACGCTCCGAGCACGACGGGCACGATCGCGGCGCCGATACCCACCAGCACGATCACATTCAGATACTGACGGATAAACGGAATGTTGCCGAAGAAGTAGCCGAGCAAAGTCAGCAGCAACACCCAGAAAAAAGCGCCGGCAAAGTTGAACAACTGGAACCGGCTCGCCGTCATTTCCGATGCGCCCGCAACGAACGGCGCGAAGGTCCGCACCACCGGAATGAAACGCGCCAGCACGATGGTTTTGCCGCCATGCTTCTCGTAGAAGTTGTGCGTCTTCTGCAGCGCGCTGCGATCGAGGAAGCGTTCGAGAAAAGGAATGTGCGAATTGAATACCCGTGGCCCGATGGCCCGCCCGATCATATAGTTGACGGTATTGCCGGCGATGGCCGCAACGAGCAGCAGCACGATCAGCAACCCAATGTTCATTTCGCCAGTCGCGCAAAAAGCGCCGCCGATGAACAGCAGCGAATCGCCCGGCAGAAACGGCAGGATCACGAGCCCGGTTTCGCAGAACACGATCAGAAACAGCACCGCGTAGACCCATGCGCCGTACACATGAATGAAGTCTCCCAGGAACTTGTCGATATGCAAGACAAGATTGACGAAATGTAGCAACGTGTCCAAAGAGAATCCTTTACGAAGCGAATATGACGATGGCAAGAACAGCCGTGTGAACAGGCCTGTTGGCGATGGCGGCAAGCGCTCACTCGCCGCCGGAAATTGACCGCGTCATGATACAGAAAGTGCCCGGCCACAATTAAAAATCTCCCGCGCGTGGGTGTGCTTGCGCGCGCTACGGGCTCGCCGCGCCGAATCGCTATAATTTCGCCATGTCCGAATTCTCCGAAACGCCTGCCGGCTTCGACGCCGCGGCCGCGGTTTCCGCCGCCGCGCCCGCCCCACGCCCGTTACGCGCGATCCAGCCCCTTCCCGATCAGTTGATCAGCCAGATCGCCGCCGGCGAGGTGGTCGAGCGGCCGGCCTCGGTCGTCAAGGAACTGCTGGAAAATGCACTCGATGCGGGCGCGCGGTCGCTGCGCATCCTGCTCGACGAAGGCGGCGTCAAACGCATCTCGATTACGGACGACGGCTGCGGCATCCCCGAGAACGAACTCGTGCTCGCGCTGATGCGTCATGCGACCAGCAAAATCCGCTCGCTTGCCGAGCTGGAAGCCGTCGCTACGCTGGGGTTCCGCGGCGAGGCGCTGGCCTCGATTGCCTCGGTCGCGCAGATGACCATCACGAGCCGCACGGCCGACGCGGCGCACGCGGTGCGTGTGGATGCGGAAACCGGCGTGCTGAGCCCGGCGGCGGGCACTCAGGGCACCACGATCGAAGTCCGCGAGTTGTATTTCAACACGCCGGCACGCCGCAAGTTTTTGAAGAGCGAGCAGACCGAACTCGGCCATTGTCTCGAACAGATCCGCCGCGCGGCGCTGGCGCGGCCGGATGTCGCGATTTCGGTGCTGCATAACGGCAAGGCAGTCGAACATTGGAACGCCAGCGAGCCGCCCGTGCGGGTCGCGAAGATTCTCGGCGAGACGTTCGCGACGGCCCATCTGCCGCTCGACGAATCCGCCGGACCGCTGGCCGTCTACGGTTGCGCGGGTCTGCCGACCGCGAGCCGCGGGCGGGCCGATCAGCAATATTTTTTCGTCAACGGCCGCTTTGTGCGCGACAAGCTGCTTACGCACGCCGTGCGTGCCGCTTATGAAGATGTCTTGCACGGCGAGCGCTATCCGTCCTATGTCCTGTTCCTCGATCTGCCGCCTGAAGCGGTCGATGTGAACGTGCATCCGTCGAAGATCGAAGTGCGGTTCCGCGATTCGCGCTCGATTCACCAGTTCGTATTTCACGCCGTGCAGCGCGCGCTGGCGCGGCATGCGGGCGCATCGCCGGAAACGACGGCGGGCGGGCATGCGGCGCATCTGGAGCCGTCCCTTGGCGGACCGGCTTCGTTTGGCGCAACGCCGTTGGGTGGCGCGGGCATCGGCGGCGGCGCTTTCGGTGCGGGCAACGGCGCAGGCGGCCTCGGTGGCGGCTTCGGTGGCACATCGGGCGGCGGCTTCGGCTCGTCGCAACCAGGCCAGCCAGGCAACACGTGGATGCGCCAGGCTCGCATGACGCAGGGCACGCTGCCGGTCGCACAACCGCTCGCGTTCTACGACGCGCTGTTCGGCCGCAAAGACACCAACGCCGGTACGGCAGAAGGCGCCACGCTGTTCGAAGCGCGCGACTCGGCGGCAGAATCGCCCTCGCCGTATAACGTGTCCGCACCCTACCCGGCGCCCGCTTTCCACGCCGCCGACGATCAACCGCTCGGCTTCGCGCTCGGCCAGATCCATGGCATCTACGTGCTGGCGCAGAACGCGCACGGTCTGGTGATCGTCGACATGCACGCCGCCCACGAGCGCATTCTGTACGAGCAGTTCAAGAACGCGCTGGCCGATCGCACGATTGCCGTGCAACCGCTGCTGATCCCGCAATCCATGCAGGCGGACCCGATCGAAATCGGCACCGTGGAAGAAGAGCGCGACACGCTCGACGCGCTCGGCTTCGACCTTGCCGTATTGTCGCCCACCACGCTCGCGATCCGCGCCGTGCCGGCGCTGCTGAAAGACGCCGATCTGCAGGCGCTGGCGCGCGCGGTTCTCTCCGATCTGCATGCGTTCGGCGGCTCGCGCGTGTTGACCGAACGTCAGCACGAGATGCTCGGCACGCTCGCCTGCCATCACGCGGTGCGCGCGAATCGTCGTCTGACGCTCGATGAAATGAACGCGCTGCTGCGTCAGATGGAAGCCACCGAGCGCGCCGATCAATGCAATCACGGGCGTCCCACGTGGTATCAGTTGACCCTGTCCGATCTGGATCGGCTGTTCATGCGCGGGCAATGACGTGACGCTGCTTCGACGCGCACCCGCTTGCCCATGACCACGCACATGACGTCGCGCATGCCCACGGTCGTGCCGTGCCTGCTCGGCCCGACCGCATCCGGCAAAACCGCTGCCGCGCTGGCGCTCGCCGCGCGGCGTCCGGTGGAAATCATCAGCGTCGATTCAGCGCTGGTCTATCGCGAGATGGATATCGGCACGGCCAAGCCGACCGCTGAAGAACGCGCGGTGGCGCCGCATCATCTGATCGATATCGTCGATCCCACCGACGCCTATTCCGCCGCGCAATTCCGCGCCGACACCTTACGGCTGACCGCCGAGATCCACGCGCGCGGACGGCTGCCGTTGCTGGTCGGCGGGACCATGCTGTACTACAAGGCGCTCACGCAAGGGCTCAACGATCTGCCCGCCGCCGACGCGGATGTGCGCGCCACGCTCGACGCCGACGCCGCGCGCGAAGGCTGGCCGGCCCTGCATGCGCGGCTTGCCGCGATCGACCCCGTAACGGCTGCGCGGTTGGCGCCAAACGATTCGCAGCGGATTCAGCGGGCGCTTGAAGTCTTCATGCTCACCGGACAGACCATGTCCGCATTGCTGGCTGCGCCCACCAGGCATGACAACTCCGCGGCCGCGTGGCGCTTCGTGCCGATTGCGCTGGAGCCGTCCGAACGCAGCGTGCTCCATGCGCGTATCGAGAAACGCTTCGATGCGATGCTGGGTGGTGGCTTTGTCGATGAAGTGGTGAAGTTGCGCGAACGCGGCGACTTATTGCCAGAGATGGCGTCCATGCGCTGTGTGGGCTACCGGCAAGTCTGGGAGTATCTGGATGGCGCGGTCGATTATTCGACCATGCGCGACAAGGGCGTCTTTGCGACGCGGCAGTTGTGCAAGCGACAGCTCACATGGCTGCGAAGCATGCCAGAGCGGGTGGTGGTGGATTGCTGCGATCCGCACGCGACGGCGCGGGTGCTTGAAGCGATTGAAGCGTTGCTTTGAGATTGCTGTGGAGTTTTGAACCCGCGAAGTGAAGACGATTCTTACACCACGCGGGTCCAAAAAGCTTTTTACTTTAGACCACTACAGTTTGAGCTTCACCGGCCGCGCTTTCGCGAATCACGCCGATCTTCCAGACTTGCTCGCCGGCAGCCGCCAGCAGACCGATTGCCGCATCGGCATCAGCAGCCGACACGACCACCGCCATACCGATACCGCAGTTGAACACGCGATGCATTTCCGCATCCGCCACGCCGCCGTGCTTTTGCAGCCACGAGAACAGCGGCGGCAACGGCCAGCCACGATGATCCAGTTCGGCCGTCAGGCCTTCACGCAACACGCGCGGAATATTCTCGACCAAGCCACCGCCGGTGATATGCGCCATGCCCTTGACGGCGATCTGCTGCATCAGCGCCAGCAGCGGCTTCACATAAATATGCGTGGGCGCCATCAGCGCATCGGCGAGCGAGCGGCCGTCGAAATCCGCGTTCAGATCGGGCTGCGCGCGCTCGATGATCTTGCGCACCAGCGAAAAACCGTTCGAATGGATGCCGCTCGAAGCCAGACCGAGCACGACGTCGCCCGGGGCGATGGTGCTGCCGTCGATAATCTTGCTCTTCTCGACCGCGCCGACCGCGAAACCGGCCAGATCGTACTCGCCGTCGGGGTACATACCCGGCATTTCCGCGGTCTCGCCGCCGATCAGCGCGCAGCCCGACAGTTCGCAGCCATGCGCGATGCCTTTCACGACCGTTGCCGCCGTGCCGACATCCAGCTTGCCGCAGGCGAAATAGTCGAGGAAGAACAGCGGCTCGGCGCCTTGCACGAGAATGTCGTTCACGCTCATCGCCACCAGATCCTGGCCGACGGTGTCGTGTTTGTTCAGTTGAAACGCGAGACGCAGCTTGGTGCCGACGCCATCGGTGCCGGACACCAGCACCGGTTCCTTGTACTTCTTGGGCACTTCGAACAGCGCGCCGAACCCGCCGATGCCACCCAGCACGCCGTCGCGCATCGTCTTTTTGGCAAAGGGCTTGATCGCGTCGACAAGGGCGTCGCCCGCGTCGATGTCCACGCCGGCGTCGCGATACGACAGACCTTGGGCCGAATCAGTTGAATTCGGGGCGGATTTCGGTTGATTCATGGGGAAGAGCTCGAAGGTCGGTAAAATGCGATTTTACCCGATGCGGGCCGACCGGCTGGAATTTGCATCATCCTTAATGATCCGGTCGCGGCGACACCTGGAAAACCACCTTGCAAGAGAACTCTTCGATACTGACGCCTGTTCAGCGCCGCGCCTTCATCTGGGTGGCTATCGCGCTGGGCGTCGGCATTCTGCTGTGGCTGCTGAGTCCGGTCCTCACACCGTTTCTGCTCGGCGCGATTCTCGCGTACATTCTGCAGCCGGGCGTGGCGTGGATGGTGCGCCGGCGCGTGCCGCGCGGCCTGGCCGCCTTGCTGATGATGCTGCTGTTCACGCTCGTCATGACGCTGCTCGTGCTGCTGGTTCTGGCTGTCATCCAGAAAGAGGCGCCGCAACTCAAGCAACAGGTGCCTGTATTCTTTGCACACGTGAACGCCTGGCTGCAACCCAAGCTGGCCATGCTCGGACTCGCCGATTCGCTCGATTTCGCCAGCATTCGCGATCTCGTCATGGGGCAACTGGAAGGCAGCGCGCAAACCGTTGCGGTTTACGCGTGGACCTATATCCGCACGAGCGGCAACGTGATGGTGACCGTGGTCGGCAACGTCGTGCTGGTGCCGCTCGTGCTGTTCTATCTGCTGTACGACTGGAACCGCATGCTCGCGCGTGCGCAGGTTGTCGTGCCGCGTCGCTGGCTCGACAAGACGCTGCAGCTCGCGCGTGACATGGACCAGATGCTGTCGCAATACCTGCGCGGTCAGTTGCTCGTGATGGGCGTATTGGCGGTGTTTTACGCGGTGGCGCTGACTATCGCGCGCTTCGAGATCGCCTTGCCGGTCGGTATTTTTACGGGACTGGCGGTGTTCATCCCGTACATCGGTTTCGCCACCGGCCTCGCGCTGGCGCTGCTCGCGGCGCTGCTGCAATTCGGCGACTGGTATGGCTTCGGCGCAGTCGCGGTGATTTACGGTGTCGGCCAGATCCTGGAGAGCTTTTATCTCACGCCGCGGCTGGTGGGCGAACGGATCGGCCTGCACCCGCTCGCGGTGATTTTCGCTTTGCTCGCGTTCGGGCAGCTGTTCGGCTTTTTCGGTGTATTGCTGGCCTTGCCGGTCAGCGCGATTCTGTCGGTCGCCGCGCGCGAGTTGCGGCAAAGCTATCTGACGAGCACGCTCTATAACAACTGACTGCTCCTTGACTATTTCGGCCCGTGATACGGCCGTTTGCGGCCCAAGCCTCATTTTCGGCATTCACCTACTGTGCTTCGTCAACTGACGCTCGATCTCGGCACCCCGCCGCCATCGACATTCGACAATTTCTTCGCCGGCGCCAACGCCGAGCTGGTCACACGCCTGCGCGAGCTCGAGAACGCGCTCGCCGCCGGGCCGGTCGCCGATCGCACCTTCTACCTGTGGGGCGAGTCCGGCAGCGGCCGCACGCACCTGTTGCAGGCGCTCGTGCACGAAGCATCGCCGGGGCATGCGCGTTTCGCCGGCCCGCAGAGCAGTCTCGCCGCGTTCAGCTTCGACCCGCGCGTCGCGCTCTATGCGATCGACGATTGCGACGCCTTGTCGGCCGCGCAGCAGATCGCCGTCTTCAACCTGTTCAACGAGGTGCGCGCGCATCCCACCAGCGCGCTGGTCGCGGCGGGCAACGCGCCGCCCATCGGCATGACGGTGCGCGAGGATTTGCGCACGCGCCTCGGCTGGGGTCTCGTGTTTCATCTCGCGCCGCTGCCGGACGAAGGCAAGGCCGCGGTGCTGAAACACGCTGCGCGCGAGCGCGGCATCATGCTCGCCGACGACGTGCCGGCCTACCTGCTCACGCATTTTCGCCGCGACATGCCCAGTCTGATGGCGCTGCTCGACGCGCTCGACCGCTTCTCGCTCGAACAGAAACGCGCGGTCACGCTGCCGCTGTTGCGTACCATGCTGGCTTCGCCCGACGCCGAAGAACGGCGCGGCGGGCCGACCTCGGCGGCCTCATCCGCGTCATCCGCCGCTTCAAGTAAAATAGGCCCCCATGGCTAACCTCGCACTCTTCGATCTCGACCACACGCTCATCCCCACCGACAGCGACCACGAATGGGGCCGCTTCATGGTGAAACACGGCATGGTCGACGCCGAAAATTTCGCCCGTGAAAACGACCGCTTTTTCGCCGACTACAAGGCCGGCAAGCTCGACATTCACGCCTATCTGATCGCGATGCTCACCCCGCTTTCGAAGTACACGCGCGCGCAACTCGCCGACTTTCACGCTCAGTACATGCACGAAGTCATCAAGCCGGCCATTTTTCCCGTCGCGCTGGAACTGGTGAAGCAGCACCGCGAAGCCGGCGACCTGTGCTGCGTGGTCACCGCCACCAACGAATTCATCACCCGCCCGATCGCTCAGGCGTTCGGCGTCGACGCGCTGATCGCCTGCGAAGCGGAAACCGTCGACGGCGAGCCGCATTCGCCGTACACCGGCCGCCCCACCGGCACGCCGAGCTACAAGGAAGGCAAGATCGTGCGCACCGAAGCGTGGCTAGCCTCGCTCGGCAAGACGTGGAGCGACTTCGAGCGCAGCTATTTCTATAGCGATTCGCACAACGACATTCCGCTGCTCGAAAAAGTCACGGACCCGATCGCGACCAATCCGGACGACACATTGCGCGCCCATGCGCAGGCCAAAGGCTGGCGCATCCTCGAACTCTTTCAACCCTCGTGATCAAAAAACTTATCCGCAAGCTATTCGGCCAGGACTCGGCGCCCGCTGACGACAATCTGCCCGCCGAAGCCGAAACAGACGAAACCCGCAGCGCACCCGCGCGCACTCCGTCAGGCGCGAGCAAAGCGCGCCGCAAACCCGCCCGTTCCAGCGCGCCCGTCAAGACCGTGCGCGATCCGGACGTGCCGGTCATCATTCCGCACGACGTGCACGGCATCGACCAGGCGCTGATCTCGAGAAACGCGATTCGCGTCACCGAAGGTCTGCAACAGGCGGGGCACCGCGCGTTCATCGTCGGCGGCGCGGTGCGCGATCTGCTGCTCGGCATCAAGCCGAAAGACTTCGACGTCGCTACGGATGCCACGCCCGAACAGGTGCAGAAGCTGTTCCGCCGCGCACGCATCATCGGCCGGCGGTTTCAGATCGTGCACGTGCAGTTCGGCCAGGAAATCATCGAGACCTCGACGTTCCGCGCGCTGGTCGATCCGCCCGCGGCCGACGCGCCTCCGGCCCGCCGCCTGAAGCGCGACGAACTCGACCGCCGCACCCACGCGGTGGACGCGAGCGGCCGCGTGCTGCGCGACAACGTGTGGGGCGAGCAGCACGAAGACGCCACGCGCCGCGACTTCACGATCAACGCGATGTACTACGATCCTGCCACGCAAACCGTGCTGGACTATCACAACGGCATGGCCGACATGCGCGCGCGTCTGTTGCGCATGATCGGCGACCCGGCCACGCGATATCGCGAAGATCCGGTGCGCATGCTGCGTGTGGTGCGTTTCGCGGCGAAGCTCGACTTCGAGATCGAGGACAGCACGCGCGAGCCGATCGCCAACATGGCCGATCTGGTCAACAACGTGCCCGCCGCGCGTCTGTTCGACGAAATGCTCAAGCTGATGCTGTCGGGCCATGCGCTCGCGTGTTTGAAACGTCTGCGCCAGGAAGGCCTGCATCATGGCCTGCTGCCATTGCTCGACGTGGTGCTCGAGCAGCCCATCGGCGAAAAATTCATCACGCTCGCGCTGAACAATACGGATGCCCGCGTGCGCGCCGGCAAGCCAGTGTCGCCGGGCTTCCTGTTCGCTACGCTGTTGTGGCACGACGTGCAGCAGCGCTGGCAAAAATTTGAAGCGAACGGCGAATATCCGGTGCCCGCATTGCATCGCGCGATGGACGAAGTCCTCGACATGCAAACGGAGAAACTCGCGATCCACAAACGCTTCTCGTCGGATATGCGCGAGATCTGGGGCCTGCAGTTGCGCCTCGAAAAACGCTCCGGCAGAAGTGCGCTGAAGCTGCTGGAACACCAAAGATTTAGAGCGGGGTATGATTTCCTCCTGTTGCGCTGCGAATCGGGCGAACTCGATGAGTCGGTCGGTGCGTGGTGGACGGAGTTCATAGAAGGAGACATCGCCGCGCGTGAGGCATTGCTCACGCAAGGTGGGAAAGACCGAAGCCCCAGAAAACGACGGCGGCGCAGCAGCGGCGGTAGAAACCGCAAGCCGGGGGACGGATTGGAGGGCGGCACGCCAGCCGAACGCACAGCCGAAGACGCAGGCCATGACGGCCCGCGCGAAGACTGACATAGCGTTGGCTGTTGCCGTCGAACGATAGTTGCAGGAAGTTATGCCATGACGGTTGCTTATCTCGGCCTCGGCGCGAATCTCGGGGACGCGCGCCAGACCCTGAAAGACGCGGTGGTGTGCCTCGCACAACAGCACACCATCTCCGTGCTCGCCAAGTCGAGCCTGTATCGCACCGCCCCGATCGATGCGGGCGGCGACGACTATTTCAACTGCGTCGTGAAGATCGATACGACGCTCCCCGTGCGGCATCTGCTTGCGCTCTGCCACAAAATCGAGCATCAGTTCGGCCGCGAGCGGCCGTTTCGCAATGCACCGCGCACGCTCGATCTGGACATCCTGCTGTTCGGCGATCAATCGATCGACGAAGCCGATCTGATCGTGCCGCATCCCCGTTTGATCGAACGCGCATTCGCGCTGGTGCCGCTCGTCGAGATCGATCCCTCACTCGTGATCCCGCAACACGGGCGCGCCGAAGCGTTGCTCAGCGGCGTGAGCGATCAGCGCATCGAGAAAGTGAAGGGGCCTTGCCAGTGCCCCATGCTAAATGCATTGGCCGCAGGTGAAAGCACCACTCCTAAGGGCCGTTGCGAATGAATTCAACGCCGCTTACCGTCACGGCGCCGCAACTGCGGCCTCCGTTCGGCTATCTCGCGATCGAAGGGCCGATCGGCGTCGGCAAGACCTCGCTCGCACGGCGCCTCGCGCAGCGCTGGTCGATGCAGGAACTGTTCGAACGGCCGCAGGACAATCCTTTCCTCGAACGCTTTTATCGCGACACTGCGCGCTACGCGTTGCCTACGCAATTGCACTTCGCGTTGCAGCGCGCGCAGCAGGCTCAGGACGTGAGCGCGGCACACGCATCGGGCACACCGCTGGTCGCCGATTTCATGACGCAGAAGAACGACATCTTTGCGCGTCTGACGCTGCAGGAAGACGAGTGGCAGTTGTATCGCGCGCTCGCCGCGCGCATCGACGTCGATGCGCCCGCGCCGGACTTCGTGGTCTATCTTCAGGCGAGCCCGGAAGTGTTGTTCGCGCGGATCCAGAAGCGCGCGGTGCCGATGGAACTGCAGATTTCCGACGCCTATCTGCACGCTCTGTGCGACGCGTACAACGAGTTTTTCTATCACTACGACCGCACGCCCGTGCTGACGGTCAATGCCGAACATCTGAATCCGCTCGACTCGGACGCGGACCTTGCGCTACTCGCCGAACGCATCGAAACCATGCGCGGCCGCAAGGAATTCTTTGTCAAAGGCACGTCGCTGTAAGCGGCGCGGCCACCTCTCTTCTCAACGGATTGACCCCATGACCTATTTGCAGGAAGCGAGCCGGAACGCCATCACCGTGCCGAAACTGCAGGCAATGCGCGATGCCGGCGAAAAAATCGCCATGCTCACCTGCTACGACGCGAGCTTCGCGGCGCTGCTGGACCGCGCGGGCGTCGACGTGTTGTTGATCGGCGATTCGCTCGGCAATGTGCTGCAAGGCCAGACAACCACCCTGCCCGTGTCGCTCGCCGACATCGCGTATCACACGGCTAGCGTGGCGCGCGCGCGGCCCGCGGCGCTGATCGTGGCCGACTTGCCGTTCGGCACCTACGGCACGCCGGAAGACGCGTTCAGAAGCTCGGTGGAGTTGATGCGGGCCGGCGCGCAGATGGTGAAGCTCGAGGGTGGCGAATGGCTCGCGGACACGGTGCGCTTCCTGGTCGAGCGTTCGATTCCCGTATGCGCGCACGTCGGTCTGACGCCGCAATCCGTGCATGCGTTCGGCGGCTTCAAGGTGCAGGGCAAGACCGAAGCAGGCGCGACGCAGTTGATGCGCGACTCGCTCGCCGTGCAGCAGGCAGGCGCGCAATTGATCGTGATGGAAGCGATTCCGACGCTGCTCGCCAGCGACGTCACGAAGCAGTTGCGTATTCCGACGATCGGCATCGGCGCGGGGCTGGATTGCTCGGGTCAGGTGCTGGTGCTGCACGACATGCTGGGCATTTTCCCCGGCAAACGACCGCGCTTCGTGAAGGATTTCATGCATGGACAGCCGAGTATTCTCGCTGCTGTGGAAGCGTATGTGGCGGCGGTGAAGGATGGTTCGTTTCCTGGGCCGGAGCATACGTTCTGAGTTTCAAGTCGATCAAGTTTGCGGCAAAACGGGCTGCTTCGTGCCCGTTTTGAGATCGATCCGATATTGCATGCAAAGCCGGTTGTCTATCTTCGTCTTCCTGTTTATGCGGCCTGGCCGCGAGCCGAGGAGAGACCACCATGAGCCCATGCTGCCTGATCGATGTAGCGGGAATCCGCGATCACGCCGCCGTGCCGTATGACGTGCGCGAATCGGGGTTGCATGCGCGTTTGAGCGGCTGGATGATTCGACTGTTGCATGCATTTCACGGTTGAGGCGCGGGCGGCAGCCCCGCGCAGCGTTGTTTGCTGCCGTCAGCGGCTCGCGCTCCCGCCTCTATCAGCCCACGATCCGCGCCGGTACTGCGCCTCGCAGTGCATTGCACACCATTAGCGCTTCGGCGTTTTGCAGATCGGTCCGGGTCAGCACACGTTCGGCCGCCTGTAGGTCCGACGCTTCCTCAAGCAAAACGCCGCGCATCACGCCTGGCAGAACGCCCGACGCGAGCGGCGGCGTCCACCAGCGTCCAGCCAGTTTCACAAACACATTCGAGCGGCCGCCTTCGGTCAACTCGCCCTGCGCGTTGAAGAACAGCGTGTCGAATGCGCCCTTTGCTTCGGCTTCGCGCCAGCCGCGATCGTATTCGGCGCGGCGCGTGGTTTTATGGCGCAGCAGCGGGTCGGCGGCGTCGGTTGCCGGGAATGCGTGATCGGGTCCAAGCAGCACGCCGACGGTCGGTTCGGCTAGCGGCGTCAACACCGCGGCCGTGATCTGAATCGTGCCGTTTTTGCTCAGTGCAAGACGCATGCGATGCGGCGTGTGCGCGGGCAACGACGCGCACTTCGTAGCGATCTCTGAGCTGATGGCATTTGTGTCGTCGAACTTGAAACCGAGCGCCGCGGCGCTCGATGACAACCGCGCGAGATGGCGGGACAGATTCCGTACGCCCTCTTCGCGCGTCGCATACATCGTTTCGAATAGCTCGAAACCCGGCTCGGCGCCGGTCAGAAAGCTGGCCTTCAATTGGCACTCCGCATATTCGTCGGCGGCGACGCTGTCGAGCACGATGCCCGCGCCAACGCCCATCTTGCCTTCCAGATGACCGGTTTGCGTCGACGGGCTCAACGTCAGCGTGCGGATCGCGACGGATAAGCAGAAGTCGCCGCAGTCGGTCCGGTTTGCGTCGCGCGTGGTCGCGTCCGCGGTGTCGGCAGACGATGAAGGCGCGTCCAGCCAGCCAATCGCGCCGGTATAGAGTCCGCGCGGCGTGCTCTCGAGCTCATCGATCAACTGCATCGTGCGATGCTTCGGCGCGCCGGTAATCGAGCCGCAAGGGAACAGCGCGCGCAACGTCTGGGCGAACGACGTGGCGGGCTTAAGCGCCGCCTCCACTGTCGAGGTCATTTGCCACACCGACGCATACGGCTCGACCGAGAACAGCGCCGGCACCTTGACCGAACCCGTTTGCGCCACCCGCGACAGATCATTGCGCAACAGGTCGACGATCATCACGTTTTCGGCGCGGTTCTTCGGATCGTTGCCGAGGAATTCGGCAGCACGCCGGTCCACCGCCGGGTCGTCCGAGCGCGGCGCGGTGCCTTTCATCGGCCGCGCACGCAACGTCGCGCCCTGCTTCTCGACGAAGAGTTCCGGTGAACACGACAGCACCCACTGTCCGTCCGGCAACGCGATCAGCGCCCCATACGGCACCGGCTGACGCGCCCTCAACCGCCGATACAGCGCGGTGGGCGAGCCGAATACATCGAAGCCGAGCCGGTACGTGTAGTTGACCTGATAGGAATCGCCGGCGCGCAGAGCCGAGTGAATCACATCGATCGCCGCGTTGAACTGCGCGGGGTCGACGCTCGCGCGCACGTTGGCCGTGCCCGCCACCGATGGCTCTGCCGCGCCTTCGTCGCGCGCCATGAGCCACGCGTCGACCTCTTCACGACTGAGCTTCTCGCAACGTTCGAACAATAAAAAACGCAGCGTGGCATCGCCACGCTGCGTTTTCAAAGACCGGCTCAAATCTCCGTCGAGAAGATGCCGGCCGAACTCATAGTCGGCGAGCACGACGGCATGCAAACCACGCTGCGTCTGCGCTCCCACGGTTTCGCACACGGCTTCGAGCTGCGCGGCGTCCGCACACACCCGTTCCTGCACAAAACCCGTGTACAGACGACTCGAACGGCGCGCCGCCGTCGCGTCGCAATCGTCGAGCAACGCGAACACCGCGCCGCGCTCATCTGCCGTCATACCTACCGCCAACTTCAAACCGCCATTAATCGAAGAAGCTCTTCACCCGGTCGAACCAGCTCTTGCTCTGCGGGCTATGCCGCGAGCCGCCTTCAACCAGCGCCTTTTCGAACTGCTTGAGCAGATCGCGTTGCGGCTCGGTGAGTTTGACCGGCGTTTCGACTTGCACGTGCACATACAGATCGCCGGCAATGCTTGAGCGCAGCCCCTTGATGCCCTTGCCACGCAGACGGAACGTCTTGCCCGACTGCGTGCCTTCCGGCACGGTGAAGCTGGCGCGGCCCGCGAGAGTCGGCACTTCGATTTCGCCGCCGAGTGCCGCGGTGGTGAACGGGATCGGCATCTGGCAATGCAGATCGTCGCCGTCGCGCTCGAACACCGAGTGCTGCTTGATGTGAATCTCGACGTACAGATCGCCCGACGGGCCGCCGTTGATACCCGGCTCGCCGTTGCCGGCGGAGCGGATCCGCATGCCGTCGTCGATACCTGCCGGGATCTTCACTTCCAGCGTCTTGGTTTCCTTCACCTTGCCCGCGCCGTGGCAGTGGCCGCACGGTTCAGGAATATAGGTGCCGGTGCCGTGGCACTTCGGGCAGGTTTGCTGAATGCTGAAAAAACCTTGCGACATCCGCACCGAACCCGAACCGCTACAGGTGGGGCAGGTTTCCGGCTTCGTGCCGGGCTTGGCGCCCGAGCCGTGACAGATTTCGCACGACACCCAGCTCGGCACGCGAATCTGCGTGTCGTAGCCGTGCGCGGCCTGTTCCAGCGTGATTTCCATGCTGTAGCGCAAGTCGGCGCCGCGGTACACCTGCGGACCGGCGCGGCCGCCGCCGCGTGCGGCGCCACCGGCCGCCTGGCCGAAGATGTCGCCGAAAATATCGCCGAATGCGTCGGCAAAGCCGCCGAAGCCTTGCGCCCCGGCCCCGCCCATGTTCGGATCGACGCCCGCGTGGCCGTACTGATCGTACGCGGCACGCTTTTGCGAGTCCGAGAGCATTTCATAGGCTTCCTTCACCTCTTTGAAATGCCCTTCCGCATCCTTGTTGCCCGGATTGCGGTCGGGGTGGTGCTTCATCGCCAGCTTGCGATAAGCCTTCTTGATTTCGTCGTCGCTCGCGTTCTTTGCGACGCCCAGAACCTCGTAGTAATCCCGTTTCGCCATATCGGTTCAACGCCACTCGCGCAATGCGCCCGGTGGCTCCTCTTGAATGCTGGAGTCTCACGACTCGTCCGGCCGCTGTTTCATGCCGCCTGAATGCGGCTTAAAACAACGCCCTCCATAAAACAAATGTGCCCGGAGAGCCTAAAAGGCTCGCCAGGCGAGATAACCGCTCTTGCACGTTTGCTGTGTCCGACAACACGGGCGCAGCCTCTGGTGCAGCCGGGCCGCACACGGGGTTGTGTGCGGCTTTACGGTCGAAACGCGACCTGGCTTTAGTCTTTCTTGACTTCCTTGAACTCGGCGTCGACCACGTCGTCCTGCTGCTGGCTCGCGCCACCCGCCGTTGCACCCGCGCCCGCCGCGCCAGCTGCCGCAGCTTCGGCACCTTGCGCAGCCTGCATGTCGGCATACATCTTCTCGCCCATCTTCTGCGAGGCGGTGGCCACCACTTCGATCTTGGCTTCGATCGCAGCCTTGTCCGCCGAACCGCTCTTCAGCGTTTCTTCGAGGTCCTTCAGCGCGGCTTCGATCTTTTCCTTCTCGGAAGCTTCCAGCTTGTCGCCGTATTCGGTCAGCGCCTTCTTCGTGCTGTGGACCAGCGCGTCGCCCTGATTGCGGGCATCGGCCAGCTCACGCAGCTTGTGATCTTCTTCCGCGTTCGCTTCGGCGTCCTTCACCATCTTCTCGATTTCGGCTTCGGACAGACCCGAGTTCGCCTTGATCGTGATGCGGTTTTCCTTGCCGGTCGCTTTGTCTTTCGCGCCGACGTGCAGAATGCCGTTCGCGTCGATGTCGAAGCTCACTTCGATTTGCGGCGTGCCGCGCGGTGCCGGCGGAATGCCTTCCAGGTTGAACTCGCCCAGCAGCTTGTTGCCCGCTGCCATTTCGCGTTCGCCCTGGAACACCTTGATCGTCACGGCGCCCTGATTGTCGTCAGCCGTCGAGTAGACCTGTGCGTGCTTGGTCGGGATCGTGGTGTTCTTGTTGATCATCTTCGTCATCACACCGCCGAGCGTTTCGATACCGAGCGACAGCGGGGTCACGTCGAGCAGCAGAACGTCTTTACGGTCGCCCGACAGAACCTGACCTTGAATCGCGGCGCCAACGGCCACGGCTTCGTCCGGGTTCACGTCACGGCGCGGATCCTTGCCGAAGAACTCCTTGACCTTTTCCTGCACCTTCGGCATGCGCGTCATACCGCCGACCAGAATCACGTCGTCGATTTCGCCGACCTTCACGCCCGCGTCCTTGATCGCCATGCGGCACGGTTCGATCGTGCGTTCGATCAGCTCTTCAACCAGCGCTTCCAGCTTGGCGCGCGTGATTTTCAGGTTCAAGTGCTTCGGACCCGACGCGTCGGCCGTGATGTACGGCAGGTTGATTTCGGTTTGCTGGCTCGACGACAGTTCGATCTTCGCCTTTTCAGCCGATTCCTTCAGGCGCTGCAGCGCGAGCACGTCTTTCGACAGATCGACGCCTTGTTCCTTCTTGAACTCGGCAATGATGTAATCGATGATGCGCTGGTCGAAGTCTTCACCGCCCAGGAACGTATCGCCGTTCGTGGAGAGCACTTCGAACTGCATTTCACCGTCGACGTCGGCGATTTCGATGATCGACACGTCGAACGTACCGCCACCCAGGTCATACACCGCGATCTTGCGGTCACCCTTTTCGGCCTTGTCCAGACCGAATGCCAGAGCGGCTGCCGTCGGTTCGTTAATGATCCGCTTCACTTCCAGACCGGCGATGCGACCTGCATCTTTGGTGGCCTGGCGCTGGCTGTCGTTGAAGTACGCGGGAACCGTGATCACGGCTTCGGTGACCGGCTCGCCGAGATAGTCTTCAGCGGTCTTCTTCATCTTGCGCAGCGTTTCCGCCGAGATTTGCGGCGGCGCGAGCTTCTGATCGCGCACTTCGATCCATGCGTCGCCGTTATCGGCTTTCATGATCTTGTACGGCATCAGCGCGATGTCTTTCTGAACTTCTTTTTCTTCGAAGCGGCGGCCGATCAGGCGCTTGACCGCGTACAGCGTGTTCTTCGGATTCGTGACCGACTGACGCTTCGCAGGTGCGCCGACGAGAATCTCGCCGTCTTCCATGTAAGCGATGATCGACGGCGTGGTACGCGCGCCTTCCGAGTTCTCGATCACCTTGACCGAATTGCCTTCCATGATCGCCACGCACGAGTTGGTCGTGCCCAGGTCGATACCGATGATTTTGCCCATTTTTCCTATTCTCCTAACTTTGATCGCTGCGGGAAGCGCCTTGTTTGCCCTGCCGGCGGTACGGCGATCCGCTCTCAATTCCTACCTGCACTCAACATAAGTGCGTCCGCATCGTTTTCAAGACCTCTTTTGCGATGCGGTCTTTAATTTTTTTCAATCGGGCGAACTTTTGCCCGAATTCGTTTCAACAGTCCGAGCGCCGCTCGTGGCGTCGGCCATTTTGCCCGCGTGTCGGCCCGAATCTTCTCCCGTGCGGCGGTGACCACGGCCGCAGCTTCGAACTGCTCGAGGCGTTGCCAGCCGAGTCGCTTGCCGCGGCAGAAGAAGCCGACCATGTGGGCACGCCGTGCATGATGAAGCACAAGCCCGGTTCGCGATGCCCGTCAACACTGCTGTGAAGCCGTTGAGGCCGAGCGCGGTGGCGTCGATGGGAAGGTGTGCCACGGCGCGTTGCCTGCTGGACGAAGCGGCTTACCTTCTGCGCTTACTTCGGTGCGGCGACGGTCACGAGTGCCGGACGCAACACGCGGTCGGCGATCACGAAGCCCTTTTGCAGCACGGCTACCACGGTGTTCGGCTCCTGCTCGGCCGGCACCATGGAAATGGCCTGATGACGGTGCGGATCGAACTTCTCGCCAACCGGATTCAGGGCGACGACGCGGCCCTTTTCCAGCGCGCCGGTGAGCTGACGCAGCGTGAGCTCGACGCCTTCGCGCACCTTCTGCAGATCGTCGGACGAGTGGGCGACAGCTGCCTCGAGACTGTCGATCACCGGCAGCAGATGCTCGGCGAAGCTCTCGATTGCAAACTTGTGCGCCTTGGCGACATCTTCCTGAGCGCGGCGGCGGACGTTTTCGGTCTCAGCCTTGGCGCGCAGGAAGCTCTCCTGCAACTCGGCGATCTTCGCTTCGGCTTCGGCCAAGGCAGCCTGCTCTGCGTTGACTGGCGAGTCGGTTGCGGCGTTGGCCGCCGCTTCCTGCTGAGGTGCTGCGGCCTCGGCGGCCTGGCGCGCGGTTTCGTCGGCGGGCGTGGGATTCTGGCTCGTCGGGTTCTCTTGCGTGTTTTCCATGTCGCTGAAAGTCGTTAAATAGGTGAAAGCGAGGTAAAAGCCAACGGTGGCCGGCAGCACATCAAACCTGGCGCGGTTTGTGCGTTGCAAAATCGCGACAGACAACTTCGCGAGTCACCGTGAATCAAAACGGCAGATGAGGCCGGGAGCAACCATTTCAAGCGGTTGTCCCGGATCTTTTCGCACCGCGGATGGGCCACGGAAATGCCCGGTTACAACCATTATTGCTGCGCAATCAGATTGAGATTGAGTGCTGCTGACAAGTGGCCTATGCTCCACCTAAGCATCGGAAAAGAGGCGTTAACCCTAATCTGACGTAAACCTTTCCGATATATTGCAATTCCCACCCGATTCGCCCGTCTTTATCCTGAACCTTCCCGAGGGGAGTACCGTGAAACTGACCTTTGCAATCTCGGTGGTCGCATTGGTTCTGATTGCGGGCACCACGACCATCTGCATGTCCGGGGCTGTCAACGACCACACTACCGAATATGGCGGTGTGCACGCGACTATGGAACAGCTGTTCAACCCCCACCTGAAAGTTTGTCGATAGTGCGCCTGTCGCGCTTGGTCGGCCGGCCGTGCAATGCGGCCGCCGGTTCGCGATATGTCTTGCGCCGCTCCTGTTCGACCTGCCGCTTTACCTTGCTCTCTTCGGTTTCCGCATAAAGCGTTTGCGCGACGCTCGCCGGGCCGCGCACGTCGCACACGCCCAGCACCTCCACCTGCCACATAATCCGCTCGATCTCGATCTCGATCTCGACCAGGTCGCCGACCCGCACGTCTTTAGCCGGCTTGACGCTGGCACCGCCAATCCGCACGTGCCCTTTTTCGACGGCGTCCGCCGCGAGGGAGCGCGTCTTGAAGAAGCGCGCCGCCCAGAGCCATTTGTCGATGCGCAGCTTTGCGCCCGCGTCAGTTGCAATACTGTAGTTCATGAGCCAGTTCAAGCTCCTGTCGTATGCGGCACCGGCAACGCCTGCACCGGCCAGCCCTGCAGGTTCTGCGCAACGATTTCGCCCAGCGCGGCAATCCACGCCTGCGAGGCATTCAGGCAGGGAATCCGATGGAAATCCTTGCCGCCCGCACGGAGGAATTCGTCGCGCACTTCCATGCCGATTTCCTCGATGGTTTCAAGGCAGTCGGCCGTAAAGCCCGGACAGAACACGTCGGCGCGCCGTACGCCCGCCGCGCCCAGTTCCTTCAACGTGGGCGCCGTGTACGGCTGCAGCCATTCGGCCTTGCCAAAGCGCGACTGGAACGTGATGCGGCATTCCACCTGCGTCAGTTCGAGCGCCTGCATCAGCAACGCGCCGGTTTGCTGGCATTGCTCGTGGTACGGGTCGCCGAGATCCAGCGTGCGCTTGGGCACGCCGTGGAAACTCAACACCAGCTTGTCGCCCGCGGCAAAATCCGGCCTGCCATGCTGGTGCCAATAGTGATGCACCTGCGCCGCAAGCGCCGCAATGTAGGCCCGATGGTCGGCGTACTGACGCACCGTGCGGATTTCCGGCTGATTGCGCATGCGCTTGAGCGCCGAAAAGGCGTCGTCGAACGCGGTGGCGGTCGTCGACGACGAGTACTGCGGATACATGGGCATTAGCAGCACGCGCTCGGCGCCCGCCAGCTTGAGCTGGTTCAGCATGGCCGGAATGCCCGGCGTGCCGTAGCGCATCGCGTAATCGACCAGCACCGTGTAGTCGTTCAATTGCAACAGATGGCGCAGGCCTTCCACCTGCTTCTCCGTGTGGACGCGCAGCGGTGAGCCCTCCGGCATCCACACCGCAGCGTACTTCTTGGCGGAAGCGACGCCCCGAAACGGCAAAATCAGCAACCGCAGGATGATCTGCCAGAGAAGCGCCGGAATTTCGACCACGCGCGGATCGGATAGAAACTGCGCGAGATAGCGGCGGACCGCGCGCGGCGTCGGCGCGTCGGGTGTGCCGAGATTGATCAGCAGCACGGCGACACGGTGTGACGTAGCGTTCTGTGAGGGCCGCTCGAGGTCGAAGCGCATAGGCAGCAAAGTACCGGTGTTGGCGGAGAGTCGGTTGAGGTGGGATTCATTATAGCGGCGCGGTTCTCGCACCGGTCCGCCGGACACCCCTGGCCATTCGGCCAATTGGCAAGCCGCGCGCCGTCACGCATTATTTGCAGCAGGAGCAAGTGCCGTTGCGGCCGGAGTCGAAGCCGCCTATTGCTGACTGAGGGTCAGCGAAAGCAGGCGCGCGGTGATATCCACAATCGGGATCACGCGGTTGTAGGCCATGCGGGTCGGCCCGATCACACCGAGCGTGCCGACGATCTTGCCGTTCACCTCATATGGCGCGGTGACCACGCTCATTTCCTCGATCGGTACGAGATTCGACTCGCCGCCGATGAAAATCTGCACGCCCGCCGCGTGACTCGACACGTCGAGCAACTGAAGGAGACTGGTCTTTTGATCGAACACATCGAACAGTTTGCGCAAGCGCGCCATGTCCGACGAAAGGTCGGCCACTTCGAGCAGATTGCGCTCGCCGGAAATCAGCACGGTCTCGCCCGTGTCGGATTCATCCGTGCTGGCCGTGACGGCGGCGTGCATCAGCGTGGTCATGTCGCCGCGCAGTTCGTCGATTTCTTCGCGCAGGCGGCGCCGCACGTCGTCGAACGAAAGGCCCGCGAAGTGCGCGTTGATGTAGTTGGAGGCTTCGACCAGTTGCGAAGGCGAGAAGTCGCGCTGGGTCGCCATGATGCGGTTCTGCACGTCGCCTTCCGGCGTGACGATGATCAGCAGAATGCGCTTGTCCGACAAACGCATGAACTCGATCTGCTTGAACACGTGGCTGCGCCGCGGCGTGAGCACCACACCGGCGAACTGCGACAGGTTGGACAGCACACTGGCCGCCGCCGCAACGATTTTCTGCGGTTCGCCTGCCTGCAGCGTAGTCTTGACGGTACGCGTCACGGCTTCTTCGTCCGCGGCGGACTCCACTGTGAGCATGGTGTCCACGAAAAGCCGGTAACCGCGTGGTGTGGGAATGCGGCCCGCGGAAGTATGCGGACTGATCACGAGCCCGAGGTCCTCGAGGTCGGACATCACGTTGCGGATCGTTGCGGGACTCAGTTCCAGGCCCGAATAGCGCGACAACGTGCGCGAGCCGACCGGCTGACCTTCGGCGATGTAGCGCTCGATCAGCGTTTTGAGGAGGGTTTGTGCGCGAGGATCTAGCATGAGGGAAAATTTTAGCTCAATGGCACAACTACCGCGAGCGCTAGGGGCACCCATCCCTGACGAACGCGCCGCCGTTTGCCAGGGCGGCGCGCTGCCTCCGGTTCGGCCCGTAAGCCGGCGTTCCGCCCGGCGCTGTGCGGACCACCTTGCGAGCCACCTTCTGGGCGGCCCGGCTGCCGGCACCCCACCGCACTTTAACCGGCGCACATGTCATCAAGGCTTCACCATTCTAACGATAATCGCGAGATGCGCTGACGGCCCGCGCGCGCCGGCCCGCTACCGGGTCTGTCTGCGGTTCTTTTCAGGCCCTACCTATGGTGTAATGCCGGCATGCAAGTGACCAGCCAGTTCAAGACCGTCGCGCTCGTCGGGCGCAACAATACGCCGGGCATCGCCGAGCCGTTGACCGAGCTCGCCTCGTGCATCGCGAAGCGCGGCTTCGAGGTCGTGTTCGAAGCCGACACCGCCGCCGAGATCGGCGTCACCGACTACCCGGCGCTGCGCCCCGCCGAGATCGGCGCGCGCGCCGACGTTGCGGTCGTGCTGGGCGGCGACGGCACC
Organism: Paraburkholderia sp. BL18I3N2; assembly: GCF_003001875.1. Classification (NCBI taxonomy): domain Bacteria; kingdom Pseudomonadati; phylum Pseudomonadota; class Betaproteobacteria; order Burkholderiales; family Burkholderiaceae; genus Paraburkholderia; species Paraburkholderia sp. BL18I3N2. The sequence continues at coordinate 158,457 of NZ_PVNC01000008.1, forward strand.
ATGCTCGGCATCGGCCGCCAGCTAGCGCCGTACCGCACGCCGCTGATCGGCATCAACCATGGGCGGCTCGGCTTCATTACAGACATTCCGATCTCCGACATGCGCGAGATCGTGCCGCAAATGCTGTCCGGCAATTTCGAGCGCGAGGAACGCGTGCTGCTCGAAGCGCGCATCATGCGCGGCGGCAATCCGATCTATCACGCATTGGCCTTCAACGATGTGGTGGTCAACCGCAGCGGCTTTTCGGGCATGGCGGAACTGCATGTCTCGGTGGACGGCCGCTTCATGTACAACCAGCGCTCGGACGGTCTGATCGTAGCCACGCCCACCGGCTCGACCGCCTACGCGCTGTCGTCGCAGGGGCCGATTCTGCATCCGCAATTGCAGGGCATCGTGCTGGTGCCGATCGCGCCGCACGCGCTTTCGAACCGGCCAATCGTGCTGCCGGACGACTCGAAGGTGAGCATTCAGATCGTCTCGGGGCGTGAAGTGAACGTCAATTTCGACATGCAGTCGTTCACCTCGCTCGAACTGGGCGACACGATCGAAGTGCGCCGCTCGCGTCATACGGTGCCGATGCTGCATCCGGTCGGCTACAGTTTCTTCACCACGCTGCGCAAGAAACTGCACTGGAACGAATACCCGTCGTACGAAGAAGATCCCAAGCCTTGAGCGGCAAGCACACTGGAACGCGAACCCCGCCGCTGCCGAAACCCGAACATCAAGCTCACCAGACGACCTCCATGCTTCGCCACCTCTCGATACGCGACTTCGTCATCGTCGCCGCGCTCGACCTCGAATTCGACAGCGGCTTTACTGTTTTCTCAGGCGAAACCGGCGCCGGCAAGTCGATCCTGATCGACGCGCTGGCGCTCGCGCTCGGTGCCCGCGCCGACGCGAACGTCGTGCGCACCGGTGAGAGCCGGGCGGACCTCACCGCTGAGTTCGAGACCCATGCGCAGGTCGAGCAGTGGCTCGACGAGCAGGCGCTCGGCACGACTGGCGAGGACGGCCATCACGGCGGCACGGTGATGCTGCGGCGCGTGGTGGATGCCAACGGCCGCTCGCGCGCCTTTATCAACGGCACTGCGGCCACGCTCGCGCAGTTGCGCGAGGTCGGCGAAATGCTGGTGGATATTCATGGCCAGCACGCGCACCAACTGCTGATGCGCCCTGACGCGCAACGCGAACTGTTCGACACCCACGCGGGCCTGTCGGACACCGCGGCAAACGTCACGCGGGCATGGCGCACGTGGCGCGAGAAGGTTCAGGCGGTCGAGCACGCGCAAACGCGTGACCGTGAACTGCAACTCGAACGCGAGCGTCTCGCCTGGCAACTCGCTGAACTGGACAAGCTCGCGCCGCAACCAGGAGAGTGGGAAGAGGTCAACGCCGAGCACCGGCGGCTGTCGCATTCGGCCAATCTGATCGACGGCGTGCAGGGCGCGCTCGTCGCACTGTCCGAATCGGACGAGGCCATGATCACGCATCTGTCCTCGATCGTCTCGAAGGTGCGCGATCTGGCGGAAATCGACCCGGCCCTGAACGACGTGCTGGCCGCGCTGGAGCCCGCCGAAATCCAGTTGCAGGAAGCGGTTTATTCGCTGAGCCACTACGCGCAAAAGCTCGAACTCGATCCGGACCGGCTCGCACAAGTCGAAAAACGCCTCGACGCGCTGCATTCAGCCGCACGCAAGTTTCGTCTGCAGCCTCAGACGTTGCCTGAGGAACATGAGGCGCGTCGCACGCAACTCGCGGCCCTCGACGCGGCCGCCGACCTCGACAGCCTGCACGCCGCCGAAGCCAAGGCCAAGGAAGCTTTCCTGACCGAAGCGAAGAAACTCTCGAAGGCGCGCGCCAAGGCCGGCAAGGCGCTCGGCGCGGCGGTCACCACCGGCATGCAGGAGCTGTCGATGAAAGGCGGCAGCTTCGAAGTCGCGCTGGTGCCGCTGCCCGAAGGCGGCGCGCATGGGCTCGAACAGGTCGAGTTCCGCGTCGCCGGACATGCCGGCGTGCCGCTGCGGCCGCTCGCGAAGGTTGCCTCAGGCGGGGAACTGGCGCGGATCAGCCTCGCGCTCGCGGTCATTGCCAGCGCCGCCAGCCCGACGCCCACGCTGATCTTCGACGAAGTGGACACGGGCATTGGCGGGGGCGTCGCCGAAGTGGTCGGGCGGCTGCTGCATCAGCTTGGCCGGCAGCGCCAGGTCCTGTGCGTAACGCACTTGCCGCAAGTCGCCGCGCGCGGCGACCATCACTTCCAGGTGGCGAAGGCGGGCAACGGCAAAGGCGGCACGGTCAGCAGCGTGACCTCGCTCGATAAGGCAAGCCGCGTCGAAGAAGTCGCACGGATGCTCGGCGGGTTGGAGATCACGCCGACCACGCGGAAACACGCGAAGGAAATGCTGGCGGCATAGTTGTTCGTTGCTGGGGATGCCCTCGCCACCTGCGTCTCGCGCAGGAAAGCTAGCCGCCCGGTTGGTCGCGGGAAAACCAGCACCCGTGCGGCTCGCAAGCACAATGCCCGCGGCGGCGAACGATCTTCGGCGAGCCGACCTGACGTCTTGCTTCGCCGAACCTCACCTCGCTTGGCCTCACCACCCTTCATGCCGTTTCGGAGAGCGAACGCCACGAATTCGCTCACGCCGCCGTTCAAGGCACCAAGCTGCACAACCCCGCTCGCACAAACCGCGAACTCCCGATCAACCCTCACCCAAACACGCGCTTCCACAGCGCGAGCACCGCTTCCCGCTCCTTAGCCACCAGCGCCGGCTCGACCCGCGCCTTCTCCATCCCATCCAGCCGCAACTGGTGCTGCAATTTGCGGTACGTGCGATACGCCGCGCCGACCGTCTCCGCTTCCGCCTCGCTCATCAGGCCGAAGCGCGACACTTCCCGCAGCAACGCGATGTTGCCGGTATTGCGGATCAGTTCGGGATCGCTCGCCGCGTGCAACAACACCCAGTACTGCACGGTGAATTCGATATCCACCATCCCGCCGCTATCGTGCTTCAGGTCGAACAGCGCCGTATGGTTCGGATGCCCGGCTTCGACGCGCGCGCGCATCTCGACGATCTCCTTCATGAGCGGCGCCGCTTCGCGCGGCGTAGTCAGCACCTGTTCGCGGATGGCCTCGAACTTCGCGCCGATCTCGGCGTCGCCCGCGCAGTAACGCGCGCGGCTCAATGCCTGATGCTCCCAGACCCACGCCGTATTGGCCGCGTCGCCCTCGCGCAACTGGTAACGGCGGAACGCGTCCAGATCGGTGACGAGCAGGCCCGACTCGCCGTTCGGCCGCAGACGCAAGTCCACGTCGAACAGGGTGCCGGCGCCGGTCGCGGTCGTCAGCCAGGTGATCAGGCGGCGGGTGTAAGTGGCGTAGACGTCGGCTGCGGCATCGTCGGGGTCGTCGTAGAGGAAGATCAGGTCGAGGTCGGACGCGTAACCCAGTTCCTTGCCGCCCAGCTTGCCGTACGCGATCACCGCGAAACGCGGCACGTCGCGATGGCGTTTCGGCAACTGATTCCAGACGGCCTGAAGCGTGACGTCGAGCACAGCGTCAGCCAGTTCTGACAGCCGGTCGCTCACATGCTCGACGCTCAGCTTGCCGGCCAGATCGATCAGCAAAATGCGAAACACCTCGGCCTGGTGGGCGTGGCGCAGCAGATCCATTTGCTGCTCTACGCCGTCCGCCGCGGCCAGGCGCAGGCGCAGCGTGCGCTTGAACTCGGGCCAGTCGAACGGACTATTGATCGCTTCATCGTCCAGCAATTCGTCCAGCAATTGCGGATGGCGGATCAGATAGCCCGCTGCCCAACGCGAACCGCCGAGCACTGACAGCACACGATGCAGCGCTTGAGGATATTCGGTCAGCAGCGCCAGGTACGCGCCGCGCCTGCTCACCGCTTCGAGCAGGTCGAAGAAGCGCGCTACCGTATCGCCGCGGCGCTCCGCGGGTTCCAACGTGCGGGCGGCTTCGAGCGCCCGTTGCGCGACGATGTCGAAACGTTGCCGGCTGCGCTCTGCCAGCCCCGCATAACGCGACGACTGCCAGATCGCGCGCAGCCGCGCGACCAGTTCGCCCGGCTCGGCCACGCCGAGTTCGACGAGGCGCGACTGCAGGGCTTCGTCGGCGCTGTCGTCGGCGAGCGCGCTGCTCCAGACCCATGCCGCGGCGCCGTCTTCGGGTGCGCCACAGCCGTCGCGGCCGTTTACTTTGTCAGCGAAAATCTGATCGAACTGCTGTTCGACGAATTCGCGATGCGCGTCCAGCTTCGTCATCAGCGCGTCGTAGTCGTCGCAGCCCATCGCATGAGCGAGCGCCGCACGGTCCTCCGGATCGACCGGCATCGCATGGGTCTGCGCATCGTTACGGTATTGCAGCCGGTGTTCGAGTTCGCGCAGGAAACGATATGCCTGCGAGAGCTTCACGCAGACCGACGTGTCGAGCAGCCCATGCGTGGCCGCGTGACGCAGCACCGCGAGTGTCGGCCGCACGCGGAAGCCCGCGTCCTGCCCGCCGCGGATCAACTGGAACACTTGCGCGCTAAATTCGATTTCGCGGATGCCGCCCCGCCCGAGCTTGATGTCGTCGGCCTTGTCGGGCCGCATCGACGCGCGCCGCTGCGCCTCCTGGCGAATCTGCAGATGCAGCGCGCGAATCGCACTGATCACGCCGAAGTCGAGGTAGCGGCGATAGACGAACGGCGTGACGATCGCATCGAGCTGCTTCTGCAGCCGCTGCGCCGCATCGCTCGCGCCTTCGGACACGAGGCGCCCCTTGATCCACGCATAGCGCTCCCACTCGCGGCCTTGCACGTAGAAATACTCTTCGAGCATGCCGAGACTGCACACGAGCGGCCCCGAGTCGCCGTTCGGCCGCAGCCGCATGTCGACCCGGAACACATAGCCGTCGCCGGTCACTTCGGCGAGCGCGCCGATCAGGCGCTTGCCGAGGCGCGTGAAAAAGTCCTGCGTGGCGATCGGCGAACGCTGGCCGCCCGAGGTCTCGCCGTCCTCTTCATAAATGAAGATCAAGTCGATATCCGACGACACGTTCAGCTCGCGCCCGCCGAGCTTGCCCATGCCCACCACGCCGAGCGAGAGCCGTTCGCCTTGCGGCCCGCGCGGCTCGCCATACAGCGTTTCGAGTTCCGCTGACAGGACGGCGAGCGCGCGCTGGATCGTCGTCTCCGCCAGGTCGGTCATCGCGCCCGTGACTTCGGCAACATCCGCCTCGCCCGCCAGATCACGCTCCATCACGGCGCAAAAGACCTCGGTGCGCAATTGGCGCAAGGCCCGTTTGAGTGCATCTTCATTCAATGGCGCGTCGGCCGCGCCGGCCGCTTCGGCGCACAAAGCGTCGAAACGGGCGTCGATACGCTCACGCGTCAGCGGCTCGGACGCAAGCGCCGCGACGCGCGCCACGAGTTGCGGACGGGCAGCCGCAGCGCGCGCCGCGTAATGTGAATAGTTGGAACTCAGGAGAGTGGCGTCAGTCATCAAGGGTCTGGCTCGCTCGTTGCTTGATCAGCGTGGTTCAGTTCGCAGTAGTACACGGCAGCAGCGCTCGCGGCCGCCTCCCGCAAAGTCGCGAGACGGCATGCAGACAGGGTTTGCAGGAGGTCCGCCTACGCTTTCCCGTGTGTTACATTTCGTCGTTAATTCGCAAAACTACCATACGCCCACCCGCCGCAGCATGTCCGAGCGAAACGAATCCGCCGACCCGCACGAAACTGTGCAGGTCCGGCCTGTGAGCGGAAGCGACCACATCGTGCTGCGTCGGACCCTGCACGTCGTCCTCGCGCTCGCGCTCGTCCTGTACTTCATTGTGATGGGTCTGTTTCTCGGCTTGCGCTACGTGGTGCTGCCGCGCGTGGACTCGTTCCGGCCACGCATCGAAGCGGCCATTTCCGAAAAGCTGCACGCGCAGTTCACCATCGGCAAGCTCGCGCCGCACTGGAGCAGCTTCCAGCCGGGCCTCGACGTCACCAACCTGGTGATTCGCGATCACGACGGCAAAGCCGCGCTGACGATCCCGCACGCCACCGCCACGCTCTCGTGGCGCTCGCTCTGGCAGTTTCGTCCCGCGCTCTCCAGTCTGATCGTCGATCAGCCGGACGTGCTGGTGTCGCGCAGCAGCGACGGCGTGCTCTCGGTGGCGGGCGTGCCGGTGCCGACTCGTCACAGCGGCAACGACACGTTATCCACCTGGCTGCTGCGCCAGCAGGCGATCGTGGTGCGGGGCGGCGCGCTGCGCTGGCGCGATGCGCAGCATGACGCGCCGGAGCTGGCGCTACGCGATATTCGTATCGCGATTCTCAACGACGGCTACGATCACCGCCTCGCGCTGCAGGCGCCCGCCGACGGCCAGGTCCTGCACGGCCCGCTCGATTTCCGCACGCACTTTAAACACGCGCCGCTCTCCGCGATCGGCAAACCGATCAACTGGACCGGCCAGGTGTACGTCTCGACCGGCCCGGTCGATCTGCCGACACTCGCGCGCTACGTCAATTTTCCGATCGAGACGTTCGCCGGCCGTGTCGACAACGCCATCTGGATCGACTTCACCGAGGGCCGCATGAAGTCGGCCGGCGGGCAATTGGCCGGCACCGATGTCGCCCTGCGGGTGCATCCGACCCAGCCGAAGCTGCTCGTGCCAGTCGCCAATTTTTCATGGCGCCTCGAAGCCGGCGAGGGCGACTACAAGCTGCAACTGACCAATCTGCGCGCCGAACTCGGCCAGCCGCCGCTCGACGACGGCACGCCGCTCACCCGGACGCTCACGCTCACCACGCTGAACGGACGTTACCGGACCGCCTCGCAGCAACACGGACAGCTCGTCAGCGTGAGCGGCGATCGTGTCGATCTGGGCATCCTCGCCGAATTCAGCCGTGCGTTGCCGCTGCCGCGACGCCTGCTGAACAGTCTCGTGCGTTTCAATCCGCGCGGCCTGGTCGCCAACTATGTGATCGAAGTCGAGCGCGGCAAGCCGGCATCCGGCGAAGCAGGCAGCGACCGTTACCCGAGCGGCGCCGAACCGATCGAACATTATCGTTTCAAGGGCGATCTGCAGGGCATCAGCGTCGCCGCTCAGGAACCGCCGCCGGGGCTCACGGCGCGGAACCACCCGCGCGCGGGGATTCCCGGCATCGAGAATCTGTGGGGCAACGTAGATGCCGACGAGACCCACGGCACCGCCCTGCTCGACACCTCCAATGTCGCCATCACCCTGCCAGGCGTGTTCGACGATCCGCGCCTGAAGCTCGACTATCTGCATGGCCGCGCCGACTGGACCATCACCCCGAAGAAGCCGGGCGAAAACCGCCCTGCCTTCACCGTAAAGCTGGCCGATTTCAGCGTCTCGAACGCCGACGTCGCGGCTACCGCGTCCGCCGACTACAGCAACCCGGGCCACGGACGCGGCTCGCTCGATCTGAAAGCCGACTTCCAGCGCGCGCAGGTGACGCGCATCGTCCGTTATCTGCCGACCAGCATCAGCGAAAAGCTGCGCATCTATCTCGGTCACGGCTTGCAGGCGGGCATGTCGCACGGCGCGACCATCGAGGTGCATGGCGATCTGACCAAGTTCCCGTACTCGCGCGATCCGAGCGCCGGGCTGTTCCATATCGTTGCGCCGTTCAAGGGGGGCAAGTTCGATCCGACGCCTTTCCCGCCGCGCAAGATGAGAAATGGCACGCCGAACGTGTGGCCGGCGCTCGACGGCATCGACGGCGTGTTCGAACTCAAGCAGAACGTGCTGCGCTTCGACGTCGACCGGGCGCATTACAAGCAGGTTGCGCTGATGGGCGTCAGCGGCAGGATCGACGATCTCGGCACCAAAGCGTCGAGCCTCGTCATCAAGGGCGATGGCCACGGCCCGCTCGCCGACATGCTCGACTATGTGAACGCCAGTTCGCTCGGCATCATGGCCAAGCATGAAACCGAGAAGGTGCGCGCCGAAGGGCCAGCGTCGCTCGCGCTGCAGCTCACGGTGCCGCGCACGCCGAAGCCGCACATCGCCGTGGAAGGCGCGCTCGGCTTCCAGAACAACCGCTTGAGCGTCGACAATGTGCCGCCGCTGTCGCAACTCAGGGGCAAGGTGCATTTCACTGAGCACACGGCGCAGGTGGACCGGCTTTCCGGGCAGTTCCTCGGCGGCGACGTGCATGCGAACGGCGGCTTGAAGCAGGACGGCACGTATGCGCTCGACCTCGGCGGCCATATCGCTGTCGACGCGGCGCGCGGTCTGGACCTGCACGGCCCGGCCGCGCAGGTGCTGACGCGCATGAGCGGCAGCGCGCCCTACGCGCTCAACGTGCGCGGCGCCAAGGGACGGTTGCCCGAGGTGAGGGCGAACTCCGATCTGACTGGCCTCGCGCTCGACTTCCCCGCACCGTTCAACAAGCCGGTCGGCACGCCGATGCCGCTGCGTTTCGCCGTCAGCCCGGCCGCCACGCCGGGCGAAGCGGGACTGGAACGCGCCGACCTCACCTTCGGCCCGCTGGCCGCCACCTATCTGCTGCGCTATCAGCCGAAAACGGCGCCGACGGTCGTGCGCGGCGCGGTCGGCGTCAACAAGCCCGCCGACCTGCCGTCCGAAGGCGTAATCGCCGCCGTCGACCTGGACACATTCGATGCGGACGCGTGGCGCGCACTGATCACGCAGATGCGCAGTAAAGAAGCGCCCGCCCCCGCCGCGGCGACGCCGGTCACGCCGAACCCGACCGTCGCGCAATTCCTGCCGAGCCGCTTCGCGCTGCACGTCGGCACGCTGACTCTGCTCAAGCGTCACTGGGACAGTGTGATCGTCGGCGCGTCCCGTACGGATCGCACCTGGCAGGCGAACATCGCGTCGAACCAGGTGTCGGGTCACGTGTCGTGGCTGCCGGGCGCAACGAAAGAATCGCCAGGCACGCTGCAGGCACGCTTTGCCCGCGTGGTGATTCCGTCGGCCACCGACAAGGACATGATCGGCCAGGCGATGTCCGCGCCGGCCCAGAACATGCCGTCTATCGATCTGGTGGTCAACGAACTGATCTTCCGCGACCGCAACGTCGGCCGGCTCGAAGTCGACGCGCACAACTTCGACGAAAACGGCGTACCCGTCTGGCAACTCGACAAGCTCGACATCACGAACTCCGCCGCCACGCTGAGCGCCACCGCGAACTGGCGCACTTCGACTGAACTCGGCAACAGCGCCGACGAAGCCACTCCGCGCCGCACCGTGTTCGATTTCAAGCTCGACATCAAGGACGCCGGCGCGCTGCTCGAGCGCTTCGGTCAGCCGCGCACGCTCAAGGGGGGCGCCGGCTCGCTGTCGGGCAAGGTGGTGTGGCAAGGCGGCCCGACCAAAATCGACTATCCGACCTTCAACGGCAATCTCGCCGTCGATCTGCGTCACGGCCAGATTCTCAAGGTCGATCCGGGCGTCGCTAAGCTGTTGGGCGTGCTCAGCCTGCAAAGCCTCGCGCGCTTCGCGACGCTGAATTTCCGCGACGTGATCGGCGAAGGCTTGCCGTTCGAACATGTCACCGGCACCGCGCAGATTCACAACGGCATCGGCCGCACCGAGAACTTCGAGTTGGTGACTGCGCCGGCGCGCGCCGAGATGAAGGGCTCGGTCGACCTCGCTCAGGAAAGCCAGGATCTGCGCGTGCACGTCGTGCCGACCATCAGCGCCGGCGCCGGCGTGATCGCCGCGGCGGTTATCAATCCGCTGCTCGGGCTGGGCGCGCTGGTGGCCGATGTCGCCTTCAGCCAGACAGTCTCGCACGCGTTCGCGCGGGACTATGCGATCACCGGTTCGTGGTCGAAACCGCACGTTGAGCGGGTGACGAGCGATCGCGGTAAGATGGACCTTCCGGCTTCGACCGTGGAAGCGAATTGAGCCTGTATCCGGCCCCCTGTCTGGTCGGACAGGCGCCGTGGCGCACCAACGGCTCCAGCCAGCCTTGAACGACGTATGCGGCGCCAGCGGTTCGCGCCGCCGCCTTGCCGGGAGTTTTTCGAAACGCTCATGAGCGAAACACACGTCTCTTCAACCGTCTCCAGCGGTTCTCTGGAAAGTGCCTTCCGTGTCGCCGCGCTGCAAATGGTGAGCACGCCGGATCGCGAGCGCAATCTGGCGGAGGCCGGGCGCCTGATCGCCGAAGCCGCCGCCGACGGCGCGCAACTCGTCCTGCTGCCTGAATACTTCTGCTTCATGGGCTTCAAGGACACGGACAAGCTTGCCGTGCGCGAACCCTATCAGGACGGTCCGATCCAGCGCTTTCTCGCCGACGCCGCGCGTCGCCACCAGGTCTGGGTGATCGGCGGCACGCTGCCGTTGATGTCGCCCGAAGCCGCGCGCGTGCTGAACACCACGCTGGTGTTCGACCCGCAAGGCAACGAGGCCGCGCGTTACGACAAGATCCATCTGTTCAACTTTGAAAAGGGCGAGGAGTCGTTCGACGAGGCGCGCACCATCTGCCCCGGCGGCGAGGTCCGCACCTTCGAGGCGCCGTTCGGCCGCGTCGGTCTGTCGGTCTGCTACGATCTGCGCTTTCCGGAGTTATACCGGCGCATGGGCGACTGCGCGCTGATCGTGGTGCCGTCGGCGTTCACTTACACGACCGGCCGCGCGCATTGGGAAATGCTGCTGCGCGCCCGGGCGGTCGAAAACCAGTGTTACGTGCTGGCCGCGGCGCAAGGCGGCAAACATGAAAACGGCCGCCGCACGTGGGGCCACAGCATGCTGATCGACCCGTGGGGCGAAATCGTCGCGGTGCGCGACGAAGGCGCGGGCGTGGTCGCCGGCAATCTCGAGCGTGCCCGCATCGACGAAGTGCGACAGAGTCTGCCCGCCTGGCGTCATCGTGTGCTCAGTTGATCAACCCCTTCGCGTGACATTGAAACTGCGGCGCCCCCGGCTCATATAGTGTGTGACAGAGGCGCTAACCGAATCCTTCGTATCGAGCAGAACATACTTCGCATGAACATCATCGAACCCGGTATCCGTAATCTCGCCACCGCCAAGGACATCCTCCTGACGCCCTACGGTCTCGACGAAGCCTTGCTCACCCGCACGCTCGCCGAAATCTTCACGCACAAGATCGACTACGCCGACCTGTACTTCCAGTACACGCGCAGCGAAGCGTGGAGTCTCGAAGAAGGCATCGTGAAATCGGGCAGCTTCAGCATCGACCAGGGCGTCGGCGTGCGCGCCGTGTCGGGCGACCGCACGGCTTTCGCCTATTCGGACGACCTGTCGCCCGAAGCAATCCGCCAGGCGGCTATCGCCACGCGCGCGATCGGCAAGGCTGGCGGCGGCAAGCAAAAGATCAAGGTGGCGTCGTCGCTGACCGGCATTGCGGGACGCGATCTGTACCTGCCGGCCGATCCGCTGCATTCGCTCGACGCAACCGCGAAGGTCAAGCTGCTCGAGCGCATCGAAAAGATGGCGCGCGGTCGCGATCCGCGTATCCAGCAAGTCATGGCCGGCCTCGCCGGTGAATACGACGTGGTGCTGGTCGCGCGCAGCGACGGCGGCTTCGCGGCCGATATTCGTCCGCTGGTGCGTGTGTCGGTCACCGTAATCGCCGAGCAGAACGGCCGCCGCGAAATCGGCAGCGGCGGCGGCGGTGGCCGCTTCGACTACGGCTATTTCACCGACGAGATTCTCTCCAGCTACGTCGACGACGCTGTCCACGCCGCGCTGGTCAACCTCGACGCTCGTCCGGCACCGGCCGGCGCGATGACAGTCGTGCTCGGACCGGGCTGGCCCGGCGTGCTGCTGCACGAAGCGATCGGCCACGGCCTCGAAGGCGACTTCAACCGCAAGGGTTCTTCGGCGTTCGCGGGGCGCATCGGCGAGCAGGTCGCTGCCAAGGGCGTCACCGTGGTGGATGACGGCACGCTGCCGAATCGCCGCGGCTCGCTCAATATCGACGACGAAGGCAATCCGACCCAGTGCACCACGCTGATCGAAGACGGCATTCTGAAGGGCTATATCCAGGACACGCTGAACGCGCGCCTGATGAAGATGCCGGTCACGGGCAATGCGCGCCGTGAGTCGTACGCGGCGTTGCCCATGCCGCGCATGACGAACACGTACATGCTCAATGGCGACAGGGACCCGCAGGAAATCCTGGCCTCCGTGAAGAACGGGCTGTATGCGGTGAACTTCGGCGGCGGCCAGGTCGACATCACCAACGGCAAGTTCGTGTTCTCGGCCTCCGAGGCGTACATGATCGAAAACGGCAAGGTCACTTACCCGGTGAAGGGCGCGACGCTGATCGGCAGTGGCCCGGAATCGCTGAAATACGTGACCATGATCGGCAACGACATGAAGCTCGATTCGGGCGTCGGCGTGTGCGGCAAGGAAGGCCAAAGCGTGCCGGTGGGCGTCGGTCAACCTACGTTGCGCATCGAGAAGATGACAGTGGGCGGCACTGCCTGATTTTGCAGCAAACGCATACTTCGTGCATGCATCGCGCGAAGTATGCGGATTTTCCGCATTTTTGCACCCCGTGGCTTGCAAGCGCTGCCTGCCCGGGTTATAAAGTCACTCACCCTTTTTGACCTGCGACCTCATTCGTCATGTCCGCCAAGTTTTATTTTTACTTTTTTTGGCATCTCAGACCGCTGGCGGATCGAGAGGGGTGTTAGTGCACGCAAGACACCGAGAATTCCCGAAAAACCGCCAGCTAGCCTGGCGGTTTTTTTTCGCCTCATGCCTTTGAAACTTTAATTTTGATGACCGTCCGCTCTGGCATTGCTGCTTCATCGCAAACCTGATTGCCCGCGCGAACACGCTACGAACCGATTGGAGAACAACATGCCCCCGCACAACACCGACGATGTCCGCATCCGCGAATTGAAAGAACTCACGCCGCCCGCTCACCTGATCCGTGAATTCGCTTGCGACGAAACGGTGTCCGACGTGATCTACAACTCGCGCACCGCGATGCATCGCATTCTGCATGGCATGGAAGACCGGCTGATCGTGATCATCGGACCGTGCTCGATTCACGACCCCAAGGCCGCGATGGAATACGCGGGGCGTCTGATCGAGCAGCGCAAGCGCTTCGCCGGCGAACTCGAAATCGTGATGCGCGTGTACTTCGAAAAGCCGCGCACGACGGTGGGCTGGAAGGGTCTCATCAACGACCCGCACATGGACAACAGCTTCAAGATCAACGACGGCCTGCGCACCGCGCGCGAGCTGCTGTTGCGCATCAACGAGCTCGGCCTGCCGGCCGGCACCGAATACCTCGACATGATCAGCCCGCAGTACATCGCCGATCTGATCTCGTGGGGCGCGATCGGCGCGCGCACCACCGAATCGCAAGTGCACCGCGAACTCGCTTCGGGCCTGTCGTGCCCGGTCGGCTTCAAGAACGGCACCGACGGCAACGTCAAGATCGCCGTCGACGCAATCAAGGCCGCTTCGCAGCCGCACCATTTCCTGTCGGTCACCAAGGGCGGCCACTCGGCGATCGTCTCGACCGCGGGCAATGAGGACTGCCACATCATTCTGCGTGGCGGCAAGACGCCGAACTACGACGCGGACAGCGTCAATGCCGCCTGCGCGGACATCGGCAAAGCGGGTCTCGCCGCGCGTCTGATGATCGACGCGAGCCACGCGAACAGTTCGAAGAAGCACGAGAATCAGATTCCGGTGTGCGCGGATATCGGCCGCCAGATTGCTTCGGGCGACGAACGGATTGTCGGCGTGATGGTGGAATCGCATCTGGTGGCGGGCCGCCAGGATCTGCAGGAAGGCTGCGCGCTGACGTACGGCCAGAGCATCACCGACGCGTGCATCGGCTGGGATGAAAGCGTCGCCGTGCTCGAAGGTCTCGCCGACGCAGTCAAGCAACGCCGTGTGGCACGTGGTAGCGGCAACTAAAAAACCGCGCTGATTGCAGTGGTGGATGCACGGAAAACCCGGCTGGATGGATGAGCCGGGTTTTTTGTTAGCCGAACGGACGAATGGTGCTCCTCTAATTGCCTCTGTACCGTAACAACTTCAGGGCCGGGTCGAATACGGCTTGACCGAGGTGAATGTTGCGTATAAGATTTTGTACATGAAAGGTGATTATGGAGCAGGAAAAAGAAATTCGCTGGCTAGGCTCCAGCTATCACGATTTACTCGCTTTCCCCGAAGAAATGCGTCGTCGAGCGGGGTTTCAACTCAGCAAAATTCAGGCAGGTCTCGACCCGGACGACTGGAAGCCGTTTGACTCGATCGGCCCTGGAACCCGCGAGATTCGCCTCAAGGAAGCAGACGGCATTTTTCGTGTCATGTACGTGACCAAGTTCGTAGAGGCGTTGTACGTGCTGCATTGCTTCCAGAAGAAAACGCAGAAGCTAGGTCCGCTTGACAGGAAGATTGCGGAAACTCGGTATCGCGCCATCGGGCTGCACCATCGGCCGCACCACCACTAACAATAGGAAAACTTAACAAATGACGACCGACACCAAAATTCGTCACGTAACCAGGCCGGGCGCCAATCTGTTCCTCGAACTCGGCTTTTCCGCCGAAGAGGCGAAACGCCTGCACGCCGCGTCGCAAAAGCAGATCAACGACACGCGGCTGCTCAAGGAGCAGCTCATGACGGAACTGTCCACGTGGATCGAGCAGCATCATCTGAAACAGGCCGAGGCGGCCGAGATTCTGATGGTGTCACGCCCGCGCGTGTCCGACGTGGTCAACAAGAAGACGACCAAGTTCACCATCGATACCTTGGTGGAAATGATGAGCCGGATCGGCAAGCCGGTCACGCTGGCGGTTGGCTAACGTGCCGGGCGCGTCAATGCGCGTAACGCAGCATACGGCATTACGCGGTCATACGCGTATTGCCACGGCAGGTCTTAGCCAGCATTGCGCTCGTGTTGCCACAGCACGTCGGTGCCGCCGTCCGCACGATTGAGCACGCGCGCGAGCACGAACAGCAGATCGGAAAGCCGGTTTACATACTGGCGGGGCGCCGCGTTGATGCTCTCGTGCTCACCCAACGCAACGATCGCCCGTTCGGCACGGCGGCACACGGTGCGGCACACATGCGCGAGCGAGGCCGCGCGCGAGCCACCGGGCAAGATGAACTCCTTCAGCGGCGGCAGAGCCGCGTTGTAGTCGGCAAGCCAGTCGTCGAGTTGAGCGAGTTGCCGGTCGGTAATCATCGTGTGGCCGGGAATGCACAGCTCGCCGCCAAGGTCGAACAGATCGTGCTGGATCGCTACAAGCGCTACCCGCACCTTGTCCGGCAAAGTTTCACACAGCAGCACACCGAGGTTCGAGTTCAGTTCGTCCACGTCGCCGATCGCGGCTATGCGCGCGCTGTCTTTGCGCACACGGCTACCGTCGCCGAGACCGGTGGTGCCGTCGTCGCCCGTGCGGGTGGCGATCTTGCTCAAGCGGTTGCCCATGGTGTCTCCCTTGTACCTTGTATTCAGTGACAATGCGCCGCGCCACCGCCCGGCATTAATCCGAAGCGGCGCATCAAGCACCGCGTTTATCCATATTGCGCGCATCGTGAAGTCGCCGCCATTATAGAAGCGCTGGCCGGCCGCAACGCCGGCCCACGGGCGATCGGCGTAAAATGAAACACACGCTGCAAACCAGTACCGCCCCAAATATTAGGAGACGTGCGTGAATCATCCCGTGCCGCCGGCCCCACTGCGCCGACCGTTTCCCGTCGAGTTGCTAAACGCACTCAAAGCCGTCTTCGCCGATCGCGTGTCCGTATCCGAAGCCGTGCGCGCCCATCATGGCCGCGACGAATCGCCGTTCGACCCGCAACTGCCTGACGCCGTCGTGTTCGCGCGCACGACTGAAGACGTGCAAACCATCGTCAAACTGTGCGGCCAGTACAACGTGCCGATCATCCCATACGGCAACGGCTCGTCGCTTGAAGGGCACCTGCTCGCCGTGCAAGGCGGCGTGTCGATCGATCTGTCGGAAATGAACCGTGTGTTGGCGATCAACGCCGAAGACCTGACGGTCACCGTCGAGCCCGGCATTTCACGCAAACAGTTGAACGAGGCATTACGCGATACAGGCCTGTTCTTCCCGATCGACCCGGGCGCGGACGCGAGCATCGGCGGCATGTCGGCCACGCGCGCCTCGGGCACCAACGCCGTACGCTACGGCACGATGCGCGAGAACGTGCTCGGGCTGACGGTGGTGCTGGCCGACGGCCGCGTGATCAAAACCGGTACGCGCGCTCGCAAGTCGTCCGCGGGTTACGACCTCACGCGCATGTTCGTCGGCTCGGAAGGCACGCTCGGCGTGATCACGGAAATCACCGTGCGGCTGTATCCGCAACCGGAGGCGGTGTCCGCCGCGGTATGCGCGTTCCCGTCCATGGGCGCTGCGGTTCGCGCGGTGATCGAAACGATCCAGATGGGTGTACCGATTGCGCGCGTCGAGTTCGTCGATTCGCTCGCCATCCGCTCGATCAATCGCCACTCGAATCTGACGTTGAGTGAAGCGCCCACGCTGTTCTTCGAATTCCACGGCACCGAGGCCGGCGTGAAGGAGCAGGCCGAACTGGTCCAGGAGATCGCCGCGCAGAATGCCGGCGAAGGCTTCGAATGGGCAACCCGTCCGGAGGATCGCAGCCGTCTGTGGAACGCGCGCCACAACGCCTATTTCGCCATGCTGCAGCTGAAGCCCGGCTGCCGCGCGGTCACGACCGACGTCTGCGTGCCGATCTCGCGCCTCGCGGAATGCGTGGAGGAAACGGAACAGGATCTGAAAGCGTCGCCGCTGCCCTGCCCGATCGTCGGCCATGTCGGCGACGGCAACTTCCACGTCGCGATCCTGATCGATCCCAACAAGCCGGAAGAGCTCGTCGAAGCCGAACGTCTGAACCATCGCATCGTGCAACGCGCGCTGCGCATGGACGGCACCTGCACGGGCGAGCATGGCGTCGGCCTGCACAAGATGGGCTTTCTGCTCGAAGAGCACGGTGAAGTCGCGGTCGACACCATGCGCTCTATCAAACACGCACTCGATCCGTACAATCTGATGAACCCGGGCAAGATCTTCACCTGGGCAGCATGACGCGTATTCAGGCGCGGCAGCCAGCCGCGCTGGACTTGAAGGGCACGAGGAGACAAGTCACATGAACGCACCCGCTGAACTGACGGCCGAAGTACTCGCCCAGCGCCAGCGCGAAGTCGTGCAGGCGTTGATGGCCGTATTGCCGACCCATTGTTTGCTGTTTCGCGAAGAAGACACCGTCGCCTACGAATGCGACGGCCTCGCCGCCTACCGGCGTCTGCCGCTTGCGGTCGCGTTGCCGGAGACGGAATCGCAGGTGCAGCGCATCGTGCAGATCTGCCACCGTCTCGACGTGCCGATCGTGCCGCGCGGCGCGGGCACCGGACTGTCCGGTGGCGCCATGCCGATTCGTCACGGCGTGGTGGTGTCGCTCGCGCGCTTTCGCAAGATCGTCGAAGTCGATTCATACGCGCGGACTGCCACCGTGCAGCCGGGCGTGCGCAATCTGTCGATCTCCGAAGCCGCCGCACCTTACGGTCTGTATTACGCGCCGGACCCGTCGTCGCAGATTGCCTGCACGATCGGCGGCAATGTCTCGGAGAATTCCGGCGGCGTTCACTGCCTCAAATACGGTCTCACGGTGCATAACGTGTTGCGCGTGCGCGCCGTCACCATGGAAGGCGAGATCGTCGAATTCGGCTCGCTCGCCCCCGACGCGCCCGGCCTCGACCTGCTGGCCGTGCTGATCGGCAGCGAAGGCATGTTCGCGATCGTGACCGAAGTCACGGTCAAGCTGATCCCGAAACCGCAAACGGCGCAGGTCATCATGGCCAGTTTCGACGACGTCGTGAAAGGCGGCGACGCGGTCGCCGGCATCATTGCGGCGGGCATCATCCCGGCCGGTCTGGAGATGATGGACAAGCCGGCCACCCGCGCCGTCGAGGAATTCGTCCACGCCGGCTACGATCTGGACGCGGCGGCGATCCTGCTGTGCGAATCGGACGGCACGCCCGAAGAAGTCGCTGACGAAATCGTGCGCATGACCGCTGTACTGCGCGAACAGGGCGCCACGCGCATCCAGATTTCCCGCTCGGAGAACGAACGGCTGCGCTTCTGGTCGGGGCGCAAGAATGCGTTCCCCGCCGCCGGGCGTATTTCACCCGACTATTACTGCATGGACGGCACGGTGCCACGCCGCAGTATCGGGCCGCTGCTGGCGCGCATCGAGGCGATGGAGAAGACTTACAACCTGCGCTGCATCAACGTCTTCCACGCGGGCGACGGCAACATGCATCCGCTGATCCTGTTCAACGGCAATGACCTGGACGAGTGGCACCGGGCCGAAGCGTTTGGTTCCGACATCCTCGAAACGTGTGTCGAACTGGGCGGCACGGTGACAGGCGAGCACGGCGTCGGCATCGAGAAGATCAATTCGATGTGCGTGCAGTTTTCGCCGGAAGAACGCGATACGTTCCACGCGGTCAAGCGAGCTTTCGACGCGCCCGGCCTGCTCAACCCCGACAAAGGCATTCCAACGCGAGCGCGCTGCGCCGAGTACGGCAAGATGCACGTGCGCGGCGGCTTGCTGCCGCATCCTGAGCTACCGCGGTTCTAACGCTGTACTGCTCCGCCCACGCATCGCGCATAGCCTGCGTGGGCGCCGTTTTTCCTGCTCTTACCCTGATTACCCGATGCGGGTCCGCTCCTGGTTGCCAGCCAGCCCCCGCCCGGTACAATCAAACGAAACACAACGAAGCAGGACACCATGGAAGAGGACGACATCGTCGCCGTGTGGTCGGAACGTGTGCGTTCGGCCAGCGCCGAGGGGCGCGCGTTGCGCATCCGTGGCGGCGGCACCAAAGACTGGTACGGTCAGACGCTGGAAGGTGACATCCTCGACACGCGCGCTTATCGCGGCATCATCGCGTACGACCCGGCGGAGCTGGTCATCACCGCGCGAGCGGGCACGCCTCTGCTGGAGATCGAGGCCGCGCTCGCCGACCATCATCAGATGCTCGCCTTCGAGCCGCCGCACTTCGGGCCGCAGGCTACCTTCGGCGGCTGCATCGCGGCGGGCATCGCCGGTCCGCGCCGCCCGTCGGCCGGCGCGGCGCGCGACTTCGTGCTGGGCGCCGTGATCATGAATGGCCAGGGCCAGAAGCTGCATTTCGGCGGCCAGGTGGTGAAGAACGTCGCCGGCTATGACGTCTCGCGCCTGATGGCCGGCTCGCTCGGCACATTGGGACTGATCCTCGAACTGTCGATCAAGGTGCTGCCGTTGCCGCAGGCCGAAGCCACGCTCAAATTCGACATGAACGGCACCGACGCGGTCCGCAAGCTCAACGAATGGGGCGGCCGGCCGTTGCCGATTACCGCGAGTGCGTGGCGTCATGGCACGCTGGTCTTGCGCCTTGCCGGCGCCGAGGCTGCGGTCAAGTCGGCGAAGATGGCGCTTGGCGGCGAAGTGGTCGATGCCGTCGAAGCCGAACGCTTCTGGGCCGGCCTGCGCGAACAGACCGACTCGTTCTTCGCCGCCATACCGCCGCAGGCCGCGTTGTGGCGCCTTGCTCTGCCGTCAATTACGGAGCCGTTGCAACTGCCCGGCGCGCAACTCATGGAATGGGGCGGCGGTCAGCGCTGGTGGATCACCGACACCGACGCGCAGACCGTGCGCATCAGCGCCAAGCAGGCGGGCGGCCACGCCACGATCTTCCGCACCGGCCACGGCTACGACCGCGGCGCCGGCGTGTTCACCCCGCTTCCCGCGCCGCTGATGAAAATCCATCGCGGCTTGAAAACCGCTTTTGACCCGGCCCGCATCTTCAATCGCGGCCGTCTCTACCCCGACTTCTGAGCGACGCGATGCAAACCAACCTCGCGGACTTCATTCGCAACACGCCCGACGGCGACGAAGCCGACGGCATCCTGCGCAATTGCGTGCATTGCGGTTTCTGCACGGCCACCTGCCCGACCTATCAGATACTCGGCGACGAACTCGACGGCCCACGCGGACGCATCTATCTGATCAAGCAGATGGTCGAAGGCGCGCCGGTCACGCGCAGCACGCAGGTCCATCTCGACCGCTGCCTGACTTGCCGCAATTGCGAATCGACGTGCCCATCCGGCGTGCAATATGGCCGGCTGGTGGAAATCGGCCGCAAGCTGACCGAAGAGAAAGTCACGCGTCCGCTCGGTCAACGGCTGGTGCGCCGGATGCTCGCGAGCTTCGTGCCGAACAGCGCGCTGTTCACGCCGACCATGCGTATCGGCCAGCATTTTCGGCCGTTGCTGCCCAAGAAGTTGCGCGACAAAGTGCCCGCGCGGCAGCGTCCGCTCGAATGGCCGACGGCGAAACATCCGCGCAAAATGCTGATGCTCGCGGGTTGCGTGCAACCGTCGATGATGCCGAACGTGAACATCGCCACCGCGCGCGTATTCGACGCGCTCGGCGTGGAAACGCTGATCGCGCCGAATGCCGGCTGCTGCGGCGCGATCCGTCTGCATCTGGGCTACAACGACGACGCGCTCGACGACCTGCGCGCCAACATCGACGCATGGTGGCCGTACATCGAACAGGGCGTGGAAGCGATCGTGATGAACGCGTCCGGCTGCGGCGCGACCGTCAAGGAATACGCGCACCTCTTGCGCCATGATCCGGCGTATGCGGAAAAGGCGCGCCGCGTGGTGGAATTGACGCGCGACATCGCGGAGATTCTGCCGGAGTTCGAAGAAGCATTGGTCTCGGTCACGCGCCGCCGCTCGGTTCACACGGTGGCATTTCATCCGCCCTGCACGTTGCAGCATGGCCAGCAGATTCGCGGCAAGGTCGAGCACTTGCTGACCGCGCTGGGCGTCGAGGTGCGTCTGCCCGCCGATAGCCATCTGTGCTGCGGCTCGGCCGGCACCTACTCGCTGACACAACCCAAGCTCTCGTACGCGCTGCGCGATCAGAAGCTCGATCGGCTGCAGGCGCAGGAGCCGCAGGTGATCGTGTCGGCGAACGTCGGCTGCATTGCGCATCTGCAAAGCGGCACCTCGACGCCGGTCGCGCACTGGATCGAACTGGTCGAGCACATGCTGTCCGTATAATCGGGTAATCGACTTTCGCTGGACTTCCGGTTCCGATATGCCCGATCTGATTCACAACCTCGAGGCGGTGCAGCAGCGCATCGCCATGGCCGCGCACGTGGCCGGACGCGATACGCGTTCGGTCCATCTGCTCGCGGTCTCCAAGACCTTCCCCGCCGAAGACGTGCGCGCCGCCTACGCCGCCGGCCAGCGCGCGTTCGGTGAGAACTACGTGCAGGAAGCGCTCACCAAGATCGAGGCGCTCGCCGATCTGCGTGCCACGCTCGAATGGCATTTCATCGGTCCGTTGCAATCGAACAAGACGCGGCCGGTCGCCGAGCAGTTCGACTGGGTGCACTCGGTGGATCGGTTGAAGATTGCGCAGCGGCTCTCGGAGCAGCGTCCCGACAATTTGCCGCCGCTCAACGTGTGCTTGCAAGTCAACATCAGCGGCGAGGCGTCGAAGAGCGGCGTGAGCATTCCCGAGGCGGTGGAAGTCGCGCAGGCGATCGCCGCGCTGCCGAAGCTGAATTTGCGCGGGCTGATGGCGATTCCCGAGCCGGCCGGCGGCATCGACGAACAACGCGTGCCGCATCGGCACTTGCGCGAGTTGTTCGAGCGTCTGTGCAACGACGGGCTCGAACTCGACACGCTGTCCATGGGCATGTCGAGCGATCTCGAGGCCGCCGTGCTGGAAGGCGCGACGATCGTGCGCGTGGGCACCGCGATCTTCGGCGCGCGAGATTACTCTAACTGACCTCTTCGGGCCTTTCAGGCTCCTTAAATTCTTCACGGCACCTGGCACTTCATCCGGAACATCATGAAAATTGCTTTTATCGGCGGTGGCAACATGGCCGCCGCTTTGATCGGCGGTCTCATCAAGCGTGGCGTCGCACCCGCTGACCTCTACGCAATCGATCCCAACGAAGACGCGCGCAAGCGCAATGAGCAGCAATTCGGCATCAAGACGGGCGCCGCCGCGGATGCCGCGCTCGCCGCGTACGACGCCGTCGTGCTGGCGGTGAAACCGCAGATCCTGAAGAGCGTCGCCGAGGCGGTGGCGCCGCATCTGAATGCGTCGCAACTGGCCGTGAGCATTGTCGCCGGCATTCGGATGGGCGACATGTCGCGCTGGCTGAATGGGCACAACCGTATCGTGCGTGTCATGCCGAATACGCCGGCGCTGATCGGCATGGGCGTGACGGGACTGGTGGCGACCACGAGCGTCGACGAAGCGGGCCGCGCGCTCGCGTCGCAAGTGCTGGGCGCGGTCGGCGAAACGGTCTGGTTCGACGACGAAGCGAAGATCGACGCCGTCACCGCGATCTCGGGGAGCGGGCCGGCCTACGTGTTCTATTTCATCGAGGCGTTGCAGGAAGCCGCGCGCCAACTCGGCATGGATGAAGCGCAAGGCCGCGCGCTGGCGGTGGCGACCTTCACCGGCGCGGCGCAACTGGCGGCCAATTCCGACGAGCCGCCGAGCGTGTTGCGCGAACGTGTGACGTCCAAAGGCGGCACGACGGCGGCGGCTCTGGCATCGTTCGACGCGAGCGGCATCAAGGATGCGATCGTGCGTGGTGCGCTCGCCGCGGATGCCCGCGCGAAGGAAATGGGCGACGAGTTCGGCAAGCAGTGAGTGTATTCGGCGGCTTCCAGTATTCGAGAGGACTTGAAAAAGGAAGTGCGCCGTAGCACGCCGCAGAAAAACTAAAACGAGCCCGCCGCGTAATGCGCGGCGATGCCGACAAACAGCGCGCCACCCAGCCAGTTGTTATGCCGGAACGCTGCGAAGCACGCCATCCGTTCGCGGTTGCGAATCAGCGTGTAGTGATAGATCGCGCAGCCTGCGGCCGCCGCCCATCCCAGCCAGTACAGCATGCCGAAGCCGAGCAGCACGCCGATACCGACGTAAATCCCAAGCGTTACCGCGTAGCAAATCATGATCGCGGCCACGTCGAAGCGGCCGAACGTCAGCGCTGACGTGCGGATGCCGATCTTGATGTCGTCGTCACGATCGACCATTGCGTATTCGGTGTCGTACGCGACCGACCAGAACACATTGGCCAGCAGCATCACCCACGCGAGCAGCGGCACGTGGCCCTGAATCGCGGCGAACGCCATGGGAATGCCGAAGCCGAACGCGATCCCCAAATACGCCTGCGGAATCGCGAAAAACCGCTTGGTGAACGGATACGAACCGGCGACGAAGAGCGCCGCCACCGACAACTCCTTGGTCAGCGTATTGAGCGGCAGAATCAACAGAAATGCCAGCAACGACAACGCAGCCGCCAGCGCCACCGCTTCCCACGCCTTGATCTTGCCCGACGTGATCGGACGGTTCTCCGTGCGCTTCACGTAGCGATCGAAGTCGCGATCCGCGTAATCGTTGATCGCGCAACCCGCCGAGCGCATCAGCACCGTGCCCACCGTGAAAATCACCAGCAGCGGCCACGTCGGATGACCGTCGGAAGCGATCCACAGCGCGTTGAGCGTCGGCCACAGCAGCAGCAGGCTGCCGATCGGCTTGTCCATGCGCACGAGGCGCAGATACAGGGGAAGTCGGGCGAACATGGGCGGAGTCGGTGAAATTGCGAAGACGGTGCGGCTATTTTACGGGATACGGACAACGCGCCGCTTCTGGGCTCGCTCGGCCGACAAAGCAGGCGCCGCAAAAAACAAAGCCTCCCGTGCAGGGAGGCTTTGTTGGTGTCGCACTCGACTTCAACTCCAACGACAACGTCGACGACGGCGCCGAAACGAGGCGCCTTGCGCGCAGATACTTAAGCCAGCATCGAACGCAGCATCCACGCGGTTTTTTCGTGCGTTTGCATGCGTTGCGTCAGCAGGTCGGCGGTCGGCTCGTCGTTGGCGGCTTCCGTCGACGGGAAAATCGCGCGCGCGGTACGCACCACGGCTTCCTGACCTTCCACCAGTTGGCGGATCATTTCTTCCGCGGCCGGCACGCCGTCCGCTTCCGGAATCGACGACAGCTTGGCGAATTCCTTATAGCTGCCCGGCGCATGCACGCCCAGCGCGCGGATGCGTTCAGCGATCGAATCGACCGCTAGTGCCAGCTCGTTGTATTGCGTTTCGAACATGAGGTGCAGCGTATTGAACATCGGACCCGTCACGTTCCAGTGGAAGTTGTGGGTCTTCAAATACAGCGTGTAGGTGTCGGCGAGCAGGCGCGACAGACCTTCTGCAATCTTCTTGCGATCCTTGTCGCTGATCCCGATATTGACGTGCTGTACGGCTGCTGCGGCTTCTTTTTTGGCCATGATGACTCCTTCGAAGAGTGATACGAACCGGTCGGCAAAGTGACGGTCTGCGGATAGCAAACTCGACAGCTCGAACGCTCGACAGTTTAGCCTGGAAAACTGCTGCGTTCGTATGCCGCGTGGCCACTTGCCGCATCACGGCGCCGGCATGGATCAGCCGCCGAGCGCCTGTTGCAGCGCCTGCCCGACGATCACCGCGACTCCGCTCGCGAAGATCGCAAAGCCCACCGCCCTGCGCGCCATCAATGCATGTCGTTGCGCGCTATTTGCGGCCGACGTGCCGCCTAACGTGGCCATCATCATCTGCATCATGGACGTGCTCCTTCGGTTCGTATCGGTACTGGCGGGACGCAAATGCGCCCCGCTCTACTGCATGACTTCAACTGCACGATGGTCGCTTACTGCTTGTTGCGTTCCGCGAGGTCGGCCATCGCGGCGATCACGCCTTCCGCGTAAGCGGGATCGGCACGGCGGAAATGCTCGATCTGACGCGTAACGATCTCCTGCGGCACACCGTTGATATGGCGTGCAATGTTGCCGAACAGACGTTCACGCTGAGCCGCATCGAAGAGCGCAAACAGCATGCCCGGCTGCGTGTAGTAGTCGTCGTCCAGGCGATGCTCGTAGCGATCCACCGCGCCCGCCGCGAGCGGCGGTTCAGACGCATTGGCGTCCTGCACGAAGTCGCCGAAGCGGTTCGGCTCGTAATTCACATTGCCGCCCAGGTTGCCGTCCGTGCGCATTGCGCCGTCGCGATGGAACGAATGCGGGTTCGGCACGCGCGCCGCATTCACCGGAATCTGATGGTGATTGATGCCGAGTCGATAGCGCTGCGTGTCGCCGTACGAGAACAGACGGCCCTGCAACAGGCGGTCCGGCGAAAAGCCGATACCCGGCACCACGTTGGCGGGCGTGAACGCCGCTTGCTCCACGTCGGCAAAGTAGTTCTGTGCGTTGCGATTCAACTCGATCGTGCCGACGTCGATTAACGGATAGTCGTTCTGCGACCACACTTTCGTGATATCGAACGGATTGAAGCGATACGTGGCGGCCTCCGCTTCCGGCATCACCTGAATGGCGAAACGCCACTTCGGGAAATTGCCTGCATCGATATTGCCGATCAGATCACGCTGTGCGCTTTCGCGGTCTTGCGCGACCACTTGCGCCGCTTCGGCATCGGTGAAGTTCTCAATGCCTTGCATCGACTTGAAATGAAACTTCACCCAGAAACGCTCGTTGTTGGCGTTGATGAACGAATACGTGTGCGAGCCGAACCCGTGCATCTGACGGTAATTCTGCGGAATGCCGCGGTCACTCATCAGAATCGTCACCTGATGCAGCGATTCCGGATGACGCGACCAGAAATCCCACGCCGCGACATTGCTGCGCATGTTGATGTACGGGTCGCGTTTTTGCGTGTGGATGAAGTCCGGAAACTTCAGCGGATCGCGGATAAAGAACACCGGCGTGTTGTTGCCGACCACGTCCCAGTTGCCTTCTTCCGTGTAGAACTTGATCGAGAAACCACGCACGTCGCGTTCGGCGTCGGCTGCGCCGCGCTCGCCGGCCACCGTCGAAAAGCGCATGAAGAGCGGCGTTTCCTTGCCAACTTCCGCAAACACCTTGGCCTTCGTGTAGCGCGAGATATCGTGCGTGACCTTCAACGTGCCGAACGCGCCCGAACCTTTGGCGTGAACACGGCGTTCCGGAATCACTTCACGATCGAAGTGAGCGAGTTTTTCGAGCAGCCAGACATCTTGCAGAACAACCGGACCGCGCGCGCCGGCGGTCATCGAATTCTGGTTATCGGCGACGGGTGCGCCAGCGGCGCTGGTGAGCTTACGTTCGGACATGCGTGACTCCTGGTTGGCTTTTATCGAAACGGATTGTTGGGAGCGGCGCGGCACACTGATGCCAGAGGCTCATGCGCTATGCGGACAAGGCCCGATCGACCAGCAGGGACAACGCGATGGCGCGCGCGTCGAGCATCGACGCGATAAAACCGCGCGGCCTAACGGCCGCTTGTGCGACGCGGACTTGTTGCGGCTTGGATTGCGTCATGATTTCCTCCGGGTCTTTGGGATCGGGCGATCCGTGGAGGAAACTATAACAATACTATCGAATTACTGTATTTGATTAATTTTATCTATTCGATAGGACTTGCAGCTGTTGGCGCCTTGGGTGGGCGCCGGGCCAGTCGCTGGCCATGCGCAGCGAGCCGGCCATCGCGGTGCGTGTGTCTAGTTGACGGCGACTGGCAAATCGAGCTTCTTGACGCCCGCCAGGTCGCAGGAACTGACGGCGTCGCAAATGGCCTCGATCGCGGGCATGCGCGTGAAGCTTTTGCGCCAGGCCAGCACGACGCGGCGATCCGGCACCGGTTCGTCGAAAGCGACGTAGCTCAGCAGCCCCGAATCGATGCCACCGGCGTGCGGTTTCACTTCATGCACCGACATGCGCGGCAGCACGGTAATGCCGACACCGCTCGCCACCATGTGACGGATGGTTTCCAGCGACGACCCTTCAAAGGTCTTCTGGATGCCGTCCGCGTTTTGCGAAAAGCGCATCAGTTCCGGGCAGACGCCCAGCACGTGGTCGCGGAAGCAGTGACCGCTGCCGAGCAGCAGCATGGTTTCCTGCTTCAGATCGTCGGCATCGATTTTCGGGCGGTTTTCCCAGGCGTGACCTGACGGCAAGGCGACCACGAAAGGCTCGTCGTACAGCGGGCGCAGCATCAGGCCGGTTTCCGGAAACGGCAGCGCCATGATGGCAACGTCGATTTCGCCTTGCTTGAGCAGTTCGATCAGCTTGAGCGTGTAATTTTCCTGCAGCATCAAGGGCATTTGCGGGACGCGCTTGATCATCTGCTTGACGAGCGTGGGCAGCAGGTACGGCCCGATCGTATAGATGACGCCAAGGCGCAGCGGCCCGACCAGCGGGTCTTTGCCCTGTTTCGCGATTTCCTTGATGGCGAGCGTCTGTTCGAGAACGCGTTGCGCTTGCGTGACGATCTGTTCGCCGATTGGCGTGACGCTCACTTCGCTGGTGCCGCGTTCGAAGATCTGGACGTTGAGTTCGTCTTCGAGCTTTTTGATCGCCACCGACAGCGTCGGCTGGCTGACGAAGCACGCTTCGGCGGCCCGGCCGAAGTGCCGCTCGCGGGCGACCGCAACGATGTATTTCAATTCGGTGAGCGTCATTGGGGGACCAATCAGTGCGATGAGTTCGATAGGTTCTAGTTATACACCTATAGGGTCGGTTCGCCAACCATTTGGGTTTATTTGCGCGGGGCGCTGGGGTGAGTGTTTGCTTGCTGGTTGGTTGGCCTTTCCTTGATTTCTCGGTGGTCTATTGGCGTTGCCCCTGTGCGGGGCGGCACCTACTTTCTTTGCCGCGGCAAAGAAAGTAAGCAAAGAAAGCCGCTTCACACCGCCAGCCCAGAAGCGGGTCCCCTGGCTTGGAGGAGGCAGTGGTGCATCTGGAATCCGGCATCTCGCCCATCCCCCGGGAGCGACAAGGCAGTCATACCTCCCGCCTCGCACTACGTGCTCGCCGGGGCGGTCTGCCTGAACCGTGGCTTCGGTTACGCGCGGCGGGGGCCGTCGGCTTCGCCTCGGCGACACGCCGGGAGAATGGTGGGAGCGCGCCGCGGCGGCGGCACGCCTTGACGTCGCGTGGAGAGCATGTGCAGGCGGACGCCTGCACTCCCACCGGTTAATGAAGTACCGCCACGGCGCGCGCAGCGTCGCCGGAAGAATGACTGCTTTGTCACTGACGCGGAATGTGCGAGAACACGGATTCCAGATGCACCACTACCGTGGCTGTGCGGGGGACCCGCTTATGGGCTGGCGGTGCAAAGCGGCTTTCTTTGCCTACTTTCTTTGCCGCGGCAAAGAAAGTAGGTGCCGCCCCGCACAGGGGCAACGCCAATAGACCACAAGCAATTCAAGGAAAGGCCAACTACTACAAACCCCGACCCCAAACCAAAAGACTGTCAACCACCAGCAACAGCGGCCACACCATCAGAAGGACAAGCCGGCACCGGCACAGCCAAGTTCCCAGCTTTGCCAGCAGAAGCCCCACCCTTCCCCTGCGGAGCAGCAATAGGAGCAGCCACCGCCATACCCTTCACAGCAGAAGCCACCTGCATGGAAATCCGCTGCAGCGCCCGCCGATGCCCCTCTACCAGCGCATCATACCCACCGCTAACCGGCTCACTCACCACACTCCGGCAAGTCATCACCGCCGTGCTGCGCACAGCCCGCACACTCCACACCGCGTCGATCAACGCATGCGAACCCGGCCATGATTCAAACCGCTGCACGTTCATGCTGACCCGATACACCGGCGTCCCATCCGGATAAGCCGTCCCATACACATCGATCGTGTTGAGCTGCTGCGTCAGACTCGTCGACAAAGCCCGGCGAATCTCGTCGCCCGGCAGCGAGGCCCAGCGCTCTTCCTCGAGTACTTTGACCTGCGTCGGTCCCGTCTGCACCACCAGCTGATTCTTCGACACCTGCGGCGGCACGTCGATCGGCGCGACTTCGAGCAGCCACGCCGGCGCGGCCGAGGTCCGGGCGCTGACCGGCGCGACGGATCCGGCAGCACTATCGGCGCCCAGCGTATAAAAACGGCTCGAAGGCGACGAGCACGCCGCCAGCGCCACGAGTCCGGCCAGGGCGCCGGCAACGACAGCGCCGCGCACGAGCCCGCGCGACGGGCGGGGAAGCCGGGCAAACATCATGGTTTATCTCCTGATTTACCGCGCAACAGCGATTCGGGGTGGCGCTCCAGATAATCCGACAGCGCATTCAGCGACTGCAACGTGCGCGTCAATTCCTGCAACGCCTGATGAACATCCGACTGCAACGGCGAGTCCTGCTGCAACGTCGCCTCGGCCGAACCAAAGGTCTGCTTCGCGGCGGCGAGGGTGTCGCGGGCCTGCGGCACGACTTCCTTGTCGAGGCGCGTGAAGAGTTGGTCGGCGTTCTTCAGCGCGCTGTTCAGGTTGTTGCCGATCTGATCGAACGGCACCTTGTCGAGCTTCTTCGCAATGTCGGCGACCTGGAGCTGCAACTCGTCGAGCGTGTTCGGAATCGTCGGCAGTTCAAGCGGATCGCTCGCCACGTCGATGGTTGCCGGCGGCGCTTTCGGGAAGATATCCACGGCCACGTACAACTGGCTCGTAATCAGGTTGCCGGTGCGCAACTGGCCACGCAAACCATGTTTGACGAGCTGCTGCAGCATGGTTTGACCCGCGAGGCTGCCCGGTGCCGGCGCGGTTTCGCGGAAGCGCTTGCCGAGGCGGTCGGGGTACAGGTTCATCGTCACCGGCATGGTGAAGCTGCGGGTCTTCGGATCGTAGTCGATGCCGATATTGGTCACCTGGCCAAGCACGATGCCGCGGAAATCGACCGGCGCGCCAATCGACAAACCACGCAGCGACTGGTTGAAGTTCATCACCACACGCAGCGGCACGCCGTCCGGGTCGCGCATCGCATCCGCTTCGTCCGAGCCGAGGCGGAACGTCATGTTGTTCGGCGCCTGCGCGCCCACGCCCTGACCCGGCGGCGACTGGAACGACAGGCCGCCCACGATCACCGTGGCAAGCGACTGCGTGTTCAGCTTGAAGCCGCTGGAGTCGAGCCGCAAATCGACGCCGCTCGCATGCCACCAGCGCGAATTGGTGCCGACGTATTGATCGAACGGCGCGGACACGAAGACCTGCATGGTCACGCCGGTGCCGTCCTTGTCGAGCGAGAAGCCGACCACCTGGCCGACCTGCACGCGCCGGTAGAAGATCGGCGAGCCGATGTCGATCGAGCCGAGCGAGTCGCCGTGCAGGACGAATTGGTGGCCCTTCTGGCCGCCGGTGATCGGCGGCGGGGTTTCGAGACCGACGAAGTTCTTCTCGGTATCCGGCGAATGCCCGGCATCCGCGCCGATATACGCGCCCGAAAGCAACGTGGTGAGACCCGACACGCCACTCGCGCCGACGCGCGGCCGCACCACCCAGAAGCGCGAATCCTTGACCGCGAAGTCTTCGCCTTCCTTGGTCAATTGCACCTGCACCAGCACGTGGGACAGATCTTTCGACAGCGTGATGGTCTTGACCGAGCCGACATCGACGTCTTTGTACTTCACCTTGGTCTTGCCGGGTTCGAGACCTTCGGCGCTCACAAAGCTGATCGTGATGGTCGGGCCTCTTGCGGTCACCGACTTGATCACGAGCGCGATGCCGATCAGCGCGGCGATCAGCGGAATCACCCAGACGAGCGAAGGCAGCCAGCGGCTGCGCGGCTCGATTTCAGGGTCCGGGAGTTGGGGCGGAAGCTTCGGTCCGTTCGAATCGTTGCGCGGCGCATCGGAGGCGGGCGTCGGTTCTTGCGGGCTAGTCATGTTTGAGATCCTGAGGTTTTTGGGTACTGCCGTCCACGCGCCCTTCTACGCTGTCCCAGATGAGCCGTGGATCGAATTGCATCGAGGCCATCATGGTCAGAATCACCACCGAGCCGAAGGCGATCGCGCCGGGGCCGGCCGTAATGACTGCAAGCGATTTGAAGCGCACCAGCGCGACGGTCAGCGTGACGACGAACACGTCGAGCATCGACCAGCGGCCGATCCGCTCGACCATCCGGTAAAGCGTGGTGCGCTGCTGGGGCCGCCAGCGCGAGCGACGCTGCGCCGTGACGGTCAGCAGCACGAGCACGCTCAGCTTGAGCATCGGCACCATGATGCTGGCGATGAACACGATCACCGCCAGCGGCCAGTCGCCCGAGGTCCAGAAATAAACGACGCCGCTCATGATGGTGTCGTCTTCGGAACCGAGCAGCGACGAGGTGTGCATCACCGGCAGCAGATTCGCGGGAATATACAGGAGTGCCGCGGCGATCAGCAGCGCCCAGGTGCGCATCAGGCTGTCGGGGTTGCGCGAGTGCAGGCGCGAGCCGCAGCGTCCGCAGTGCTGCGGTGTGATGGAGCGGATGCGCGGTTCGACGCGTCCGCATGCGTGGCAACTAAGCAAGCCGGCGCGTCTAGCGGTGACGTATTTCATGGCGTGCTCATCCTCGACGTGTCGTCGGCGGCACCGGCGGCGTGCCCGGCGGCAAGGCGGACGGTGCAGTGCGGACGTCGGGCGCCGCGGCAGTGTGCACTTCGGCCGGCGCGGGCGGGCCAGCAACCGAACCGACGGCGGCCGCCGCGCTATCGGCGGAGGTGCGCGGCAGCGGCCGCTGATTGCGGGCGCCGAGTTCGTCGGCGAGGTCCCACAGAATGCGCGGATCGAATGTGACCACCACCGCGAACATCAGCGTGAGCACGCCGAACGCGAACAGCGCCGCTTCGGGAATCACGCGCGCGAGGCTCACCATCTTCACGATCGTGATCAGCACGCCGAGCATGAACACTTCGATCATGCCCCACGGGCGGACGAACTGAATGGCGCGCAGCACCTGATTGAAGGCGGGCGGCACATAGCCCGCGCGCAGCGGGATCAGCACATAGAGCAGCGCGACGAGTTCAGTCAGCGGAAACAGAATGGTCGAGCAGAACACCATGACCGCGACGATTTGCATCTCCTCGCCCCACAGCGCGACGAGCGCGCCGAACAGCGTGGTCTGCGAGGTGATGCCGTTGGTTTCGAGTTCGACGATCGGGAAGCCCTGCGCGATCAGGAAGGTGATCAGCGCGCCCAGCGTCATTGCGCTGATGGCGTCGAGCTTGCGGGACACGCCGCGATAGAGCGTCGCTCCGCAGCGCGGACAGCGCGCGACCGTGCGTCCGACGAGCTTCGGCTTGCGGAACAGCGTATCGCATTCATGGCACGCGATCAGATTGTCATGGTCCATAGGGCAAAGGGCCGACGGTGTGAGAGGAAGCGTGCAATGCCCGTTCTATGGCAGGTCTGATAAAAACGTGATAGTACCAAAACGCGCCCGGCCGTCGCACTGACCGTCGCACGGGTGCGAGCGGCGGGCGATGGCCTTCTCGGCTGACGGTTGATCCTACATGCAATCGGTATAACTCTGACAGCCTCCGTCCCCAATTGTTCAATGCCGACGCCTGCACGCTGGAGCGGCCGGTCCGCGCCCTATCCGTGGGCTGCAGCCAGTTTTTTCCGATTGGGGTAGCATGGCCGCCTTGGCGTATGCCGCAGCTGGCATGGTCCCGTAATACGCGTCGATGCCATGTGCATCGAACGCTGGAATAGCAGTGCGGGCTGCGCCGTTAACCTCACTTAGCTTGCGTTGACCTGTCATGGCACTCAATCCTTCATTCGGCAGCCGGGAGTCGTACACGCGGACTGCCATCGCTCTGCATTGGCTAATCGCGCTGCTGATCGTGTGCGGCTTCGCGCTCGGCTGGGTGATGACCGATATTCCCGGCTTCACGCCCACCAAGCTGAAGTACTTCTCATGGCACAAATGGATCGGCGTGACGGTGTTCGCGCTCGCCGTCCTGCGCATTCTGTGGCGCGCCACGCATGGCGCCCCCGTGATGCCGCGCCGCATGCCGGTCTGGCAGCGCGGCGCCGCGCATCTCACGCATCTGCTGCTGTACGTGCTGATGATCGCGATTCCCGCCTCGGGCTATCTGTACAGCTCGGCGGCCAACATCCCGGTGGTGTACCTCGGACTGATTCCGCTGCCGCGCCTGATCGCGCCGGACCCGCATCTCAAGGAACTGCTGAAGAACGTGCATATCGCGCTGAATTACACCTTGCTCGTGCTGGTCGCGTTGCACGTGGCGGCCGCGCTCAAGCATCAATGGCTGGACCGCGACGGCCTGCTCTCGCGCATGCTCCCTTTCCTCAAATAAGGACAACCATGAAGGTCTCGTTTTATCGCTACATGCTCGCCGCCTTCGCCGCGGCCTCGCTGACGGTGGCCGGCAGCGCTCTCGCGCAAGTCGACGTCGCGAAGAGTTCAGTGACGGCGACGTCGAAGCAGATGAACGTGCCGGTGGAAGGCAAGTTCGGCAAATTCACCGCGCAGCTCAAGTTCGATCCGGCAAAACCGGCCGAGGGCACCGCGCAGCTCAGCATCGACGTGGCCAGCTACGATCTCGGCGACGAAAGCTACAACGACCAGGTGCGCGGCAAGGACTGGTTCGACGCCAAGACGTATCCCACCGCCACCTTCGTTTCGAGCGCGATCGCGCCGGCCGGCGGCAACCAGTTCAAGGTCACCGGCAAGCTGACCATCAAGGGCAAATCGCAGACGGTGGTGGTGCCGGTCACGGTGTCGCAGCAAGGCGCCGTGCAAACCTTCGACGGTTCGCTGCCCATCAAGCGCTCGCAATTCGATATCGGCACGGGCGAATGGAAAGACACCTCGGTAGTCGCGGACGAGGTGGTCATCAAGTTTCATATCGTTGCAGCACATAAGTGACGTTTTGCCGCGCCGTTCGGGCGCGGCAGCTTTCTTCGAGAACCTAGGAGCGTGAATTGAAAACATCCGTATTGATCGCCATCGGCGCGCTGGCGTCTTCTTTCTCGTTCGGCGCGTTCGCGGCCGCCGATACCTATCAGCTCGACCCGACGCACACGTATCCGAGCTTCGAGGCCGATCACTTCGGCGGCCTCTCGGTGTGGCGCGGCAAATTCACCAAGAGCTCCGGCACGGTCACGCTCGACCGCGCGGCCAAAACCGGCACGGTCGACGTGACGGTCGATCCGGCGTCGATCGATACGGGCAACGGCAAGCTCGACGAGCATCTGAAGTCGAACGAGTTCTTCGACGTCGCCAAGTACCCGTCGGCGACCTATAAGGGCACAGATATCAGATTCGACGGCGACAAGCCAGTTGAAGTTGTCGGCAGCCTGACGATGCACGGCGTCACCAAGCCGCTGAATCTGAAGATCGACTCGTTCAAGTGCATGCAGCATCCGGTGCTCAAGCGCGAAGTGTGCGGCGTGGAAGCGAGCGCGCATTTCAGCCGCGCCGATTACGGCATGGATTTCGGCTCCAAGTACGGCTTCAGCATGGATACCAAGCTGCACATTCAATCCGAAGGCATCAAGCAATAAAGCGATTTGATGAGCCTTTGATTGAAGGCATTAATCGCAGCGCGCATTGCGCCGCAACAAAAGAACCGCTTCGTTCGCTTTTGCGACGAAGCGGTTTTTTATTGACCGTTTGAACGCCGGAAGCCTTATGCAGCGGCGTCGCGCAATTTCGCACTCGCGCCGCATTAATTTTTCGGGTACATAGAGCGCAGGCACCGTATTGGTTGTGCGCGCATCCAGTCGGGCGTTTCAGGCGTCATGCCAACATGAATAATATTTCGCGCGACCTGGAGATCTGCATGAACGCAACGACGGCAGCAAGCCTGGCGGGGAGCCGGCAGAATTCGTGGCGCGCGGTGATCGCGGCCTCGATCGGCAACGCGCTGGAATGGTTCGATCTGGTGGTGTACGGTTTTTTCGCGGTGATCATCGCGAAGCTGTTTTTCCCGGCCGGTAACGACACGGTCTCGCTGCTCCTCACGCTCGGCACGTTCGGCGTGTCGTTCTTCATGCGGCCGCTCGGCGCGATCGTGATCGGCGCCTATGCCGACCGCGCCGGCCGCAAGGCGGCGCTCACGCTCTCGATCCTGCTGATGATGGCCGGCACGTTGATCATCGCGATCCTGCCGACCTATCGAAGCATCGGCCTCGCGGCGCCGGTGATCCTCGTGCTGGCGCGTCTGATGCAGGGTTTCTCGGCGGGCGGCGAGTTCGGCAGCGCCACCGCGTTCCTCGCGGAACACGTGCCTGGGCGGCGCGGTTTTTTCGCGAGCTGGCAGGTGGCGAGCCAAGGGCTCACCACCCTGCTTGCCGCTGGTTTCGGCATGTTGCTCACCGGCAAGCTCTCGCCGGAACAGATGGGTTCGTGGGGTTGGCGCGTGCCGTTCTTTTTTGGTTTGCTGATCGGGCCGGTCGCGTGGTACATCCGCACGAAGCTCGACGAAACGCCCGAGTTTCTCGCGGCCGAAACCACCGAAACGCCGCTGCGCGACACCTTCACCAGCCAGAAATTGCGCCTGCTGATTGCGATCGGCGTGGTGGTGCTCGGCACGGTATCGACGTATCTGGTGCTGTTCATGCCGACGTTCGGCGTAAAGCAGTTGGGACTGGCGCCCTCGGTCGCGTTTTCGGCGATCGCGTTGACGGGCCTGATCCAGATGGTGTTCTCGCCGCTGATCGGCCATCTGTCGGACCGGCACGGGCGCACCACGATCATGCTGACCTCGGCGCTGCTGCTGCTTGTCCTCATCTATCCGGCTTTCGTGTATCTGGTCGCGCATCCGACCTTCGGCACCTTGATCACCATGCAGATCGTGTTCGGCTTTCTGATGACGGGGTATTTCGCGGCGCTGCCAGGTTTGCTTTCGGAGATGTTCCCGGTGCAAACGCGCACGACCGGCATGTCGCTGGCCTATAACATCGCCGTGACGATCTTCGGCGGCTTCGGGCCGTTCATCATCGCGTGGCTGATCAGCGTTACGGGCTCGAAGGCCGCGCCGAGTTACTACCTGATTTTCGCTGCGATCGTGAGCCTCGTCGCGTTGATGGCGGCGCGTCGCAAGCTCGGCTTTCGTTAAAGCGGGCGCTGCGTCGTCCCGCTGCGGTGAAGGGCGGCGGTAAACGCAAAAGGCCGGTTCGTGAGAACCGGCCTTTTGCATTGCGAGGTCTCACGCTACAAGAGGATCAGACTTGCGCCCCCGCGTTCGGATCGTCCGCGTCGGGGCGATCCTTCCTGTCCTTGATCAGATCTTCGCGCTTCACGCCGAACCACATGGCGAGCGCCGCGGCGACGAACACCGACGAGTAGATACCGAACAGAATACCGACCGTCAGCGCCAGGGCAAAGTAGTGCAGCGTCGGGCCGCCGAACAGGAACATCGACAGCACCATCATCTGCGTACAGCCGTGGGTGATGATGGTTCGCGACATCGTGCTGGTGATCGCGTGATTGATCACCTCGATCACGGTCAGCTTGCGCTCGCGGCGGAAGGTCTCACGAATCCGGTCGAAGATAACCACCGACTCGTTCACCGAATAGCCGAGCACCGCGAGCACCGCGGCCAGCACCGACAGCGAGAACTCCCACTGGAAGAACGCGAAGAAGCCGAGAATGATGATCACGTCGTGCAAGTTCGCGATCACGCCGGCCACCGCGTACTTCCATTCGAAGCGGAACGACAGGTAGATCACGATGCCGACCACCACACAGGCAAGCGCGAGCAGGCCGTCGGTGGCGAGTTCCTTGCCGACCTGCGGGCCGACGAACTCGACGCGTTGCAGTTGCACCTGCGGCGTCTCGGCCTTCAGCGCGGTCATCACCTGATCGCTCTGTTGCGCGGAGGTATAGCCCTGCTTGAGCGGCAGGCGGATCAGCACGTCGCGCGAGGTGCCGAAGTTCTGCACCTGGGCGTCGGCGTAACCGAGCTTGCCCAGCGTAGCGCGCACCGGTTCGAGCGGCGCGGCGCCCGGATACTGCACTTCGACGACCGTACCGCCGGTGAACTCCACCGACAGATGCAGCCCACGATGCAGCAGGAAAAACACAGCAGCAAGGAACGTCAGCAGCGAGATCGCGTTGAAAATCAACGCACGCTGCATGAACGGAATGTCTTTGCGGAAACGGAAAAATTCCATGGTCTTGTTCTCCGGGACTCAGCGGGATGAACCCGGTTTCTGCGGCGTGTTCGACGTAGCGGACGAATCCGGCGCATTGCGGCGGCGCACGGTCGGCTTGCCGGCACGTGCCTGCGCGACCGCAGCTCTCGCTTTCGACGGCTTGGCAGCGACCGCGGCGACGGCTTGCGCCGTGTCGGTCGCGGCGTCTTCGCTACCGAGGTAAGCAGCCGAGCCCGCCGGCGCCGTATCCGGACGCCACACCTGGCCGATGGCCAGCGACTTCAGCTTCTTCTTGCCGCCGTACCAGAGGTTGACGATGCCGCGCGAGAAGAACACCGCCGAGAACATCGACGTCAGAATGCCGATACAGTGCACGATCGCAAAACCGCGCACCGGGCCGGAGCCGAACGCGAGCAGCGCGATACCGGCGATCAGCGTGGTGACGTTCGAGTCGAGAATCGTCGCCCAGGCGTGCGCGTAGCCGTTCTGGATGGCCAGTTGCGGCGGCGCGCCGTTGCGCAGTTCTTCACGCACGCGTTCGTTGATCAGCACGTTGGCGTCGATCGCCATACCGAGCGCGAGCGCGATAGCGGCGATACCCGGCAGGGTGAGCGTTGCCTGCAGCATGGACAGCACGGCGATCAGCAGCAGCAGGTTGACCGACAGGCCGATCATGGAGATCACGCCGAACAGCATGTAGTACGCGATCATGAAGACGGCGATCGCCGCGAAGCCCCACACCACCGAGTGGAAGCCCTTCTTGATGTTGTCCGCGCCGAGGCTCGGGCCGATCGTGCGTTCTTCGATGATGTCCATCGGCGCGGCCAGCGAACCGGCGCGCAGCAGCAGCGCGAGGTCGGCGGCGCCTTGCGGCGTGGCCTGGCCGGTGATCTGGAAGCGGTCGCCCAGTTCCGACTGGATCGTTGCCACCGTCAGCACTTCGCCCTTGCCCTTTTCGAACAGCACCATGGCCATCGGCTTGCCGATGTTGTCGCGCGAGACGCTGGCCA
This sequence comes from Paraburkholderia sp. BL18I3N2, assembly GCF_003001875.1. NCBI lineage: Bacteria > Pseudomonadati > Pseudomonadota > Betaproteobacteria > Burkholderiales > Burkholderiaceae > Paraburkholderia > Paraburkholderia sp. BL18I3N2. Next base: position 196,425 of record NZ_PVNC01000008.1, read on the forward strand.
CCGCGCGGCCGCCGGCCGAATCCAGACGGATATTGACGGAAGGACGTTGATGTTCGTCGAAGCCCGCCGACGCGTCGATAATCCGGTCGCCCGTGAAGATGATCTGCTTGCGCAGCAGCACCGGCGTCTGGTTGCCTTGCGTGAACAGTTCGTCGCCCGGCGGCACCGGATCGGACGGATTCGGATGCGTGTTGACCGGATCGGCGAGGCGCGCTTCGAGCGTTGCCGTGCGGCCGATGATGTCCTTCGCCTTCGCCGTGTCCTGCACGCCCGGCAGTTCGACCACGATGCGATCGGCGCCTTGCTGCTGGATCACCGGCTCCGCCACGCCGAGTTCGTTCACGCGGTTATGCAGCGTGGTGATGTTCTGCTTGAGCGCGGCGTCCTGCACGGCTTTCTGCACCGCCGGCGTGAACGTGCCGACCAGTTGCACGCCACCGTCCGGACCGGCTTGCGAGGCCCACTGGAGTTCGGCGATGCTGCGGCTCAGTTGCTTCGACGCGTTGTCCGCCGTGGCCTGGTCGGCGAAATTGATCACCACCGACTGGTTGACGCGGTTCACGCCGCCGTCGCGAATGTTCTTGTCACGCAGCAGCGTGCGCGCGTCCGAAGCGTCCGAATCGAGCTTCTTGTTCAGCGCGCCGGCCATGTCGACCTGCAGCAGGAAGTGGACGCCGCCGCGCAGATCGAGGCCGAGGTACATCGGCAGCGCGTGCAAGGCGGTCAGCCAGCGCGGCGACGCGCTTTGCAGATTCAGCGCGACGATGTACTGCGGATCGGTCGGGTCGCTGTTCAGCGACTTTTGCAGCAGGTCCTTCACGCGCAACTGCGTGTCGGTGTCCGGCAGACGCACGCGGATGTTCGCGTTGGTCGCCGAGTTGTCGAACGTGACGTCGTCCGGCTTGATCTGATTGGCGGCGAGCGCGGCTTCGACAGCCGACAGCGTGGTCGAGTCGAGCTTGACCGTTGCCTTGCCGCTCGACACCTGCACCGCCGGCGCTTCGCCGAACAGGTTGGGCAGCGTGTACACGAGGCCGATGACCAGAGCCACCAGCATCACGGCGTATTTCCAGAGGGGGTAACGATTCATGAGTGGTCCAACGGGAAGGTTGGCTTGGAAGCGATGCGTCCGGCGATGAGCGCGGGCGATTCAGCGTGGTTCCGCGAGAATCGCCGGCGAGGCCGCGCCGGACGCGAGAGAGCAGGCCTTACAGCGACTTGATCGTGCCCTTCGGGAGAATCGTCGTGACCGACGCTTTTTGCACGGTGATTTCCGTGCCTTCCGAGATTTCGACGCCGACGTAAGCTTCGCCCACCTTGGTCACCTTGCCGACGATGCCGCCATTCGTCACCACTTCATCGCCCTTGGCCATCGCGGCGAGCATGTTGCGATGTTCCTTCTGGCGCTTCATTTGCGGGCGAATCATGATGAAGTACAGCACGCCGAACATCAGGATCAGCGGCAGGAAACTCATCAGGTTCGATTCAATGCCACCTGTTGCTGTGCCTTGGGCGAAGGCATTGGAAATGAACGACACGTTGGTCTCTCCGTTATAAGTCAAAACGATCAAAAAAATCAGCCGGTTATTCTACCACCGGCCCGACGCGCGTCGGCGCGGCGAATCGGCTTTGCGATCAACCGTTTAAAGCCTGCTTCGCCGTCTTTACTGCCGCCCACGAAAGACGATTGTAAGGTTTTCCTCGCGAGGCGCACGGATTGTTCGGCTGAATCCGTTGTCCCGCGCCGTTACGGCGCCTCGGCGGTGCCGCGCGCGCGGTTCTCGTGAAAGCGTTTGCGGAAAGCCTCGAACATTTTCGCGTCGATCGCGTCGCGGATTTCCTGCATCAGTTCGAGGTAGTAGTGCAGGTTGTGGATCGTGTTCAACTGCGCACCGAGGATTTCCCCTACTCGATGCAGATGATGCAGATAGCCGCGAGTGAAATTTCGGCAGGTGTAGCAGCCGCACTGCTCGTCGAGCGGGCGCAGCGAATTCTTGTGCGCGGCGTTACGGATCTTGACGTCGCCGAAACGGGTGAACAGCCAGCCGTTGCGCGCATTGCGGGTCGGCATCACGCAATCGAACATGTCGACGCCGGCGGCCACGCCCGCCACCAGATCTTCCGGCGTGCCCACGCCCATCAGGTAGTGCGGCTTGTTGGCCGGCAACTTCGGGCCGATGTGGTTCAACACCCGCATCATGTCTTCCTTCGGTTCGCCGACCGACAGGCCGCCGATTGCCAGCCCATGGAAATCCTTCTCGGCGAGGCCCGCCAGCGACTCGTCGCGCAGGTCCTCGAACATGCCGCCCTGCACGATGCCGAACAGCGCGTTCGGATTGCCCAAGCGCCTGAATTCGTCGATGGAGCGCTGCGCCCAGCGCATCGACATGCGCATCGAATCGGCCGCTTCCTTGTGCGAGGTCGGCACGTTGTTGGTCGCGTACGGCGTGCATTCATCGAACTGCATGACGATGTCCGAGTTCAGCACTTTCTGGATCTGCATCGACACTTCGGGCGACAGGAACAGCTTGTCGCCATTGATCGGCGATGCGAACGTGACGCCGTCTTCGGTGATCTTGCGCAGATCGCCGAGCGAGAACACCTGGAAGCCGCCGGAGTCGGTGAGGATCGGCTTTTTCCAGCCCATGAAGCCGTGCAGGCCGCCGTGCGCCTCGATGGTTTCCAGACCCGGGCGCAGCCACAGGTGGAAAGTGTTGCCGAGAATGATCTGAGCGTGCATCTCCTCCAGCTCGCGCGGCTGCACGGCCTTCACGGTGCCGTAGGTGCCGACTGGCATGAAGATCGGCGTTTCCACCACGCCGTGATTCAGCGTGACGCGGCCGCGGCGGGCCAGGCCATCGGTGCCGAGCAGTTCGAATTTGAGGCCGTTCTCGGGGCGGACGTGATCGCCGAGGTAGGCGCCATGGTCGGCGCGCGGGCTAACGGTTTGACCGTCGGTCATGAATTGACTCCTGTGCTACCGGAAAACAGTCCGGCGCAAACGTTGAGCGCCGCCGGAGGGGTTCGCGGCGGCCTGGGGAACTACGAAAAGCTTTCTTATAGACGTCAGTCAGACGTCTCGCCGCGTGAGCAGCATCGCGTCGCCATAGCTGAAGAAGCGGTAACGCTGCTCGATCGCGTGGCGATACGTCTCGCGAATCGTCTCGACGCCCGCGAAGGCCGACACCAGCATCAGCAGCGTGGACTTCGGCAAATGGAAATTGGTGACGAGCCGGTCGACCACGCGGAATTTATAGCCCGGCGTGATGAAGATATCCGTTTCCGTGCTGGCTGCGCCCAACGGACGACCTGCGGCTTCGGCGTCGCGCGCGGCGGCTTCGAGCGCGCGCATCGAAGTCGTGCCCACCGCGATCACGCGGTTGCCGCGCGCGCGCGTCGCCGCGATCTTGTCGGCGAGCGATTGCGGCAGGTGATACCACTCGCTATGCATCTTGTGCTCGGCGAGATTTTCGACACGCACGGGCTGGAACGTGCCCGCGCCGACGTGCAGCGTCAGCGCTGCGCGTTCCACGCCTTTTTCGTCGAGGCGGGCCAGTAGCGCGTCGTCGAAATGCAGGCCGGCCGTGGGCGCGGCGACCGCGCCCGGATTCTGCGCGAACACCGTCTGATAGCGGGTTTCATCGGTCGAATCGGGATCGTGCTCGATGTACGGCGGCAGCGGCAGACGCCCGAACTGCTCGATCAGCGTCAGGCAGTCGTCGGGGAAATGCAGCGTGTAGAACGGCTCGACACGCTCGCCGACCGTGACGTCGAAGGCATCCGCCAGCCGGATCGTGGTGCCCGGCTGCGGGCTCTTGCTGGCGCGGATCTGCGCGAGCGCCGTGCGCTCGCCGGTGAGGCGCTCTACCAGCACTTCGATCTTGCCGCCACTGGCCTTCTGGCCGAGGAAGCGAGCCTTCAGGACTTTGGTATCGTTGAAGACCAGCAGGTCGCCGGGCGCGATGCATTCGGGCAACTCGGCAAAGCGGCGGTCGATCAGGCGCGCCGGGCCGGTGGCGTCGGCCGGGTAATCCACCTCGAGCAGGCGGCTGGCGCTGCGCTCGGGCAGCGCGACTTGCGCGATCAGCTCGGGAGGCAGATCGAAATCGAAATCGGAAAGCGTCAACATGCGAACGACTGGAAGCTAAATGAAACTGAATTGAGCCGAAGCCGGAGCCGGGCGGCTATGATTGCGGGACGCCAGAGCGGCCCGCGAGCCCGCGCGCTGTATGGCGCCGAACCCTTTGACAGCCGATATTGTACTTGCGAAGCAGCCCATGCCTTTGTCCGACCGCCGATTGCCCTCCGTTACCGATGAAGTGAGCGCCGAACCCAGGCGCCGCGTCTCGCGCGGCAAGGCGGCGGCGGAGGTGAGCGACGCGGGTTTGGGTGCAGGCGCGGACGTTGGGTTGAGCGCTGGAAAAGCAGCGCGACGAGGCGGCGAATCCGATGGCAAGCCTGTCGATGAAGTTGGCGGCGAGTCCGCCAAAAGCCTCGCCGACACATCCGGCGGTGAGCGCGTCGATGATCTCGCAAATCAATCCGGTGACACGCACGCCGTCAAGCCTGACGACATATTCGGCGACAGACCCGCCGGCAAGCCCGGCCCCAAGGTTGCCGCGAAATCCGCAGCGAAGTCCGGCGCAAAATCCACCGCCAAACCTGCGGAAAAGACAGCCGACAAGCTCGCCAAGCTCGGCCTCACACGCGACATCGACCTCGTACTGCATCTGCCCATGCGCTACGAGGACGAAACCTCGCTGACGCCGATCGGGCATCTGCTGCCGGGCGGCATTTCGCAAACCGAAGGCGTGGTGTTCGACAACGAGATCGCCTATCGTCCGCGCCGTCAGCTGCTGGTGAAACTGCGCGACGACGGCGGCGACGAACTCGTGCTGCGCTTTCTGAACTTCTACGGCTCGCAGGTCAAGCAGATGGCGATCGGCGCGCGGCTGCGGGTGCGCGGCGACGTGCGCGGCGGGTTCTTCGGCATGGAGATGGTTCATCCGGCCGTGCGCGTGGTCGACGAAGACACGCCGCTGCCGCAGGCGCTGACGCCCGTGTACCCGAGCACCGCGGGCGTGACGCAGGCGTATCTGCGCAAATCGATCGACAACGCGCTGTCGCGCACGTCGCTGCCGGAGCTGCTGCCCGAAGCGATCGCGCGGACATTCATGGAGCCGCTCGGCGTGCCGTCGCTAATGGACGCCGTGCGCACGCTGCATCATCCGGGCGTGCAGTCGGACGAGACCGCGTTGATCGACGGCACGCATCCGGCCTGGGTGCGTATCAAGTTCGAGGAACTGCTCGCGCAGCAGATGTCGCTCAAGCGCGCGCACGACGAACGCCGCATGCGCGCCGCGCCGGCCATGCCGCGTCGCAAGCTGGGCGACGAAGCCGCGCTGGTGGCGCGCTTGCTGAAGGCGCTGCCGTTTTCGCTGACGGCGGCGCAGGAGCGCGTCGGCGGCGAGATTGCGCTCGATCTGACCCAGCCTCATCCAATGCAGCGGCTCTTGCAGGGCGACGTCGGCAGCGGCAAGACGATCGTCGCCGCGCTGGCTGCGGCGCAGGCCATCGACGCCGGCTACCAGGCCGCGCTCATGGCGCCGACCGAGATTCTCGCCGAACAGCACGCGCGCAAATTACGCGGCTGGCTGGAGCCGCTCGGTGTGAGCGTCGCGTGGCTCGCCGGTAGCCTGAAAACCAGGGAGAAGCGCGCCGCGATCGAAGCCGCCGCGCTCGGCACCGCGCAACTCGTGATCGGCACGCACGCGATCATCCAGGACGCGGTCGAGTTCGCGCGCCTCGGGCTCGTGATCGTGGACGAACAGCACCGTTTCGGCGTGGCGCAACGGCTCGCGCTGCGCGCCAAGGCGCAGAACGCCGCCGATGGCGCGCGCGATTTCCAGCCGCACCAATTGATGATGTCGGCGACGCCGATTCCGCGCACGCTCGCGATGACGTATTACGCCGACCTCGACGTTTCGACCATCGACGAATTGCCGCCTGGGCGCACGCCGATCCTGACCAAGCTGGTGTCCGACGCGCGGCGCGACGAGGTGATCGGACGTGTGCGCGAGGCCGCGTTGACGGGGCGCCAGGTGTACTGGGTGTGTCCGTTGATCGAGGAAAGCGAGACGTTGCAGTTACAGACCGCGGTCGAGACGTATGAGACGCTGGTGGCCGCTTTGCCCGAGTTGAAAGTCGGCCTTGTGCATGGACGTCTGGCGCCGGCCGAGAAAGCGGCGGTGATGGATGCGTTTACTCGCAACGAGGTGCAGTTGCTGGTGGCGACGACGGTGATCGAAGTGGGTGTCGATGTGCCGAATGCGTCGTTGATGGTGATCGAGCATGCGGAGCGGTTTGGGCTTGCGCAGCTGCACCAGTTGCGCGGGCGGGTGGGGCGTGGGAGTGCGGCTTCAGTTTGCGTGCTGCTCTATACCGGGCCTTTGTCGATGACTGCGCGGGCGCGGCTTCAGACAATGCGGGAGACGACCGATGGGTTTGAGATCGCCAGGCGGGATCTCGAGATTCGTGGGCCGGGCGAGTTTTTGGGGGCGCGGCAATCGGGGGCGGCGATGTTGAGGTTTGCCGATCTTCAGAATGATCAGTGGTTGATTGAGCCTGCGCGGGAGGCTGCGGCGGTTTTGCTCGAGAAGTATCCAGAGGTTGTGGTGCAGCATCTGGCGCGCTGGCTTGGCGCGCGGGAGCAGTATTTGAAGGCTTGAAGGTGGGGGTTTTGCTTGTGCGGGGCTTTGGTGGTGGTTTTGTAGTGTTGGCCTTTCTTTGAATTGCTTGTGGTCTATTGGCGTTGCCCCTGTGCGGGGCGGCACCTACTTTCTTTGCCGCGGCAAAGAAAGTAGGCAAAGAAAGCCGCTTTGCACCGCCAGCCCATAAGCGGGTCCCCCGCACAGCCACGGTAGTGGTGCATCTGGAATCCGTGTTCTCGCACATTCCGCGTCAGTGACAAAGCAGTCATTCTTCCGGCGACGCTGCGCGCGCCGTGGCGGTGCTTCATCAACCAGTGGGGTGCAGGCGTCCGCCTGCACTCGGTCTCCACGCGGCGGCGTGTCGCCGAGGCGAAGCCGACGGCCCCCGCCGCGCGTAACCGAAGCCACGGTTTTTTTCAGGCAGACCGCGCCGGCGAGCACGTAGTGCGAGGCGGGAGGTATGACTGCCTTGTCGCTGCCGGGGAATGGGCGAGATGACGGATTCCAGATGCACCACTGCCTCCTCCAAGCCAGGGGACCCGCTTCTGGGCTGGCGGTGTGAAGCGGCTTTCTTTGCCTACTTTCTTTGCCGCGGCAAAGAAAGTAGGTGCCGCCCCGCACAGGGGCAACGCCAATACACCACTAACAATTCAAGGAAAGGCCAACCCTACAAAAAAACCCGTGCAAAAGCACAACACCCCGACCGCGTACAATACGCCCTTACCCATCCGCCTCCCGGCAACCTCAATGTCCTTCGATTTCTTCCTCCCTTGCCCGCGCGGCCTTGAAGCCTCGCTTGCGGCTGAACTCGCCGAAATCGCCGCCACCCACCTGAACGGCGCGCCGTTCACGGCCGGCGCACAAGTGCCGGGCGGCGTGCATTTCCGCGGAGGCTGGGCCGCCGGCATGGCCGCCAACCTGTATTCGCGTCTCGCGAGCCGCGTGCTGCTGAAAATCGCGCATCGCCCGTATCGCAGCGAGCAGGACATCTACGCACTCGCAGTCGAACAGCGCTGGGAACAATGGTTCTCGGCGAATGAAACGCTGCGCGTCGACGTCACGGCGATCAAGTCGCCGCTGCGCAGCCTGGAATTCACGACGCTGCGCGTCAAGGACGCCATCTGCGATCGTCTGCGCGAAGTCAGCGGCGCGCGTCCGAACATCGACACGGCCACGCCCGACGTGCGCGTCTTCGCCTTTCTCACCGCCACCGACTGCACACTGTATCTGGACACCTCGGGCGATCCCCTCTTCAAGCGCGGCTGGCGCCTCGACAAGGGCGCGGCGCCGCTGCGCGAGAATCTGGCCGCGGGCATTCTGCGTCTGACCGGCTGGACCGCCGGCATGCCCCTGTACGACCCGATGTGCGGCAGCGGCACCTTCCTCGCCGAAGCCGCACAGGTCGCGCTGAACATCGCGCCGGGCGCGGAACGCCGCTTCGGCTTCGAAAGGCTCAAGCAATACGAAGCCAAAACCTGGCAAACGCTCAAGGCCGCCGCGCTCGACGCGAAGCACGCCGCGCGTAGTTCGCGCGCCGATCTGCAAATCTTCGGCAGCGATATTTCCGGCGACATGCTCGACAAGGCGCGCGCCAACTTCCAGCGCGCGGGCTTGCCGTCGATCCCGCTTAAACAGGTCGACGCGCGCGGCATGACGCCGCCGACATCCGCGCCAGGCATCCTCGTCGCCAACCCGCCATATGGCGAGCGGATCGAAGTGCGCGGGCGCAATGCTCGCGGCGAGCTTCGCGAAGGCCGCGGTAATCGCGAGAGCCGCGAAGACGAGGGTTTTCGTCGCGTCCAGGAAGAAGCGCCGGACAGCGAATTTTTCCAGTCGCTCGGCGATGCGCTCAAGCAGCGCTTCACCGGTTGGCACGCGTTCATCCTGACATCGGATCGCAAGCTGCCCGGCCAGCTACGCCTGCGTGAATCGACCAAGACACCGCTCTTCAACGGCGCGCTCGAATGCCGTCTGTTCCGTTTCGATCTGATCGCGGGTAGCGTGCGGCAGCGGCCGCAAAGCGATACGCCGGCGGCCTGAGGCACGTTGCGTCCGACAGGCAGTTTGCCGACGAAAACCGCGGACCGGTTCCGCGGTTTTTTTTCGCCTATGGCCTGCGGGCGGTCTTTTCTTTCACCGCTGCTTTCACCGCTCCTGCCACCTCCTACTGACACCACGCTGTCAGTAGCACCCCCGCACACTCCTTCTCACGCCATCCGGCGCTTTGCACGGCTTACCGCCATCCACAGGAGAGTGACATGTCCGCATCATCCAAAGTTGTTGCATGGTTCGAGATTCCGTCCGTCGATTTCGATCGCGCCGTCCGCTTTTATGAAGCGGCGCTCGACGTCAAACTGAATATCCAGGAAATCGGTGGCCAGCCGATCGCCGTGTTCGGCTACGAGGAACCGGCGACCGGCGGCGCGATCGTCCACAGCCCGTCGATGACGCCCAACGGCGACGGCGTGCTCGTCTATCTGAACGCGCAGCCGACCGTCGACGCCGCTCTCGCGCGCGTCGAGCAAGCCGGCGGCAAGACCGACGGCCCGGTGATCAAACTGCCGCAGGACATCGGCTATATCGCGTTCTTCACCGACACGGAAGGCAACCGCCTCGGCCTGCATTCGCGGACCAACGGCTAAACGCAACGCAACACAACGTCGTGCGCGGCGGTGGCCGAGCGCCGCGCGCGAACGCCGACCGGAGCGCGGCATGCGGCGCTATCATCGCGGAACTGTCCCCGTCCTCTTCTACAAGACGCCCACGATGACGCGCCGCGCCGACCGCCTGTTCCAGATCGCCGAACTGCTGCGCGGACGGCGCCTGACCACCGCCCAACAACTCGCCGACTGGCTGCATATCTCATTGCGCACCGTGTATCGCGACGTGCGCGATCTGCAACTGTCAGGGGTGCCGATCGAAGGCGAAGCCGGCATCGGCTACCGGCTGAGCCGCACGGCGAGTTTGCCGCCGCTCACCTTCACCGCCGATGAACTGGCCGCGCTCGCCGCGGGCGCGCGCATGCTCGAATCGTGGGGCGGCGCCGGTTTTGCGGGCGGTGCGCGCGGCGCGCTCGCCAAGATCGCCTCGGCCATGCCCGCCGACAAGCGCGCGACATTGGAAAGGCTGGCGGTCTTCGCGCCGTCGTTTCACATCAAAGGGGATTTTTCCGCGCAGCTCGACGCGGTGCATCGCGCGATCGACACGCGGCACGTGGTGAGCTTTGCCTACGTCGATGTGAATGGCGCGGCGACCGAGCGCCGCGTCTGGCCGCTCGCCCTCGCGTATTGGGGCGCGCGCTGGACGCTTGGAGCGTGGTGTGAATTGCGCGGCGATTTCCGTAACTTCGGGCTGGAGAAGATTCAGAATCTTCAGGTGCTCGAACAATATCCGGATCAGGAAGGAAGGCGGCTTGCAGACCTGCTGCGGCATGTGAATGCGAAGCCGCGATAGGTCCGCTGTATCGAACCGGTGGAGACAAAACCGCCTTTGAGCACGAGCATTCCAGCAGACAGGCCAGCGGTTCGCGGCCGCTTGCAAGGCGGGCCGCGAACTTCGAGCATGCAGTTATTCCACCGCTTTCACCATATCTTCGATCACCTTCTTCGCATCGCCGAACACCATCATCGTCTTGTCCATGTAGAACAGATCGTTGTCGAGTCCGGCGTAGCCTGCGGCCATCGAACGCTTGTTCACGATGACCGTGCGCGCCTTGTACGCCTCGATAATCGGCATGCCCGCGATCGGCGACTTCGGATCGGTCTTCGCCGCCGGGTTCACCACATCGTTCGCACCGAGCACCAGCACCACGTCGACCTGACCGAACTCGCCGTTGATATCGTCCATTTCGTGGACCATGTCGTACGGCACTTCGGCTTCGGCGAGCAGCACGTTCATGTGGCCCGGCATCCGGCCGGCCACCGGGTGAATCGCGTACTTCACCTCGATGCCCTTCTCGACCAGCTTGTCGGTCAGCTCCTTCAACGCATGCTGCGCGCGCGCGACGGCCAGACCATAACCCGGCACGATCACCACGGTTTCTGCATTGCCGAGCATGAACGAAGCATCGTCGGCCGAACCGGACTTCACCGGACGCTGCTCCGCCGACCCACCCGCTGCAGCCGCACCCGGCTCATTACCAAAGCCACCGAGAATCACGTTGAAGAACGAACGGTTCATCGCCCGGCACATGATGTACGACAGAATCGCACCGGACGAGCCCACCAGCGAACCCGCGATGATCAGCATCGGATTGTTCAGCGAGAAGCCGATGCCCGCCGCCGCCCAGCCCGAATACGAGTTCAGCATCGACACCACCACCGGCATGTCGGCGCCGCCGATCGGAATGATGATCAGCACGCCGAGCACGAACGCGATCAGCGTCATGATGATGAACGGCAGCCACGATTGCGTGAGGAAGAAGATCACGCCAAAGCCGAGCATCGCGAGCGCGAGCAGCAGGTTGATCAGATGCTGGCCCGCGTACACGACCGGCGCGCCCTGAAACAACCGGAACTTGTACTTGCCGGACAGTTTGCCGAACGCGATCACCGAACCCGAGAACGTAATCGCGCCGACGAACGTGCCGATGAACAGCTCGACACGATTGCCGTACGGCAGGAAGCCCGGCGCGGTGTTCTCCGGATCGACGAGACCGAACGCAGCCGGCTCCGACACCACCGCGTACGCAATACACACAGCGGCAAGACCGATCAGCGAGTGCATGGCCGCGACCAGTTCCGGCATCTTGGTCATCTCGACGCGCGCGGCGACGAACGCGCCAACCGCACCGCCGACCACCAACGCGACCAGCAAGAGGCCAAGCCCAAGACCGAGATTCGAACCGAGCCCGTTAGCCTGCTTGACGATCAGCGCGATGGTCGTGAGGATCGCGATCGCCATCCCCGCCATGCCGAAGGTATTGCCGATGCGCGCCGTCTTCGGATTCGACAGCCCTTTGAGCGCCTGGATGAAGCAGACCGACGCGACCAGATAAAGCAGCGTGACGACGTTCAGACTCATTACGCGTTCTCCTTGGCAGCGGCGGGGAGCTTCTTCGGCTCTTTCTTCCTGAACATCTCCAGCATTCGTCGCGTGACGAGAAAGCCGCCGAACACGTTGACCGCCGCGAGCGCAACCGCGAGCGTGCCGAAGAACTTGCCGGGCGTGCCCAAAGTGAGACCCGCGGCGAGCATCGCGCCGACGATCACGATCGCCGAAATCGCATTGGTCACGGCCATCAGCGGCGTGTGCAGCGCGGGCGTGACGTTCCAGACCACGTGGTAGCCGACGTAAATCGCCAGCACGAAGATGATCAGGTTGATGACGGTGTGGTTGATGACTTCCATGTCCGCACTCTCCTCTTAAGCCTTGCGCGTGACTTCGCCGTCACGGGCCAGCAGCGTGGCCGCGACGATATCGTCCGCGAGATCGATGTTCAGGGCGCCTTCCTTCGTGATGATCAGCTTGAGGAAGTCGAGCAGGTTGCGTGCGTAGAGCGACGATGCGTCAGCAGGCACCATCGAGGCCAGATTCGTATAACCGACGATCGTCACGCCATGCTTGATGACGACCTTGTCCGTTTCGGTGAGCGGACAGTTGCCGCCACGCTGGCCTTCATACTCGGCGCCGCGGCCTGCGGCCAAGTCGACCAGCACGGAGCCGGGTTTCATCGCCTGCACGGTTTCGACCGAGATCAGCGTCGGTGCGGCGCGGCCTGGAATCAGTGCGGTGGAAATCACCACATCGGCCTGTTTGGCGCGTTCGTGGACCAGCGCCGATTGACGCGTGAGCCAGGAAGGCGGCATCGGCCGCGCATAGCCGCCGACGCCTTGCGCGGCTTCGCGCTCCTCGTCGGTTTCGTAGGGCACGTCGAGAAACTTGGCGCCGAGCGATTCGATCTGCTCCTTCACCGCCGGCCGCACATCCGAAGCTTCGATCACCGCGCCCAGGCGCTTGGCGGTCGCAATCGCCTGCAAACCGGCCACACCTGCGCCGAGAATCAGCACGCGCGCGGCTTTCACAGTACCGGCGGCCGTCATCAGCATCGGCATGAAGCGCGGATAGAGCGTGGCGGCCAATAGAACCGCCTTGTAGCCCGCGATATTCGCCTGCGAACTCAAGACATCGAGGCTCTGCGCGCGCGTGGTTCTTGGCGCGGCCTCCAGAGCGAACGCCGTGACGCCCGCCGCAGCCAGCTTTGATGAGTTTTCGGTATTAAACGGATCGAGCATCCCGACGAGCGTCGCGCCGCGTTTAAGCAACGGCAGCTCGGCATCGGTCGGCGACTGGACCTTCAGGACGAGATCGGCGCCGAATGCGGTCGCCGCGTCGACGATCTCCGCGCCGGCGGCCGTAAAGGCATCGTCTGGAAAGCTGGCGCCGGTGCCGGCGCCGCTCTGGATCGTGACCCGGTGGCCCTGGGTCACGTACTTCTTGACCGTTTCGGGCGTCGCGGCGACGCGGGTTTCGTGCGCGCGCGTCTCGGCTGGCACTCCGATGTGCATCTTGTTCCTCCTCGACTTCCTGTTTTACGACAGATCGGCCGACGAGGCACGCCGGCTTGCAGGTGCAACGGCTAACGCCTCACTTTAACCGAAAGATGGGGGTGCGCAGAAATCGGGGACAATCCGGGGGTGCCCGGCGGACGGGGTCGACCTGGCCGCGCGCCGCCCGCTTCCCGGCAGGCGAGGCCCATAACCGGTAAAATGCGCACCCATGAAACCGGAAACCTGGCTGCCGCACGTCACGGTCGCGGCCATCGTCGAGCGTGACGGGCGCTTTCTCGTGGTCGAGGAACATACCGCCGACGGTCTGCGCCTGAACCAGCCCGCTGGTCATCTGGAGGCGGGCGAAACGCTGGTGGAAGCGGTGATCCGCGAAACGCTCGAGGAAACCGCCCATCCATTCGCGCCCGAGGCGCTGGTGGGCATGTACATGACGCATTTCGAGCGGCCCGGCAGTGAGGGCGTCACCTACCTGCGCTTCACCTATTGCGGCGCGGGCGGCGAAGCCGATCCACGGCGCGCCCTCGACCCCGACATCGTCCGCACGTTGTGGATGAGCGCCGACGAACTGCGCGCCTGTCCCGAACGGCACCGCACGCCGCTCGTCATGCAATGTCTCGACGACTACCTCGCGGGCCGGCGTTTCCCGCTCGACTTCGTGCGTACGCATTCGGTCGGGCAAAAAAGATAGCCGCAACGAGCGGCCAACCCACGATCCATGAAGTCACGCAGCACCCAGTGAGCATCTTATGAGCAAGCAGAAAGTCGTAGTAGGCATGTCGGGCGGCGTCGATTCGTCCGTTACCGCATGGCTGCTGAAGGAACAGGGCTACGACGTGGTCGGCCTGTTCATGAAAAACTGGGAAGACGACGACGACAGCGAATACTGCTCGACGCGGCAGGACTGGATCGACGTGGTCTCGGTGGCGGATCTGATCGGCATCGACGTCGAAGCGGTCAACTTCGCCTCGGAATACAAGGACCGTGTGTTCGCCGAATTCCTGCGCGAATACTCGGCCGGCCGCACGCCGAATCCGGACGTGCTGTGCAATGCCGAAATCAAGTTCAAGGCGTTCCTCGACCACGCCATGTCGCTCGGCGCGGAAACCATCGCGACCGGCCACTACGCGCGCGTGCGCGAGAACAACGGCCGCTTCGAGCTGCTGAAGGCGTTCGACCATACGAAAGACCAGTCGTACTTTCTGCATCGGTTGAATCAGGCGCAATTGTCGAAAACACTGTTTCCGCTCGGCGAGATTCCGAAAACGAAAGTACGCGAAATCGCCGAGCAGATCGCGTTGCCGAATGCGAAGAAGAAGGACTCGACCGGGATCTGCTTTATCGGCGAACGGCCGTTCCGCGACTTCCTGAACCGCTATCTGCCGACGAAACCCGGCCCGATGAAAACCACCGACGGCAAAGTGGTCGGCGAACATATCGGCCTCGCGTTCTACACGTTCGGCCAGCGCAAGGGCATCGGCCTCGGCGGCAGCAAGGACGGCAGCGGCGAGCCGTGGTTCGTCGCCGGCAAGGACATTCCGTCGAACACGCTGTACGTTGCGCAGGGTCACGATCATTCGTGGCTGCTCAGCCATACGCTGTCCGCCGGCAATACGAGCTGGGTGGCGGGCGAGCCGCCGGCGGACGGCTTCGCGTGCGGCGCCAAGACCCGTTACCGGCAAGCGGATGCGCCATGTACGTTTAGCAGCGCGGGCAGCGGCGAAGGCCTCTTCGAACTGAATTTCGACGCCGCGCAATGGGCTGTCACACCGGGGCAATCTGCGGTGCTCTACGATGGCGACGTGTGCCTCGGCGGCGGCATCATCGAGCACGCGGTCACCGGACAGCCGGTCGCGCGCGAGCCGCAAAAAGCGGCGCTGCTGAGCGCCCGTTGAGCCAGTCGTTCGATCGTGCGGCAACACGACCTGCTGCCGCACGCGCCTCACTTTCACGGTTCAACCTGCGTGGCGCGTGGCATCCACGCGCTCGTTCTTCAAGCCGCAGCTAGCTTCACCATAAAAGCAGTCGTTCGTTTTCCTTCGCGGCGGATTCCGTCTGCGCCGGCAGCGCTGGCGATCCCGCCGTGACGATCCTCACTGCACTGGAGTCCCCATGTTTTCTCGACGTTATCTGGCCATGTGGTGCGCAGCCGCGCTGTTCGCCGTCTGCGCGGCGTTGGCCGGCACGCATCACATCTCGTGGTTCTGGATCATCGTGCCGCTCGCGCTGGTCGCGCTCGGCCTGTTCGACCTGGCGCAGCAGCGCCACGCGATCCTGCGCAACTATCCGCTGTGGGGCCACTTCCGCTTCCTGTTCGAATTCATCCGCCCGGAAATCCGCCAGTATTTCGTCGAAGGCGATACAGACGAAAAACCGTTCTCGCGCGCCCAGCGCAGCATCGTCTATCAGCGCGCTAAAAACGATGTCGACAGCCGCCCGTACGGCACCGAACTCGACGTCAAAGCCACTGCGCACGAATGGATCAGCCACTCGCTCGCGCCGACCACGCTCGAGAATCACGACTTCCGCATCGTCGTCGGACCGGATCGCGCGCAGCCTTATTCCATGTCGATCTTCAACGTCTCGGCGATGAGCTTCGGTTCGCTGTCGGCGAACGCGATCATGGCGCTGAACCTCGGCGCAAAGAAGGGCAACTTCGCGCACGACACCGGCGAAGGCTCGATGTCGAAATATCACCGCGAGCACGGCGGCGACATCATCTGGGAAATCGCTTCGGGCTACTTCGGCTGCCGCAACGACGACGGCACCTTCAACGCGGAGAAGTTCGCCAGGCAGGCCGCTGAGCCGCAAGTGAAGATGATCGAGGTGAAGCTCTCGCAAGGCGCGAAGCCAGGTCACGGCGGCGTGCTGCCGGCCGCGAAGATCACACCGGAAATCGCGGAGACGCGCGGCGTGCCGATGGGCCGCGACTGCATCTCGCCGGCCACGCATTCCGAGTTCTCCACGCCGCGCGGCCTGCTCGAATTCGTCGACCGTCTGCGCACGCTGTCCGGTGGCAAGCCGACCGGCTTCAAGCTGTGTATCGGACATCCGTGGGAATTCTTCGGCATTGCGAAAGCGATGCTGGAAACCGGCATCCTGCCGGACTTTATCGTCGTGGACGGCGCGGAAGGCGGCACGGGCGCGGCGCCGCTCGAATTCACCGATCACGTCGGCGTGCCGTTGCAAGAGGGTCTGCTGCTGGTGCACAACACGCTGGTCGGCATCGGCCTGCGACAACGTATTCGTATCGGTGCGAGCGGCAAGATGATCACCGCGTTCGACATCACCAAGACGCTCGCGATCGGCGCGGATTGGGTCAACGCGGCGCGCGGCTTCATGTTCGCGGTGGGCTGCATTCAGGCGCAGACTTGCCACACGGGGCGCTGCCCGACCGGCGTGGCGACGCAGGACCCCGTGCGCCAGCGCGCGCTTGTCGTGCCGGACAAGGCCGACCGCGTGTTCAACTTCCATCACAACACGCTGCACGCGCTGAAGGAAATCATTCAGGCCGCAGGGCTGAAGCATCCGGCGGAACTGCGCGCGCATCACATCGTGCGGCGCGTGTCGTCGCATGAGGTGCGGTTGATGTCGGAACTGCTGAAGTATCTCGAACCGAACGATCTGCTCAACGGCAACCATCGCTACTCGTTGTTTGAGAAGTACTGGCCGGTGGCGCAGAGCGATTCGTTCTCGCCGAAGGTGGAGTTGGCGGCAACCTGAGCCGCCTCGCCGACACGGCCGGCAAGACGCACGACCAAGACGAAGGGCCGCCACGCGCGGCCCTTTGTCGTCTAAAGCGCACTCGAACTCCCGTCCGACCCCGCAAAACGGACACCCCCCTCCCTTTCCGTTAAAATCTACGGTTTAGCACTTCGCTCCACGGCCACCCGGCGCGCTTCGGCGCTCAAGGTGCGGCCTCATGCCCGAAAGGCACTTCATGCTCACGTTTCAGCAAATCATCCTGACCTTGCAGTCCTACTGGGACAAGCAGGGTTGCGCGTTGCTCCAGCCGATCGACATGGAAGTCGGCGCGGGCACGTCCCACGTCCATACCTTCCTGCGCGCGGTCGGCCCCGAGCCGTGGCGCGCGGCGTACGTGCAACCGTCGCGCCGCCCGAAAGACGGCCGCTATGGCGAGAATCCGAACCGTCTGCAGCATTACTACCAGTACCAGGTGGTGCTCAAGCCGGCGCCGGAAAATATCCTCGACCTGTACCTCGGTTCGCTCGAAGCGCTCGGCTTCGACCTGAAGCAGAACGACGTGCGCTTCGTCGAAGACGACTGGGAAAACCCCACGCTCGGCGCTTGGGGTCTGGGCTGGGAAGTGTGGCTGAACGGCATGGAAGTGACCCAGTTCACGTACTTCCAGCAGGTCGGCGGTCTGGATTGCAAACCGGTGCTCGGCGAAATCACGTACGGGCTCGAACGCCTTGCCATGTATCTGCAGAAGGTCGAGAACGTCTACGACCTCGTCTGGACCGAGTGGGAAGAGCAAGGCCCGAACGGCCCGGAACTGCGTCGCCTGACTTATGGCGACGTGTACCACCAGAACGAAGTCGAACAGTCCACCTACAACTTCGAATACGCGAACGTCGAACTGCTGTTCTCGATCTTCAACAGCTACGAAGCCGAAGCCAAGCGCATGATCGAAGCGCAGATCGCGCTGCCCGCCTATGAGCTCGTGCTGAAGGCCGGCCACACGTTCAACCTGCTCGACGCGCGCGGCGCTATTTCGGTCACGGAGCGCGCGGCGTATATCGGCCGCATTCGTGCGCTGTCGAAGCTGGTCGCGCAGGCCTACTACGATTCGCGCGAAAAGCTCGGCTTCCCGATGCTCGGCAATCCGGTGCACGGCGTGCCCGGCCTCACGACCGACGAACAGGACGCCGCGATGCCCGCGTGGGCGCCGCCGCTCAAAGTCGAACGCAAGATCGACCAGGACTGACGAGAACATCAAGAAATGACTCAACCCCACCAAGCTACCCTGCTCGTCGAGCTGCTGACCGAAGAACTGCCGCCGAAAGCGCTCGCGCGTCTCGGCGACGCCTTCGCTGAAGGCATTGCGCAGCGCCTCGCGGCGCGCGACCTGATCGAAGGCGAACTGTCGTTCGAACGTTATGCCACGCCGCGCCGCCTCGCCGTCACGATCAACAACGTGCGTACGGTTGCGCCGGAAAAACACGTGCGCGAAAAAGTGCTGCCCGTTTCCGTCGCGCTTGATAAAGACGGCCAGCCCACCGCGCCACTCGCCAAGAAACTCGCGGCGCTCGGCTTCCCCGATTTTTCGGTGAACGACCTGGAGCGCGCGCAGGACGGCAAGGCCGAAGCCTTCTTCCTGCGCTATGCCGCGCCGGGCGCCACGCTCGCCGACGGCCTGCAAGGCGCGCTCGACGAAACGCTCGCCAAGCTGCCGATCCCGAAGGTCATGACGTATCAGCGTCCGGACGGCACCAACGTGCAATTCGTGCGTCCGGCTCATCGACTGACCGCGCTGCATGGCGAACAGGTCGTGCCGGTGAGCGCGCTCGGCATCGACGCCGACGACACCACGCTCGGCCATCGTTTCCTCTCCGAAGGCTTCGTGCAGATCCAGCATGCGGATGCGTACGCCGAGACTTTGCTGCACAAAGGCCACGTGGTAGCGAATTTCGCCGACCGCAAGGAAACGATCCGCACGCATCTGCTCGCGCAAGCCGACGGCGATCAGGTCGTGATGCCGGAATCGCTGCTCGACGAAGTGACGTCGCTGGTCGAATGGCCGGTGGTCTACGCGTGCCGTTTCGAGGACGAATTCCTGCAAGTGCCGCAGGAATGCCTGATCCTCACCATGCAGACGAACCAGAAATACTTCGCGCTGACCGATGCGAACGGCAAGCTGCGCTCGCGCTTCCTGATCGTGTCGAACATCGAAACGTCCACGCCGGGCGATATCGTCGAAGGCAATGAACGCGTAGTGCGCCCGCGTCTGGCGGACGCGAAGTTCTTCTTCGAGCAGGACAAGAAGAAGCCGCTCGCGGACCGCGTGCCGCTGCTCGCGAACGTCGTGTATCACAACAAGCTGGGCTCGGCGCTGCAACGCGTGGAGCGCGTCGAAGCGCTGGCCGGCGCGATCGCCGAACTGATCGGCGCGGATGTGGCGCTCGCGAAGCGCGCCGCGCGCCTGGCCAAGGCCGACCTGATCACCGACATGGTGGGCGAATTCCCCGAGTTGCAAGGCACGATGGGCACGTATTACGCGCGCCACGACGGCGAGCCGGAAGAAGTCGCGCTCGCGTGTTCGGAACACTATCAGCCGCGCTTCTCCGGCGACGCGTTGCCCACCACCGCGACCGGCACCGTCGTCGCGCTGGCCGACAAGCTCGAAACGCTGGTCGGCATCTGGGGCATCGGTCTGCAGCCCACTGGCGAGAAGGACCCGTTCGCGCTGCGCCGTCACGCGCTCGGCGTGCTGCGCATTCTCGTCGAGAAGCAACTGCCGGTCGATCTGATCGAACTGCTGCGAACCGCTCACGCGCAATTCGCCGCGGTGCCGAACGTGACCGATTCGACGCAAGCGATTTACGAATTCAGCATGGACCGTCTGCGCGGCCTGCTGCGTGAACGCGGCTACGCGCCGGGCGAAATCGACGCGGTGCTGGCGTTGAACCCCACGCGTCTCGACGACATCGTCGCGCGCCTGGATGCCGTGCGTGAATTCGCGGCATTGCCGGAAGCGGCGTCGCTCGCGGCGGCCAACAAGCGCATCTCGAACATTCTGAAGAAGTCGGAAGGCGCGGCGACTGGCGGCGTGCAGGTCACGTTGCTCATCGAAGCGGCGGAAAAAGCCCTGCATGCGCAACTCGAACAAGTCGCGCCGCGCGTGCAATCGCAACTCGCCGCGCACGACTACACGGGCGCACTAACCGCGCTCGCCGCGTTGCGCGAACCGGTCGACACGTTCTTCAACGACGTGATGGTCAACGCCGAAGATCCGGCGTTGCGCGCCAACCGTTTGGCCTTGCTCGGCGCACTGCATCAGCAGATGAATTGCGTCGCCGACATTTCCCGACTCGCCGCCTGAGCCCGCAGCCATGCCGATGCCGACCAAAAAAGTGGTGATCCTCGACCGCGATGGCGTGATCAACGTCGACTCCGACGCGTTCATCAAGTCGCCGGACGAATGGGTGGCACTGCCCGGTTCGCTCGAAGCCATCGCGCGTCTGAATCAGGCCGGCTATCGCGTGGCGATCGCCACCAACCAGTCGGGCATCGGCCGCGGCCTGTTCGATATGAACGCGCTCAACGCAATGCATCTGAAGATGCATCGCATGGCGGCGGCGGTCGGCGGGCGCATCGACGCGGTGTTCTTCTGCCCGCATACAGCGGAAGACCACTGCGAGTGCCGCAAGCCGAAGCCGGGCATGCTGAAGATGATCAACGAGCGTTTCGAGGTCGATCCGGAACAAACGCCGGTGGTCGGCGACTCGCTGCGTGATCTGCAAGCGGGCGCGTCGCTCGGCCATCCGGCTCATCTGGTGCTGACCGGCAAGGGCCGTAAAACGCTCGAGGCCGGCGGCTTGCCCGAAGGCACGATCGTCCACGACGACCTGCGCGCCTTCGCGCTCGACTTCCTCGCCGACGCTCAAGAGTGACGCGCGCCACGCGCGTCCCCAACCCTCACTGACCACGCCGATGCGCTTCATTCGTTCTTTGCTTCTGCTGATCTATTTCGTTCTGTTCACGGTGCCGTACGCGACTGCATGCTTCATCGCATTCCCGTTCATGCGCGCCGACAACCGCTACTGGATGGCCGCCGGCTGGTGTCGCGCGACGCTGCATACGGTGCGCTGGCTCAACGGCATCCGCTACAACATCGAAGGCTTCGAGAACCTGCCTAACGGTCCCGCCGTGCTGCTCTCCAAGCATCAATCGGCGTGGGAAACGCTGGCGTTTCCGGCGCTGATGCCGCGGCCGCTGTGCTATGTATTCAAGCGCGAACTGCTGTACGTGCCGTTCTTCGGCTGGGCGCTCGGCATGCTGAAGATGGTTCATATCGATCGCAAGGAAGGCAAGTACGCGTTCGAATCGGTCATCAGGCAAGGCAAAGCGCGCATGGCCGAAGGCGCCTGGGTCATCATGTTTCCGGAGGGCACGCGCACGCCGACCGGCAGACAGGGCAAGTACAAAACCGGCGGCGCGCGTTTTGCGACAGCCACCGGCGCGCCGGTCGTGCCGATCGCGCACAACGCAGGACGTGTGTGGCCTCGCAACTCGTTTCTCAAATATGCGGGTATAGTCACAGTGTCGATCGGCAAGCCGATCGAGACGACGGGGCTCACGCCCGATGAAGTGAACACGCGCGTCGAACAGTGGATCGAAGCTGAAATGCGTCGCATCGATCCTACCGCGTACCGCGCGGCGGAAAGCAGTTCCGCCGCCGCACCAATCTGACGCGCCCACGCCCTCGAAGGCGTATTTGCGCGAAGCCGAATCCGATGCAGAAGTCTCCTACGCCGCAGCACGCTGCGGCGCTCGATAACCGGCAGCTTGATCTCCCGCTCTTCGCCGAGCCGGGGTCGACGTCGTCGTCGCCTTCACCTTCCGCACCCACACCCGGCGCTTCGCAGAGCTCGCCGGGCGGCCAGCAACCGGCCCTGCCTCTCGCGCCGGATGGCAGCAAGCTGCGCAGTCTCGCGATCGGCTCACGCACGCTCCACTACGCGCTCAAGCGTTCGGCGCGTCGCTCGATCGGTTTCGCGATCGACAGCACCGGTCTCACGATCACTGCACCGCGCTGGGTCACGCTCGCCGATATCGAAACCGCGATCACCGAAAAGCAGCGCTGGATTTTCACGAAGCTGATCGAATGGCAGACGCGTGTCGAACAGCGCGCGTTGCCGAAAGTCGATTGGAAAGATGGCGCCGAAGTGCCGTATCTCGGTCAGCCCGTGCGCGTGAAACTCGGCGCGCCGCAAGGCATGCTTGCGTTCAGCGCGCAAGATGCGGCGCTGCAAGTGCCGCTGCCCTTGCAAGCGGATCCGCAGCAGATCAAGGATCGCGTGCAAGGCTGGCTGCAGGGTGAAGCGAAGCGTCTGTTCGGCGAGCGCCTCGCGATTTACGCGGAGAAGCTGGGCGTGAACTATCGCGCGTACGCGCTCTCGTCAGCGGCGACGCGTTGGGGCAGTTGTTCGAGCGACGGCAAGATTCGCCTGAACTGGCGGCTGATTCACTTCCCGCTTTCCATCATCGATTACGTCGTCGCGCACGAACTCGCGCATCTGCGTGAAATGAATCACAGCCCGCGCTTCTGGCAAACAGTCGAATCGATTTTTCCGGAATTCCGCGAAGCGCGGCAGACACTGAAGTCCCATCCGCCGGAATTGCTGCCGACGCTTTAACGCCTATTTGTGCCTTGTAGTGCCTTGAAACCGGCGCTTCGATTTCAATCCAGAGCGCCGGTTTGTCACACACGCCCGCTCATTCCGAGCAGAAAGTTTCCTGCAGATGACGCCACGTCACCTTGCCGTGCGCGTCGAGATCCATCACCGCCGTAGAGCGCCGCACGTTCGCGTTGCCGGCGCCGTCGCGCTGATACTCGCGATATTTCACCACCGCTCCTGACGGATATTCGGCGACGATCTCCTTGTCGCGGATCGTGATTTGCGAGCCCGGACGCGCGCCGTGCAGCTTCGAGAAAATCTCGCGCACGCCGGCGTGATCCAGTGCGATGCCCGATGTCATGACCAGCGTGAATTGCGGTGCGAAGCGCGCCACGATTCGCTGCAGCGCGCCTTCGTCCGCGGAACCGTTGAACAGGGCTTCGATTTCGACGTGGATTTCGTCGAGTTCTTTGAAGTAGGGATTGATGTTATTCATTGTTGACCTCGCCCTGCCGCCAGCCTTATTGCTTCTTCTGGATGAACTCGATCTTGTAGCCGTCCGGGTCCGTGACGAAAGCGATCACGGTCGTGCCATGTTTCATCGGACCGGCTTCGCGCACCACCGTACCGCCTTGTGCCTTGATCTTGTCACAGGCGGCGTACGCGTCTTCCACTTCGACGGCGAGGTGGCCGAAACCCGTGCCGAGGTCGTACGAAGGCGTGTCCCAGTTGTGAGTGAGTTCGAGCACGGTGCCGTCGCGTTCATCTTCGTAACCGACGAACGCAAGCGTGAATTTGCCGTCCGGATAATCATCGCGGCGCAGCAGTTTCATGCCGAGCAGGTCGGTATAGAAAGCGATAGAACGGTCCAGGTCGCCGACCCGGAGCATGGTGTGAAGCAGGCGCATGATGCACTCCCTGTTGCGTGGTAACGAGACCGTCAATGTACCCGGAATCGCTCGGCGTTGCAGGGAGCGCCACCCGTGAATCAGTACTCAGAACTGATGCCGAATACCCGCCATCAAACCGATCTGCGAGCCCTTCTGCGCGAGCCCGACGCCGTTGACACCCTGCAGCTGTGCGCCGATCAGGTCGCCGCGATACAGCGAATAATCGCCTTCCAGATAGACGTCCGTGCGCCGGGACAGGTTGTAGTCGGCGACCAGTTGGTACTGCCACGCCGAGCCGTCCTGCGCGGCGGTCTTGCCGTCCTGCAACGTGCGCCAGACGTTCGCGGCGAAGTGCCACTTGTTGCTGACCTGTTGCGTGATGCCGCCCATGATCATGCGGCGCCGCGCGAAGTCCGTGTACTTGAGCGCCGCCAGCACGGGCGCGCTGAACGGACCATTGGCGAAATTCGAAAAGCCCGCGTCGTTCTGATTGACGATGTAGCCGACGGAAAAACGCGTCAGATTCCACGTGTACGCGCCGCCGAACGTCCATGTCTTCGCGGCCGCGCCGTTGACCGAATCTTTCGACACTTCGTACGCGCCGCCGACGCTCAACGGACCGCCTTCGGGTTTATAAGCCGCGGCCGCGCCGATCTGGCTGCCGTATGAATTGCCGGCATTGCCGCCGAATGCGTAGCCGGCCGCGAACGTGAAGCCGTTATATCTCGCCTGATATTGCACCTGGTTGCTGGTCCAGATGCCGCCCGTCATGGTGATTTCAGGCTGGAAACTGAAGTCGTACGGGATCCACGAATTGCTGCCGTAGCCGGCTACCGTCACACCTTCGATCACGACGTTGTACTGCCGCCCGAGGATGATCTGGCCGTACGAATCCGATCGCACGCCGACCTGTGCTTCATTGAAGAACGGCAGCGTGGGATCGCTTTGGCCGCTGTTGACGTAGATGCGGTTCTCGAGTTTGAAGAAGGTAGACCAGCCGCCGCCGAGATCCTCGACGCCCTTCAGCCCCCAGCGGCTCTGCGTCATGCCGCCCGTGCCGAGTCCAATCGACGAATCGCCGGCCTTGTTGGCGTGAGTCAGGTAGCGCACGCTTTCGTCGACCACGCCGTACAGCGTCACACTGGATTGTGCCTGCGCCAACTGACACCCCAACGACGCCAATGCCGCGGGCACCGCGACCGCCGCCAACCTGCCTACGTTCTTCATAGCTTCTCCTCGTACAGGCCCCGCGTTGCGCGGATGGAGTTCGTCTGCCTGGAATGTCCTGATAAAACGTTAGTGGCAGAACCTTAGCGCGAAACGCGAGCCGTGCGAAATTAGTCTGAGACAGGTGTTGTTAAGTCGGCAAAAACGCTTACAGCCTTGCTTGCGGCCTAAAAGAAGCACGCGTAGGCAATGGGGTCATCGGCGGGTGGCGTGGGCAGGTTTGCTATCGTACGAGCTATTTCCGACTCGACACCGCCCATGAGCACCTCCGCCCTGCCCGCACGCCGCGCCCCGGATAGCTTCGCCATCCTGTTGATGATTGGCCTGTGCGCGATCTGGGGCCTCCAGCAAGTCGCGATCAAAAGCACCAATGCGGCAGTGCCGCCGGTCTTCCAGGCGGGTCTGCGTTCGGCGATTGCGGCGGTGCTGGTGTGGGGCTGGGCGCGCTCACGCGGCACGCCGCTCTTTCGCGACGACGGCACCCTGGGCGCCGGCCTGCTCGCGGGCGTGCTGTTCGCGGGCGAGTTCGTGTGCATTTTTCTTGGTCTGACGCTGACCAGCGCGTCGCGCATGGCGGTCTTTCTATACACCGCGCCGTGCTTCACGGCGCTCGGCCTGCACTGGTTCGTCGACGGCGAGCGCATGCGGCGGATTCAGTGGGCGGGTATCGTCGTGGCGTTCGCGGGCATCTCGCTCGCCTTCGCGGACGGCTTCCTGCATGGCCACGCCGCCGGCGGTTCACTGCTCGCGGGTGTCGCGGGCGACGCGCTCGGCGTGCTGGGTGGCATCACGTGGGCCGCGACAACCGTGGTGGTGCGCGCCACGCGACTCGCTCAATCGAGCGCCAGCAAGACGCTGTTTTATCAACTGATGGTGTCGGCGGTGGTGCTGCTCGCGCTTGCGCTCGGACTCGGCCAGGCGCATGTGGAAACCGTCACGCCGCTGACCGTGGTGAGCCTCGCGTATCAGGCGGTGATCGTGGCGTTCGTCAGCTATCTGCTGTGGTTCTGGTTGCTGACGCGCTATATCGCTTCGCGCCTGTCGGTGTTCTCGTTTCTCACGCCGCTGTTCGGCGTGACCTTCGGCGTGCTGCTGCTCGGCGAGTCGTTCAGTCTGCGCTTTCTGATGGCTGCGGTGCTGGTGCTGGCCGGCATCGCGCTGGTCAACGCACCGGCGAAGCGGGTGACAGGTTAGAGGATCGCGTTATTCGAGACCGCAGACCCGATACCCCCGCCAAGGCTTAGGCTTTGGCCGCCACGATCTGCGCAACGCGCACGTATTCGTCCACCGGCACGTCTTCGGCGCGGCGTTGCAGGTCGAAGCCGAGCGCCTCGAAATCCACCGAATCACGATACGCGGCCAGCGTATTGCGCAACATCTTGCGACGCTGCGAGAACGCGGCCGTCACCACTTCGCCGAGCACGCGCTCGTCCACTGGCGCCAACTCATGCAGTTCGTACGGGATCATCCGCACGATCGCCGAATCGACTTTCGGCGGCGGGTTGAATGCTTCGGGCGGCACATCGAGTTGCTTGTCGATCACATAGCGGTATTGCAGCATCACCGAGAGACGGCTGAACGCCTTGGTGCCCGGCTCCGCCACCATCCGTTCGACTACTTCGTTCTGCAACATGAAATGCTGATCGATCACGCGATGCGCGAACGACGTCAGATGAAACAGCAGCGGGCTCGAAATGTTGTACGGCAGATTGCCGACAATGCGCAGCGACGCCTTCTCGCCCGGCGCGGCCAGCGAACCGAAGTCGAACGCCAGCGCGTCGCCGGCGTGCAGTTCGAGCAGGCCACCGAATTTCGTCTTCAGACGGCCGATCAGATCGCGATCCAGTTCGACGGCGTGCAAGGGCGCTTCCGGCGTCGCGAGACGCTCGATCAGCGGTTCGGTGAGCGCGCCGAGTCCCGGCCCGATCTCGACCATACGCTCGCCGCGTTGCGGCCGGATGACATCGACGATCGAATCGATCACGCCCATGTCGACCAGAAAATTCTGACCGAAACGCTTACGCGCGATATGACCTTGGTGCCGGCCCTGTTGCTGTCTGCTGGTGGACATCGAAGAAACGCTAAGAAAGAGAACTGCTTAAGAAAAGGAACTGGCTGAGCGGCGCGCACTTCTGGATGCGCTCGACGCGCTCGCCGAGCCGCATACGCTGCTGCTAGCGGCAGGATACACGCGAGCAGCAGCCCGGCAGCGCCGAGTCAGCCCGCGCGGCGGTGCTGCGCCATCGACACCGCCGTCTCGATCGCGGCGATCAGGCTGCCCGCGTCGGCGCGGCCGGTGCCGGCCAGATCGAGCGCGGTGCCGTGATCGACCGAAGTGCGGATGATCGGCAATCCGAGCGTGACATTGATGCCTTCGCCGAACGTGGCGTACTTCAACACCGGCAGGCCCTGGTCGTGGAACATGGCCAGCACGCAATCGGCCTCGTCCAGATAACGCGGCTGGAACAGCGTGTCGGCCGGATACGGACCGCGCGCGTCAATGCCTTGAGCGTCCGCGAGATTCAGCGCCGGCGTGATGACATCGATTTCCTCGCGGCCGAGATAACCGTTTTCGCCCGCGTGCGGGTTCAGGCCCGTAACGAGGATGCGCGGCGCCGGCAAGCCGAAGTGATGCCGCAAATCGTGATCGATGATGCGCAGCGTTTCGACAATGCCTTCGATAGACAACGCGGCGGACACATCCTTGAGCGGCAGATGCGTGGTTGCTAGTGCGACGCGCAACGGGCGCTTGCCGGTGCCGGCCAGCATCATCACCACGCGCGGCGTGTGCGTGCGCTCGGCCAGATATTCGGTGTGGCCGGTGAACGGCACGCCGGCATCGTTGATGGTGCTCTTTTGCAGCGGCGCGGTGACGATCGCGTCGAACGTGCCGGCTACCGCGCCGTCGATCGCGCTGTCCAGCAGGTCGAGCACATAGCGGCCGTTGGCCGCGTTGAGCTTGCCCGCAACGGCAGGCGCTCCGAGCGGCCGGTGCTGCAGGCGCACGCGCTTGCCGTCCGCCACCAGCGCGCTCCAGTCGACGCCCACGGCCCGCGCGCGTTCGGCGAGCAGGTCGGCGTCGCCCAGCACGGTGAACTGCGCGTGCGGCCAATGCGCCGCCGCGCCCGCCAGTGCCTGCACCGTCAATTCGGGACCGACGCCGGCGGGCTCGCCGGTCGTGATCGCGATCTGCAGCGGTGGGCGGGCGGACTGGGTAGCGCTTGTCATGACAGTTATTGCGTGCTCGACAGAGTGGGCTTCACTTCCACATACGCGGTGTCGCGCAGTTCGCGCAGCCAGTCGGCGTAGGCCTGTTCCGCCTTGCGCTGACCGATGGCCTGGCGCGCCAGATCCATCTGCTGCGAGACCGAACCTTCGGATTCGCGGCGGCCCAGCACCTGAATCAGGTGATAGCCGTATTCGCTGCGGACCGGATCGCTGATCTGGCCGTCCTGCAGGTTGTTCATGGCGCGCTCGAATTCCGGCACCGTCTCGCCCGGGCTGATCCAGCCGAGGTCGCCGCCTTGCGACGACGAACCGTCCTGCGAGTAAGTATGCGCGAATTTGGAGAAATCGCCGCCTGCGGCGACTTCGTTCTTGATTTCGAGCAGTTTCTGGCGCGCTTGCGGTTCCGACATGCCGTCGCCGACGCGCAGCAGAATGTGGCGCACGTGCGTTTGCACGAGCTTCGGCGCATCCGAGCTGGTGCCCTGACCCGCACGGCGATCGACCAGACGCACGATTTCGAAACCGTCGTTGGTGCGGATCAGATCCGGGTTGACTTCGCCGGGACGCATGGTCGAGACAGCCTTGACGACTTCAGGCGGCAGCTTGGACGGCGCAACGAAACCGATATCGCCGCCTTTCGATGCATCCGGCGCCTGCGAATTCGACTTCGCCAGCTTGTCGAAATTGGCGCCGCCCCTCGCTTCGGTAAGCAACGCCTGGGCCTTCTGCTGCGCCGCCTCGATGTCCGTCTCCGGCGCGTTTAGCGGCGCCTTCAGGAAAATGTGCTGCAGATGCAGGTCGCTCGTCGCGCCGGCGTTCGGGCCACGCTGACTGGCGATATAGTTCGCGACTTCGGCGTCCGACACCGTGACCTTGCTGTCCACTTCCTTCTCGCGCAGGCGGGAGAGCGTGAGTTCGGTACGCGCGTCGCTGGTGAACGTGCTCCAGGGCACGCCTTGCGCCTCAATGCGCGAGCGGTACACGTCGAGCGACAGGTTGTTCGCCGCGGCCAGCCGTTCGAGCGTTTTCTGCACGGTGGCGTCGTCGATATTGATGTTGTCTTCTTTGGCCTTCTGCAACTGGATGCGTTCCAGCACCATCTGGTTGAGCACCTGCTGACGCAACTGGTCCAGCGGCGGGACCGGCGCGTTCTGCTGGTTCAGGCGGCGGGTGATCAGGCCCATGCGTTCGTCGAGCTCGCGCCGCGTGATGACACCGTTGTTGACCACTGCGGCAATGGTGTCGACCGTCTGGCCGCTACTGCCGCCCAGCGCCTGCGCCTGCACCGGCGCGACCGACAGGAAAGACGCCGCGGCGGCCAGACCGGCCGCAAGCGTTGCCAAGCGAAGCTTTTTCATGATTGCCACAGATACTCCAATGATGTCGGGCGCGCCTGGCCCGTCTTTTCGCACTTTATAAATGATCGGGCAAGCGTCATTCGTAATTGGTGAAACGCGACTCCGGCGGCGGCGGTGGCGGCAACGGCGTATAGCCCGCCACGCTGGCGCGGAATGCGCTCATCAGCCCGTTGTCGACGCTCGACAAGCCCTTGAACGTCAACTGCGCGAGAAACCGCGTGCTCGACTGATTCTGCCCCGAGGTGTTCAGACCGTTCGCGTAGCGCTGGATCCCCGCGCCGAGCGTCCAGCAATCGGCGTCGTACTGCAGGCCAACCAGACCGTCGACGATCCGATGGCCGCCCAGGTCGTAATTGAAACGGCCGACGCCGAACACCCGATGCGTGAGCGGCCATTGCCCCGAAATCAACACCTGATTGATCGGCTGGTTGTCCAGCGTGGTGTTCGCGCGGGTGTAACGGTACCCGACGTTGATCACCTTGCCGGTGGCCGGGCTGAACCCGAAGCCGATGCTCGTCTTCACCAACTGGTTGTTGTCGGCATTATATTGGAACGCCGTTTCCGAAGCGAAACCGGCGCCGAGCTTGAACGACGCACCCGCGATCAGGTCCGAATGCGTGGCCTGCGTGCTGGTCTGCGTGGGCTGCAGCGTGACGCGCTGGTCCTGGAAATAGTACTGCTGCGCGATCACGAAACGCGCCCGCTCATCGCCCGTGGCCGCGTCGATGAAGCGCGTGGTGAGAGCGGCCGTCAGGCGGTTCGCGTCGGCGATCCGATCGTTGCCGACGAAGGTGTTCGGCGTGAAGATTTCCGCGAGGCCGAAGTCGGAGTCGGCGGTGTCGAACAGCGGCGCGGACTCCTGATTGCGATACGGCGTGTACACGTAGTACAGACGCGGCTCGAGCGTCTGGATGTAATCCTGCCCGAAGATCCGCACCGAACGGTCGAAGATCAGGCCCGTGTCGAAGGTGAACGTCGGGATCGATTCGGTGAAATTCTTCGGCGTGCCGGCCGGCACGTCGTTGCTGATATTGCGCAGGTTGTACGACGCAAAGTGCCATTGCACCTTCGGCGTGACGAAGTAACCCGGCCCGACCACGGAATACGCAAGGTACGGGTTGAACATCACCCGCTGACCTTCGGTCTGATCCGCGGTGGTGATGCGGAAATTCGTGTAATCGGCTTCCGCGCCGTAGTCGAAGCCGCCGACGTTGTACTTCGCGTACTTCACGTTCAACTGCGGCTCGCGGCCGTACGGCGCCGTTGAAGGCGCCAGCGTCTGCCAGTGCTGTTCGCGCGCGAGCACCGACCACGGTCCATTGGTGTAGGTCAACCCGGCTTCCTGTTGATACAGGAGCTGGGTGCCGTTCATGAACTGACTGACCGACGACGACAGGTCTTCCGGATACGTGTTGTCCGAGACCTTGTTGTAGTAGATGTAGCCGCCGAACCCGTTGCCGAAGTTCTGGTTGTGCTGGATGTACAGCGCGTAGCGGTTGGTCTTGGTCAGGTGATCGTCCGGCAGGAACTCGCCGGTGATCGAACCGGAATACGTGGGCGACAGATAACGGAACGTGGACTGCAATTGCACGCCGCGCTTGGAGATCACACGCGGCGTGACCGTCAGATCGCGATTCGGCGCGATATTGAAGTAATACGGCACCGACAGTTCGAAGCCGTTCGACGAACTCAGCGAGAACGTGGGCGGCAGAACCCCGCTGCGCCGCTGGCCCGAAAGCGGGAACGACAGCCAGGGCGAGGCGAATACCGGCACGCCCTGGAAGAACAGCACACCGTTATGGGCGACGCCTTCGTCCGCGCCGGTGTCGAAATCGAACTCGCTGCCCTTGATGTACCACGCCGGATCGTCCGCGCACGCGCAGGCCGTGTAAGTGCCCTTCGTGAACACCGAGCGCTCGTTGTCGAGCAGGTCGACGCGCTCCGCGCTCCCCGAGCCGCCCGTCACGTTGAAGTGGTACTTCGGCGCGGTCATGAAACCTTCGCTCGAATCCACACGCATATGCGCTTCCGGGCCGACGAACGAATTGCCGTTGTTGACGACGTGGACCTGGCCGTACGCGTCGGCCATGTCCGTGTCCTGGTCGTAGTGCAACGCGTCGGCCTTGATCACGACCGTATTGCGGCGCACCTCGGCCGAACCCTTGGCGGCCATGTCCTGGTCGCTGGTGCCGGTGGTCGCGTCGCCGAGTACGAACGTGGCCGGCTTCTGGCCCGTCTGCAGCGGACGGTCTTCGAGCTGCGGGGCGAGCTGCATGCCCCATGGCGCGTCGATAGGTTGCGGCTGCGCGGCTTCCCCCACCAGCTGGGCGTGCGCAAGCGCGGGCATCAGGCCCGGAACGGCGATCAACGCCGCGACGAGCCGCCTTTTGCGCGGCACAACAGCACAAGAGGGAGTCGTTTGGGAAAGCTGTCTAGGCGGCATGTATCGTTTGGCGAATCGGCTCGTCCGTCAGCATCTGCAGTCACGGTCCACCGCCTGCACACCCCGACCGTGACAGTCGGCTGCACATCAATATTTACAATCTGTTGAACGATGCGGCGGGCGGTAAAGCGGAATACGCGAAAAGCTGGCGTGAGCCGCGTCAAAAAAGTCGTGGGGTATTATATGGCAAGACGTTGCCCCTCTGAATTTGCCGCCGGTTTTCATGACGCTGCCCCCATCCCAAGACTCCACCGATACCCGTCTCGACCTGCTCAAAGCCTGGCTGAAAGGCCACGCGGCGCGCTATTCGCTCGAGCTCGACACACTTGTCCCGGCTTCGTCCGACGCCAGTTTTCGCCGCTATTTCCGGCTCGCCGGTAAGGCGGCGGAAGGCGAAAGCAACGGCACGCTGATCGCCGTCGATGCCCCGCCTCCCGAAAAGTGCCGCGAATTCGTGCAGGTCGCGCAGTTGCTCGCGGCCGCCGACGTGCACGTACCACGTGTGCTCGAGGTGGATTTCGAGGCCGGCTTCATGCTCGTCACCGATCTGGGCACGGCTTCATACCTCGGCGCGCTGACCGAAGCGCAAAACGCCGATGACCCGCGCCGCGCCCGTTCGCTGATGCGCGACGCGCTCGACGCGCTGATCCGCTGGCAACTCACCTCGCGCGAAGACGTGCTGCCGCCGTTCGACGAAGCCTTCCTGCGCCGCGAGATGGAGTTGATGCCGGAGTGGTTCCTCGGCCGGCATCTGGACCACGGGACAGACGAACAAGCGGACGAAAAAATCCGTGGCGTGCTCGATCGCACGTTCGCGCTGCTGATCGCGAGCGCCCGCGCGCAGCCGCAAGTGTTCATGCTGCGTGACTTCATGCCGCGCAATCTGATGATCGCCGCCGAACCGAATCCCGTGAACCCCGGCGTGCTGGACTTCCAGGACGCGGTCTACGGCCCGATCACCTACGACGTCGCCTCGCTGTTGCGCGACGCGTTCCTGAGCTGGGACGAAGAGTTCGAGCTGGATTGCTTCGTGTACTACTGGGAACGGGCGAAAAAAGCCGGCCTGCCGGTCGATCCCGATTTCGGCGAGTTCTACCGTCAGATCGAATGGATGGGTTTGCAACGGCACATCAAGGTGCTGGGCCTCTTTTGCCGGATCAACTATCGCGACGGCAAGCCGCACTACATGAAGGACCTGCCGCGTTTCATCGGCTATGCGCGCAAGGTCGCCGAGCGCTACGCTCCGCTGCGTCCGTTCGCGAAGCTCCTCGACGATCTCGAAGGCCGCGCGAATGAAGTCGGCTACACCTTCTGACCGATGACGATGTCCCTGAAGAAAGCGATGATTTTCGCCGCCGGACGCGGCGAGCGCATGCGTCCGTTGACCGACACATGTCCCAAGCCTTTGCTCGACGTGGGCGGCAAGCCGCTGATCGTGTGGCAGATCGAACGGCTCGCGCAAGCGGGCTTTCGCACCATTGTGATCAATCATGCATGGCTCGGCGAGCAGATCGAAGCCGCGCTCGGCGACGGTTCGCGCTGGCGAGTCCAGTTGCGCTATTCGGCGGAGCGCGAAGCGTTGGAGACGGCGGGCGGCATCGTGCAGGCGTTGCCGCTGCTCGAGGATGACAGCGCGAGCGAAGTGTTCGTCGCGGTCAGCGGCGATGTGTACGCCGATTTCGATTACGCGACGCTGAATGCGCGCGCCGAAAAATTGCAGGTCTTGCCCGAGCCGGGCATGCATCTGGTGATGGTGCCGAACCCGGCGTTTCATCCGAACGGCGACTTTGGTTTGGTGGACGGCGGCGTGTTATCGCTCGATGCCCAGCCGCGTTTCACGTTTGGCAACATCGGTCTGTACGACACGCGCATGTTTCGCGATCTGCCGAGCGGCACGCGACGCGCGCTCACGCCGTACTATCGCGACACGATTGCACGCGGTCTCGCAACTGGCGAGTTGTACGAGGGCTTGTGGGAGAACGTCGGTACGCCGGCTCAGTTGGGTGAACTGGATCGGCGTTTGCGCGTGTCAGACGGCAGGCGCTAGAAGTTCGGCGTTCGGCGCTAAAGGTTCGCGCCGAATTGCGCGGGGACCGCGCCAAGAATCGCCGCGCAAATTTATCGCCCGCCGTCCCCCGCGCCGACCGTTTCCACCGCCTCCGGCGCCTCTGCCGCGCGCTGCTGCTGCAACGCCCACATCTGCGCGAACAGGCCGTTCGCGCGCAACAGTTCCGCATGCGTGCCGCGCTCGACGATCCGCCCTTTGTCCATCACGATGATCTGCTGTGCGTGCACCACCGTCGAAAGCCTATGCGCGATGATCAGCGTCGTGCGCTCGCGAGCAATCAGATCGAGCTCATGCTGAATCGCGCGCTCGGAACGTGAATCCAGCGCGGAGGTCGCTTCGTCGAACAACAGGATCGGCGGATTCTTGAGAATGGTCCGCGCGATCGCCACGCGTTGCTTTTCGCCGCCAGACAGCTTCAGGCCACGTTCGCCGACGGGTGTTTCATAGCCTTTCGGCAACCCTTCGATGAACTCGTGAATATGCGCCGCGCGCGCCGCTGCAATCACTTCGTCGCGTGTCGCCAAAGGCCGACCGTAAGCGATGTTGTAGTAAATCGAATCGTTGAACAGCACCGTATCCTGCGGCACGATGCCGATCGACGCGCGCAGCGAATCCTGCGTCACGTCACGAATATCCTGACCGTCGATAGTGATTGCGCCGCCCGTCGCGCGGTCCAGATCGTAGAAGCGGAACATCAGCCGCGCGAGGGTCGATTTGCCGGAACCGCTATGGCCGACCACCGCCGTCGTAGTGCCGGCGGGAATCGTGAAGCTCACGTCGTGCAGAATCTGGCGCGCCGGTTCGTACGCGAAGTTCACCCGTTCGAAGCGCACCTGCGCGCCGCTCACACGCAGCGTGGGAGCACCATCAAGATCGGGCACTTCCTGTGACGCGCCGAGCAGCGTGAACATGCGGTCCATATCGGTGAGGCTTTGCTTCAACTCGCGATACACCACGCCCAGAAAATTCAGCGGAATATAAAGCTGCAGCATGAAGGTGTTGATCAGCACCAGATCGCCGAGCGTGAGACGCCCGGCCATCACGCCTTGTGTGGCGCGCCAAAGAATGAACACGAGCCCGGTGCCGATGATCGCCTGCTGCCCAAAGTTCAGCGCCGAGAGCGAGCGCTGCGACTTGATCGCCGCCGTGCGATAGCGCTTGAGATTTTCGTCGTAACGGCTCGCTTCCCACTCTTCGTTGCCGAAGTATTTGACCGTCTCGTAGTTCAGCAGCGAATCGATCGCGCGTGAATTCGCCTTCGAGTCGAGATCGTTCATGGTGCGGCGAAAATGCGTGCGCCACTCCGTGACCTTCACCGTGAACACGATATACACGGCAAGCGCAATGAACGTGACCACCGCGTAATACGCCTCGTATTTGACGACGAAAAAGCCGAGCACGAGCCCGACTTCGACGAGCGTCGGCAGAATGCTGTACAGCGAATACGAGATCAGTTGCGTGATGCCGCGCGTGCCGCGCTCGATATCGCGCGACATACCGCCCGTCTGCCTTTCGAGGTGAAAGCGCAGCGACAGCGCATGCAGATGGCGAAACACTTTCAGTGCGAGTTGCCGCACTGCGCTTTCAGTCACCTTCGAGAACAGAATCTCGCGTAGTTCGGTAAACAGCGACGTGGACAGCCGCACCACCGCATACGCGACCACCAGAAGGCCGACGCCGCCCAACAGCACGATGCCCGGCGAATCGTGCGCGCGACCGAGCGCGGTGAGATGCTGCACCGAGGCGAGGCCGTCGACGATCCGCTTCATCACGATCGGCACGCCGAGGTTGGCGACCTTCGCGCCGATCAGGCAACTCAGCGCGAAGCCGACGCGCCATTTATAGGTGGCGAGATACGGCAGCAGCGAGAGGATCGTGTGCCAGTCGTTGCGCGGCTGGGTGGAGATCGGAGAGGGTTCGGACGAGGGCGTTCGGCGCATGGGGATCGGCTGGGGAGAGTGCGGAAATGCCGGAGTTCGCAGCGGCGCACCGACCGCGGCGTGCCTGCCCGGCACACTGCTTGTTGTCGCGCGACCTCGCTGGGCGCTTTCCCGTACAATTCCTGATCTTTCTATTGTCGCAGAAGCCGGCTGGCGCCGCTTTTCATGGGTTGGCCCGCCGTGGGTGGCACGTTGGCCGCGCGGTGCGTGCCGTACCGTTGTCGTGAAATCCCCCGCCTGCCGGTCGAGCCGACCGAGCCAACACGTTTCTCAAGGGTGCCCCCGATGACCGATATGCTTCAACTCCCGCAAAAGCACTGCGCGCTGCGCGTCGTGCCGCAGCCCTCGGACGCGAACGTCCATGGCGACGTGTTCGGCGGCTGGATCATGGCGCAAGTGGACATTGCCGGCTCGATTCCGGCGAGCCGCCGCGCCAACGGGCGGGTGGCGACCATCGCGGTCAACTCGTTCGTGTTCAAGCAACCGGTGTTCGTCGGCGATCTGCTGAGTTTCTACGCGGACATCGTCAAGACGGGCAACACGTCGGTCACCGTGGCGGTCGAGGTCTACGCGCAGCGCATGAGCCTGACCGAAGATCTGGTGAAGGTTACCGAAGCCACGCTGACCTACGTCGCCACCGATAGCGACCGCCGTCCGCGCGCGCTGCCGGTACTGGACTGAGCGCGCTTGCTGCGCACAATGAAAAACGAGGCGCCGCGGCGCCTCGTTTTTTCAGCCGTAGTACCGCGTCACTGGCTCGCTGCCTGGCCGATTCCCGCCTTCTTCTGCGCCTTCTGAATGTCATTCGGATAGTTCGAATCGGTGGCCGACGGCTGATAGCCGTTGGCCTCCAATTTCTTCAACTCGGCGTTTTTCTTCGCCCGCGCCTGCTTGCGCGCGGCCTTGCGCTGAGCTTTGGTGGACGGCGCCGCTTTCGATGCGGCAGACGGAACCGCCGCGTCGGAGTCGTTCCCCGCCGGCCCGCCACCGCCGCCGCTTTGCGCGAACGCCGGCGCGGCGCAAGCCACGCTCAGTACAACCGATGCCAGCAACACGGACAATTTCTTTGCAGGTGACGACGTCATTGTTCACTCCAGTCGGATCAATCAGATTGGCGGATAGTCGACGGCGCAACGCCCATGACTCAGTGCAAGCAGCGAAAATCGGGCGCAACGCCACGTGAATCGGTGCTTCGTGGTTCCCAGCGCGGTCTGAGATGGGAACCACGAATATAGCCGACCGAAACCCTCGCGCAAACGTTTTATGCGAACGAATACGGGCTAACCCGCACGAAGCGCCGCCGCCGGCGCGCCGCTGCTGCGCAGATAAGTGTCGACCTGCCCTTCGATCCACTGCGCGAAATGCGCCTGCGACGCATTGAGCATTTCGCGTTGCTGCCAGACCAGCCAATAGGGATAACGGTACGGCACGCGGATATCGGTGATCTGCACCAGCTCGCCGCGCGCCAGCGCGTACGCAACCAGGCTGCGCCGTTCGAGTGCGACGCCCTGGCCTTGCAGCACGGCGCCGATCACGATATTCGAGTCGTTCGCGGACAACACCACGGCGCCCTCGGCCGGCTCCGCCACCTGCGCCGCCTGACACCAGTCGTGCCACGGCGTATCGGGACTCGAAATGAGCGGACAGACCAGCACTTCTGCCGCGTTCACAGGCAAGCGGCCATGCGGCGTCAGAGCAAAATGCGGTGCTGCGACCACCACCATCTCGTCGTCGAACAGCTTCTGTTGCGCGACGTCCGGCCAATGCCCCTGCCCCATGCGGATGCCGATGTCGCTCGCGCCCTGGCGGAAATCCTCGACCTGCAAACTCGTCTGCAGGCGAATCCGGTAGTACGGATGCGCATCGCGAAAGCTGCCGAGACGCGGCACGAGCCAATGCTGCGCGAACGACGGCAAGGTGGTGATCACCAGTTCGCTCTCGTGCGGGCGCGCCTGCGCGCGGCGCGTCGCATGGGCGATGTCGCGCAATGCCGTGCGGATGTCGAGCGCATAAAGCCGTCCTTCCTCGGTCAGCCGCAGCCCGCGCGCCTCGCGCATGAACAGCGCGACACCCATCGATTCTTCCAGCACCTTGATCTGCTGACTCACCGCCGAGTGCGTGACATGCAACTCCCGCGCGGCCTGCGTCACGCCGCCCAAACGGGCGACGGCCTCGAAGCAGCGCAGCGCGGTCAAAGGCGGGATCGGTTTCATGTAAGAAATTCTGACGTAAATCGTCTTTATTTGTCGCTTTTTTTGCGCTGCGGAGATGCTTAATCTATCGGTTCGATGCGCCTCGACCTGTGCCGGCAGCTAAGCCGCGCGACCACGAAGAGCTCGGGCGCGCCATGATAGATGTTCTAACGGGAATGAGATGAAACTGATCGGAATGCTGGATTCGCCCTACGTACGCCGGGTCGCCATCTGCCTCAAATTGCTGAAGCTTGAATTCGAGCACGAGTCGATTTCGGTGTTCAGCACCTACGAACAGTTCGCGCGAATCAACCCCGTCGTCAAGGCGCCTACGCTGATCGCCGACAACGGCCAGACCGTGATGGACTCGACGGTAATCCTCCAGTACCTGGCCACGCTCGTCGGGCCGAACCAGCGGCTTTTCCCGACGCATCCCGACGCCGCTTTGCGCGCCGCCCGCCTCACGGGTCTCGCGCTTGCGGCGTGCGAGAAGACCGTGCAGATCGTCTACGAACGCAATCTGCGTCCGGCGGACAAGCAACATGAGCCGTGGATCGATCGCGTGAGCACGCAGTTGTTCGCCGCTTACGCCGAGCTGGAACGCGAACTCGCGGCGGCCGCGCTGCCGATCGAAGCCAATCAGTTCGACGCCGCCGACGTCACCGTGGCCGTCGCCTGGCACTTCACGCAGATGATGCTGCCGGGGACGGTCAGCAAGACGGCGCATCCGGTCCTGCAGTCGTTCTCCGAACTGGCGGAAGGTCTGCCGGTTTTCCTGAGCACGCCGGCAGAGTAAGTGTCTCGGCGCGAGCGGCTCAAACCGTCGCCAGCTCGCGCCTCATGCCACCTTGCAGTAACTCGGAGATCGCGTCCGTCGACAACGGCTTCGCGAAGTAGAACCCCTGCATCTCATCGCACGCGCGCTCCTTCAGGAAGTCGAGTTGCGCGGACGTCTCCACGCCTTCGGCGATAACCTGCAACTTCAGCGAATGCGCGAGTGCGATGATCGCCGAGGTGATCGTCTCGTCGTCGCCGGACACGCCGATGTCGGACACGAACGAGCGGTCGATCTTCAGCCGATCCACCGGGAAGCGCTTCAGATAACTGAGACTCGAATAGCCGGTGCCGAAGTCGTCGATGGCGAGACCGATACCGAGCGCGTGCAGTTCGTTGAGCATCGACACCGCTTCTTCGGCATTGCGCATGATGGTGCTTTCAGTCAGTTCCAGTTCGAGGTATTGCGGCTCGAGACCGGTCTCGGCTAGCACCTGCATGACCAGCTTGGCGATGTCGCGCTGCTGGAACACGCGCGCCGACAGATTCACCGACACGCGCGCCGGCGGCAAGCCTTCGTCCTGCCAGGCCTTGTTCTGGCGGCACGCCTCGCGCAGCACCCATTCCGAAAGCGGCCCGATCAGCCCGCTTTCCTCTGCGACCGGAATGAACGACGACGGCGGCACCAGTCCGACTTCCGGATCGCGCCAGCGCACCAGCGCCTCGGTGCCGACGATCTGGCCGCTCTCGATATCCACTTGCGGCTGGTAGTGCAGCAGGAACTCGTTGTCACGCAACGCGCGGCGCAGACGCCGTTCGAGATTCAGGCGTGCGCCCGCACTCGCGTTCATCTCCGGCTGATAGAACTGGAACGTGTTGCGGCCCATGTCCTTCGCGCGATACATCGCGAGGTCGGCCTTCTTCATCAGCGTCTCGGCGTCTTCGCCGTCTTGCGGGAACAGGCTCGCGCCCATGCTGCAACCTACGTACAGCTCGGTGCCGTCGAGCCAGACCGGCTCGGAGATCGACGCGCGCACGCGCTCCATCCACGCGATCAGCGACTGTTCGTCGACGGTGTCGGTCATCACGATCACGAACTCGTCGCCGCCGTGGCGCGCCACCGTATCGCTCGTGCGCGTGCAACGCGCGAGGCGCTCCGCGACCACGCTGAGCAGCCGGTCGCCGACGCTGTGACCGAGACTGTCGTTGACGTTCTTGAAGCCGTCCAGATCCATGAACACGACCGCGACACCCTTGTGATGCCGTTGCGCGACGATCAACGCATGTTGCAGGCGATCGCGCAGCAGATTACGGTTCGGCAGGCGCGTGAGGCTGTCGTAGTTGGCCTGGTATTCGAGCTGTTCCTGATAGCGCATCAGATCGGTCACGTCGTTGATCACGCCAATGTGGTGCGTGATCATGCCGTCCTGATTCGGCACCGGCGCGATGAAGAGCTGATTCCAGAACAGCGCGCCGTCCTTGCGGTAGTTGCGCACCACCGCGCTAACTTCGCGGTTCGCCGCGAGCGCCTGGCGGATCAGCGAAACGCCTTCCTGCTCGCGGTCGTCGCGTTGCAGGACGCGGCAATCGTGGCCGATCACCTCGGTGGCGTCGTAACCGGTGATGCGCATGAACGCCGGGTTCACGTATTCGATCAGATTGCCGGTCGGCGACGGCGCGGTGATCAGAATCGCGTTGACGCTGGCATCGAGCGCGCGGCTTTGCAGACGCAACGCAAGATCGGCGCGCTTGCGCTCGGTAATGTCCGTGTAGGAACCGAGCACGCCGATCACGCGGCCGTCGCCGTCGGTGAACGGCAGCTTGCTCGTGACGGTGGTCCGATGCACGCCGTCGATCACCAGATCGACTTCGAAGTTCATCTTCGGCACGCCGGTGCTCACCACTTCCTTGTCGTGGTCGTTCAGCAACGTCGAAAAGTCGCGCCACGGCATGTCGGCGTCGCTCTTGCCCACCACCTGCTCCGGATACGCGAGCCCGGCGTCGCGCGCAAACGCCATGTTGCAGCCGAGGTAGCGCGACTCCATGTCCTTCCAGAAAATGCGCTGCGGAATATTGTCGATCACCGCTTCAAGCATCTGGTTCGAACGCTGCGCTTCGGCTTCGGCGTTGATCTGATCGGTGACGTCGTCGGCGAGCACGAAGAACGCGGCGCGGCCCATGAAGTTCAGCGCGTGATAAGAAATGTCGGCGCTGATCGTCGAGCCGTCCTTGCGCCGGTGGTGCCAGATGCCCGCCATGGTGCGGCCGTGCTGGCCCGCGTCGCTGCGCTGCATGTGCGATTCGAGGCGCGAGACTTCGCCGTTCGGGCGGATCGAGCGAACCGTCATGCCGAGAAATTCGCTTTCGGTGTAGCCGTATTGCTGGATCGCGGCCGCGTTGACGGCGAGAAAGCGCAGCGTCTCGCGATCGAAGATGTACATCGGCACCGGATGCTCGTCGAACAGGCCGCGAAAGCGTTCGTCGTGGCGGCCGAGCGCGCGCACGCTGCGCAGCTTCTCGCGCGCGCTGTTTTCGCGGGCGCCGAACGTGAAGATCAGCAGCACGCTACCGCCCAGCATGGTCACGATCAGCAAGAACATCGCCCGCTGCGTTTCGCTCGCCGACGCCGCGAGCGACGCCTGCAACGCGCGATTCTCCGCGCCGCGCAGTGCGGCGAGGCCCGCTTCGACGCGATCCAGGCCGAGCCCGAGATGGGTGTAGGTCGAGGCGGCCCACGCGCGCGAGGCGTCCGGACCCGCAGCGGCGCTCCTGAGCAGCGCGTCGTCGATGTCGTGTTGCAACGCGTGGCTGTCGGCGCTCAGCTTCGCGAGCGCGTCGAGCATGGCGGGTTCGCCGGCCAGTTCATTGCGCAGGTCGCGCTCCAGATCCGCGAGCGTCGCCGCCATCGCAGCGGCCGCGCTGGCAGGCGCCGACTCGCCCGACGCCTCGAAGCGGCCGAGCGCGGCCAGGCCGCCGTCGAGCGCCGTGTGGTAGGCGTCGAGGTGCTGGCGCACGCTCGTCGAACGCAGCATGCGCGCGTCAGCGTCGCGTTGGCCGCAGATCTGCGTATAGGCGACGAACGCGTTCGCGCCGATCGCCGCGGCAACGACCGCCAGATTGATCAGCAGCCGCTTCGATAGAAAAGGAGTCATGGGTTCCGAACGTCAATCGTTCTGCGGGCGGGAGCGCGCGATCGCGGCCGATGCGTCGGGCCGCATCGA
The DNA here is from genome assembly GCF_003001875.1 of Paraburkholderia sp. BL18I3N2. Classification (NCBI taxonomy): domain Bacteria; kingdom Pseudomonadati; phylum Pseudomonadota; class Betaproteobacteria; order Burkholderiales; family Burkholderiaceae; genus Paraburkholderia; species Paraburkholderia sp. BL18I3N2. The sequence goes on from NZ_PVNC01000008.1 coordinate 238,344, forward strand.
TACGACTCTCTTTACGCGCCAACCCATGGATAACGGCAGAGTTCGGAACAGATTGAGGGTAGTGAGTGAAAAAAACCTGGAGGGCCGCGTTAGGCGGTTGATGTTGCCCCGGCGCCGGGCTGCTGGCGGCGCTAGCTAGTCACGTGTGCGGCGGCGCCCGATCGGCCGTACCTAGCCGGCCGCGCCGAATTCCTTCATGGCCGGAACGAAATCGTGATTGGCCTCCGGCTTGCGCGACAGCTTGGCGAGCACGTAGCGCTTGAACGGCTCCAGTTCGGCCCATTGGGCGACGCCCGGCGCGGCGAGACCGGCCAGTTGCGCCTGATGCGAGATACCCTCCGGCACACTGTCCGTGCGACGCCAGGCCGGCGCTTCCTCGGGCGTGAACCACTCCGGCTCGATGTTCGCGTGGGTGCGTAGCATTTCGAACAGGGCATGATCGAAATTCGGCTCGATTTCCGCGTCTTCTTCGACCGGGAAACGCGCCAGCAGCTTGCGGTCTTCGAGCGGCAGCGTTTGCCATTGATCGAGCGAGATGCGCAGCCCGAAGCGGTCGAGATTGAAGCGCACCGACATCGGGATGTAAGTGAAATTCTCCGAAGACTCGACCTCGAAGTTGAACAGAAGCGGTGCTTCGTTGAGTCCCATGACTATGTCCCTCTTGGATGGCGGCAACACGCAAGCCCAGCTTGGGGTATTTTAGAACCTTATTCGCGCGACGGCGGCATGGCCGGCGGCAACCCGCCGGGCCATCAACCGCTCGCGCGCGCGGCATCGCAAAGGAGTGAACTAGCTTGAACGAACTGGAAACAGCCGGGCAGCCGGGCGCGGTGGAGCGCCAGGTGCACCGGCATCGCGGCGCGGCGGTCGAAACCGTGATCGACCACGTTGGTCAGGAATGGCCGGTCGCGCTCGTCTTCAACGGCATTTCGCATGCGGTGATGATGTGCACGCCGCGCGATCTGGAAGCGTTCGCGGTCGGATTCGCGATTTCCGAAGGGATCGTGGCGCGTGGCAGCGACATTCAGGACATCGAGGTCGAACTGCATGATGACGGCGAATTGCCGCATGCCGAAGTGCAGTTGCAAGTGGTGCAACAGGCCTTCGTCGCGCTGAAGGAGAAGCGCCGCGCGCTCGCCGGGCGCACCGGCTGCGGTGTTTGCGGCATCGAAAGCATCGATTTGCTGGATCTGCAGCCGGAGCGTGTAGCGGATACCGGTTTCCTGCAGCGGCTGGCGCCGGACGCGATCGCGCGCGCGGCCCGCGATTTGCCCGAGCATCAGGCGTTGACGCGGCTGACCGGCGGCCTGCATGCCGCGGCGTGGTGTGACGCCCAGGGAGCGATCCGCTACGCGTTCGAGGACGTCGGCCGCCACAATGCGCTCGACAAGCTGATCGGCCAGCTGGTGCTCGACCGTGTGGATACCAAAGACGGTTTCGTGTTTCTGTCGAGCCGCGCCAGCTACGAACTGGTACGAAAGGCCGCGCGCGTCGACGTGCCGATGGTCGCCACGATCTCGGCGCCGTCGTCGCTGGCGATTACGATTGCGCGCAAGGCGGGCGTGCGGCTGGTGAGCTTCTGCCGCGAGAAAAGCTACGTCGACTACGATACCTTGCAGCCGACGCAGCCTTGAGCAGCCAACGAGCCTGAACATTCAGGCGGGCGAACGTCCTGACGCGCAGACGCTCGAAGTGGCGCGCGGGCAACTCCCTCCAACCTCAGAGCGCTCGCAAGTCTGAAGTGTCCGGAGCACCCGACACGCCGCTCAATCGAATTGCCGGAAGTCTGGCTTACGCTTCTCGAAGAACGCCTTGAACGCCTCGCGCGCTTCGGGCGCGAGCAGCATCTTGCCGAAATGCACGGCTTCTTCGGACATCTGCGTTTGCAATTCCTGGTGGCTCGCGCGCTTCATCAAACTCTTCGTCACGCGCAACGACGAAGCCGGCAACGCAGCCAGCTTCGCGGCCTGCGAAGCGGCGAACGCGTCTACTTCGGCGGCGGGCAGCACGCGATTCACGAAGCCCATGCGCTGCGCCTCGGCGGCGTCGAACGCTTCGCCGAGCAGCAGTTTCTCCGCCGCCGCCTGATAGCCGGCCGCGCGCTGCAATAGCAGGCTCGACGCCGCTTCCGGACACAATCCGAGTTGCGTGAACGGCAGCGAGAAGCTCGCGGTATCGGCCGCGTAGACCAGGTCGCAATGCAGCAGCAGGGTCGTGCCGATACCGACCGCCGCGCCCGCCACCGACGCCACCACCGGTTTCTCCGCCGAGCTGATCGCGCGCAGGAACTGGAACACCGGCGCGTGTTCGCCCATCGGCGGCGTCTTCATGAAGTCTTCGAGATCGTTGCCGGCGCTGAAAATGCCCGCGCTGCCGCGAATCAGGATGGCGCGCACGGCGGCGTCGCCTTGCGCTTCGACCAGCGCGTCGGCCATCGTCTGATACATGGCGGCCGTAATCGCGTTTTTCTTGTCGGGCCGGTTGAAGGCAATCGTCAGCACGCCGTCGGCGCGCTCGACCAGAATATCCATCGTCATCTCCTCGTACTCCTGCTGAGAATGTAAAAACGGTTCGCAAACCGAATGGCCTGCGAACCGTTCTGCGGTCCTCAACGCGCAAGCGCGAGGACCGAAGCGAACCTTGGGGTGAACCTGGTCACAGGCGCTCGATGATGCCCGCCGCGCCCATGCCCGTGCCGACGCACATCGTCACCATGCCGTATTTGTAGTTACGGCGGCGCAAGCCATGCACCACGGTCGACGCACGAATCGCGCCCGTCGCGCCAAGCGGATGGCCGAGGGCGATCGCGCCGCCGAGCGGGTTGATCTTCGCCGGATCGAGACCGAGGTCCTGAATCACCGCCAGCGATTGCGCGGCGAACGCTTCGTTCAGCTCGATCCAGTCCAGGTCGTCGATCTTCAGGCCGGCGGCCTTGAGCGCGGCCGGAATCGCTTCCTTCGGACCGATGCCCATGATTTCCGGCGGCACGCCGCGCACGGCGAAGCTGACGAAACGCGCGAGCGGCGTGAGGTTGAATTCCTTCAACATTTTCTCCGACACCACGATCAGCGCGCCTGCGCCGTCCGACGTCTGCGAGCTATTGCCCGCGGTCACCGAACCCTTGTTCGCGAACACCGCGCGCAGCTTGGCGAGACCTTCGAGCGAGGTTTCCGCGCGCGGACCTTCGTCGAGCGACACTTCGCGGGTCTTCACGCGGACTTCGCCGGTGGCGAGATCGGGGAAGCGCTCGGTGATTGTGTACGCAGCGATTTCGTCGTTGAACTCGCCGGCATTCTGCGCGGCGATGGCGCGGCGGTGCGATTCCACCGAGAACGCGTCCTGCGCTTCGCGGCTGATCTTCCAGCGTTCGGCGACTTTCTCCGCCGTCAGGCCCATGCCGTAGGCGATGCCGATGTCTTCATTGCGATCGAAGATATGCGGCGACATGGACGGCTTGTTGCCCATCATCGGCACCATGCTCATCGATTCGCAGCCGCCCGCGATCATCGCGTCTGACTCGCCGACGCGGATGCGGTCGGCGGCCATGGCGAGCGCGGTCAGGCCCGATGCGCAGAAACGGTTCACCGTCACGCCGCCGACGCTATTCGGCAGGCCGGCCAGCAGCGCGCCCATGCGCGCGACGTTCAGCCCTTGTTCCGCTTCCGGAATCGCACAGCCGATGATCGCGTCTTCGATCATCTTGGTGTCGAGGCCGGGCACTTGCGCCACGGCCGACTTGATCGCGTGCACCAGCAGTTCGTCCGGGCGGGTGTTCTTGAACATCCCGCGCGGCGCCTTGCCGATCGGCGTACGGCTCGCGGCAACGATGTATGCGTCTTGCAATTGCTTTGCCATTTGAAGCTCCTTTGTCGACCAGAGAGCGCTTTAGCGCTTACTCTGGTCCCATGCAGTCTCATCGCGGTCGATCAGAGTTGGCGCTTCAACGCTTACTCTGGTCCCATGCACGAAGTGCGGTCCGCTCGTCGCCTAGTTGCGTACCGGCTTGCCGGTTTGCAGCATGCCCATGATCCGTTCCTGCGTCTTTTGCGTGCCGAGCAGATCGACGAACGCGCGACGCTCGAGTTGCAGCAGCCATTCCTCATCGACCAGACTGCCCGCTTCCACATCGCCGCCGCACACCGCTTCCGCGATACGGCTCGCGATCAGGAAATCGTGCTCGCTGATGAAACGCCCATCGCGCATGTTGACGAGCGATGCCTTGATGGTCGCGATCGCCGAACGCCCGGCCACCGGCACCTGCGTGACCCGCAGCGGCGGACGATAACCCGCCGACGACAGCGCGCGCGCTTCCTTCTTCGCAACGTCGAGCAGTTCGAACACGTTGAAGACGATCGTGTCCGACGGCTTCAGGTAGCCCATCGCGCGAGCATCGAGCGCGGAGGCCGAGACCTTCGCCATCGCCGCGTTTTCGAACGACTTCTGCACGAACTTCAGCAGGTCGTTGGTCGCGCCAGCTTGCGTCGCCGCTTCCGCCGCTCGCAATGCCGCTTCCTTCAGGCCGCCGCCCGCCGGCACGAGACCCACGCCGACTTCCACCAGACCGAAATAGCTTTCGATATGCGCGACGCGCTTCGCGCTGTGCAGCGCCAGCTCGCAGCCACCGCCGAGCGCGATGCCCGACACGGCCGAGATGACCGGCACGCTGGCGTATTTCACGCGCAGCATGCCTTGCTGGAATTTCTTCACGAACGGCTCGATGCCCTTCGCACCGCCCATCATGAACGCCGGCATCGCTTCTTCGAGGTTGGCGCCCGCGGAGAACGGACCGCCCGGCGTGCCGAGTTTCAGCGACGTCGGCTGCCACACCACCAGACCCTTGTAGTCCTTTTCGGCCAGTTCGATCGCCTGCGTCAGGCCGTCGATCACCGACGGTCCGATCGTGTTCATCTTGCTCTTGAACGACACGATCAGCACGTCGTTTTCGCCCGCGCGATCGTCGACCCATGCGCGCACGGCGTCGGTTTCGAACAGGGTCTTGCCGTAGGTCTTCGGATCAGCCTTGGTTTCGCCGACCAGCGGCGCACGGAACACCTGCTTGTCATAGACGGACAGCGACGAGCGCGGCACGAACGTCTTCGAAGCCGGCGACCACGAACCTTCGTTCGTATGCACGCCGCCCTGCTCGGCCACCGGCCCTTCGAGCACCCATGACGGCAGCGGCACGTTCGAGAGCGCCTTGCCCGCCGCGATATCTTCCTGCACCCATTCGGCGACCTGCTTCCAGCCGGCCGTCTGCCAGCCTTCGAACGGACCTTCGTTCCAGCCGAAACCCCAGCGGATCGCCAGATCGACGTCGCGCGCGTTGTCGGCGATCGATTCCAGATGCACGCCGATGTAGTGATACACGTCGCGGAAAATCGCCCACAGGAACTGCGCCTGCGGATGCTGCGATTCGCGCAGCAGCTTCAGACGCTCCGCCGGCGGCCGCTTCAAAATGCGGCCGACCAGTTCGTCGGCCTTCGCGCCGCCGTCGACGTACTCGCCCGTCTTCGGGTCGAGCACCTTGATCGCCTTGCCTTCCTTCTTGTAGAAGCCGCCGCCGGTCTTCTGACCCAGCGCGCCCTTCTTCACGAGTTCAGCCAGCACGGCCGGCGTTTCGTAGACCGGGAAGAAGGGATCGTCCTTCAGCGTGTCCTGCATCGTCTTGATGACGTGCGCCATCGTGTCCAGGCCGACCACATCGGCGGTACGGAACGTGGCCGACTTCGCACGGCCCAGACGCGCACCGGTCAGGTCGTCCACTTCGTCGAAACGCAGGCCAAATTTCGCCGCTTCGGTCACGACAGCGAGAATCGAGAAAATCCCCACGCGATTGGCGATGAAGTTCGGCGTGTCTTTCGCGCGCACGACACCCTTGCCGACTACGCTGGTCAGGAATGACTCGAGTTGATCGAGGATTTCCGGACGCGTGGTCGCGGTCGGGATCAACTCGACCAGATGCATGTAGCGCGGCGGGTTGAAGAAGTGCACGCCGCAGAAGCGCGACTTCAGTTCGTCCGAGAAACCCTCCGACAGCGCCGTGATCGAAAGACCCGACGTGTTGGTCGCGAAAATCGCGTTCGGTGCGAGATGTGGCGCGACCTTCTTGTACAGGTCGTGCTTCCAGTCCATGCGTTCGGCAATAGCTTCGATCACGAGATCGCATTCGGCGAGCTTCTCGATGTCGTCGTCGTAATTCGCGGGCTGGATGTATTGCGCGTCGTCCTTCACGCCGAACGGCGCCGGCGACAGCTTCTTCAGGTTCTCGATCGCCTTCAGCGCGATCGCGTTCTTCGGGCCTTCCTTGGCGGGCAAGTCGAACAGCAGCACGGGCACCTTGGCGTTGATCAGGTGCGCGGCGATCTGCGCGCCCATCACGCCGGCGCCGAGCACGGCTACCTTGCGAATGATCAGATTGCTCACGTCGTTCCTCCGGGGAGTTATGCGATGTCGCGAAGCCTCATGGGACGCTTCGCGATGTGTGGCTGACGGCAGGCGCCGCGGGTTTCGACACGCGCGACGCCTGCGTTGATGTTTGCCTGAGCTCTGGGCTTAGAACAGCGCTTCTTCGACGTCCATCAGCGACTTCGAACCCGCGCGTGCCTGACGGATCGTCATGGCCGTTTCCGGCAGCAGCTTGGCGAAGTAGAAGCGCGCCGTGGCGAGCTTGGCCTTGTAGAACGGATCGCCCGACGCTTCCTTATCCAGCGCGACGCGTGCCATGCGGGCCCAGAAGTACGAGAACACCAGGTGGCCGACGGTGCGCAGATACGGCACGGCGGCGGCGCCCACTTCGTCCGGGTTCTGCATGGCCTTCATGCCGATTTCCATCGTCAGCTTCTGCACCTTTTCGCCGATGTCGGCGAGCGGGTTGATGAACTCCTGCATTTCCGGCTTCACGCCTTCCGCTTCGACGAAATCGGACACCAGCTTGCCGAACTTCTTCATCTTCGCGCCCATGTCGCCGAGAATCTTGCGGCCGAGCAGATCGAGCGCCTGAATCGCGTTGGTGCCTTCGTAGATCATGTTGATGCGCGCATCGCGCACGTACTGCTCCATGCCCCACTCGGCGATGAAACCGTGGCCGCCGTAGATCTGCATGGCGTGGTTGGTGCTCTCGAACGCGTTGTCCGACAGGAACGCCTTCAGGATCGGCGTGAGCAGCGCGACGAGGTCGGCGGCTTCCTTGCGCACCGATTCGTCAGCATGCGACAGTTCCTTGTCGATATGCAGCGCGGACCAGTACGAGAAGGCGCGCGCGGCTTCGGCGTAGGCCTTCTGCGTGAGCAGCATGCGGCGCACGTCCGGATGCACGATGATCGGATCAGCCGCCTTTTCAGGCGCTTTCGGGCCGGTCAGCGAACGCATCTGCAGACGCTCTTTCGCGTACGTCAGCGAGTTCTGGTAACCGATTTCGGTCAGGCCCAGGCTCTGCATGCCGACGCCAAGACGCGCGGCGTTCATCATCACGAACATCGCGTTCAAGCCTTTGTTCGGCTCGCCGACGAGCCAACCCTTGGCGTTGTCGAGATTGATCACGCAGGTCGCGTTGCCGTGAATGCCCATCTTGTGTTCGATGGAGCCGCACTTCACGCCGTTGCGCTCGCCGGGTTCGCCCGCTTCGTTCGGTACGAACTTCGGCACGATGAAGAGCGAAATGCCCTTGGTGCCGTTCGGTGCGCCAGGCAGACGCGCGAGCACCAGGTGAACGATGTTCTCAGCCAGATCGTGTTCGCCGCTGGAGATGAAAATCTTCGTGCCGCTGATCGCGTACGAGCCGTCGCTGTTCGGTTCAGCCTTGGTGCGCAGAATGCCGAGGTCGGTGCCGCAATGCGGCTCGGTCAGACACATCGTGCCGGTCCAGACGCCGGCGACCAGCTTCGGCAGATAGCGCTGTTGCAACTCCGGCGTGCCGTGCGCGTGCAGACATTCGTACGCGCCGTGCGAGAGGCCGGGGTACATGGTCCACGCCTGATTCGCCGAGTTCAGCATTTCATACAGCGCGTTGTTGACGAACGCGGGCAGGCCCTGGCCGCCGTATTCCGGATCGCAGCCCAAAGCCGGCCAGCCGGCTTCGACGTACTGTGCGTAGGCTTCCTTGAAGCCCTTCGGCGTGGTCACGACGCCGTCGCCGACATACGTGCAGCCTTCCTGATCGCCGCTGTGGTTGAGCGGGAACAATACCTCGGAGCAGAACTTGCCGGCTTCTTCGAGCACCGCATTGATCGTGTCGGCATCCAGATCCGCGTGCTTCGGCATCTGCTTGATTTCGGCTTCGACGTTAAGCAGTTCGTGCAACACGAATTGCATGTCGCGCAGCGGCGCGGCGTACTGTCCCATGACTCTCTCCCAAGTTTGACAAGAAGCCAGGCCGTTAGCTGAGTCCGTGGATCGGAACTTTCTGCGCCGCTGAATCCGCCTGATTGGCGGCGACGCCGCTAACGGCTTTCGCTTTGATACGAAACAATCAATTTTTCCAGCGCGGCCCACGTGAGACGCACCGCATCCGGCAAGTGCAGGAAGCGCGCGTCGTGATGCAGACCGAGCGTGAAGCTGTACAGTTCGAACAGCATCAGTTGCGGATCGGTATCGGCACGCAGATGCCCTTCTTCCATAGCCTGCGAAATCGCACGCGTGAGCGCGGCACGCCAGACCGTTACGCTCGACACCAGTTGCTCACGCACCGGGTTATCCGCGCGATCGTCGTATTCGACGGCGCCGCTGATGTAGATGCAGCCGGTGGTGACTTCCTGAATGCGTTTCTCGATCCAGCGGGAAATCATCGCGCGCAAGCGCGGCAATCCACGAGGCTCGCGCAAACTCGGGAAAAACACCTCGTCTTCGAAACGACGGTGATATTCGCGCACGACTTCGACCTGCAAATCCTCGCGCGACCCGAAATGCGCGAACACCCCGCTTTTGCTCATCTGCATGCGCTCGGCCAGCAGCCCGATCGTCAGACCTTCCAGTCCGTCGCGGCTTGCCAGGTCAAGTGCTGCTTCGAGAATTGCGGCTCGCGTCTGTTCGCCTTTTCGCATAGCTTTTTACCGTTCTAATGTGACCGAAAGAAAATCGAACGGCCGTACTATTATTGAGTGCTGCCGTCCGCGAAACAAGGACTTTATTAGAAACCGGTTTCTAACCAGGTTTCAATTCTGCGGCATCCGTCAATCGGAGGAAGGAGATTTTTTAGAGGCGTTTGCCTGAAGTTTGCCTTGGGAGAGGGCCGCTCGTCCAAGTACACGGTTTCTCTGATCCACGTAGCCGGCCGACATGATGCAGCAAGTCGGTCCGAATGCAGAAGCGTTTGGCGTATCGCGGGTATTCCGACAAGGTTCGCAAGGGCGCGCATTGCAGGTCGGAACTTGTGCCGAACGTTCCTCGAGACGCAGACCTGCTGCGGCGCTACCGCCCGTGGTAGCGGCCCGCGCAGGCTTGCTCGATCGGAACAGGCAGGAAGAAAGAAGCCCTTGGCCGGACGCGTTCACGTGCGCCGGGAAAGTCTGCGTATGCGCCGCGGCAAGGTGCGCCGGCGCGTCGCTATGCTCGGCACATCGCGACGGGAGGCAAAGACGCAATCCGGGATATCACGGGCTGTCGTCCCGGCCACACACTTAGCGCCAGCATCCCGCGCAACGGTCGAGCGTCAGGCCCGGTTGCTCATTGCCGCCGCAAGATGCGGTGTCGAAGTAGCGACGGAAATCACCAGACCGGGGTTGTCGATCAATGCCGCGATATCCGCGAAGTCGGTGATTTCGTCTGTCCAAACGATTAGCCGCGCTCGGGTGGCGGCGTCCAAAGCACAGCGGCCCGAACATTTCGCCTGCGCCGCTTCCTGGCTCACCGGCATTGTTCAAAACACATTGCCGCGAGTCAGTCGTACCCGCCCACCGTCAGCAGCTTCATCACGGCCCGATAGGTCGTGTAGGCGAGCCAGTTGAGCACACGCTCGCCGGCCGGCCGGGCGTCGTAACGGGCTTCGTCGATGCGGCGCGAGTCCTTGAAGGCGACCAGAATCGCCTCGCGCAGCGCGTCGATCGACGGGTCGTTCACCAGCACCACGTTGGCTTCGTTGTTGAGCATCAGGCTCAGCGCGTCGAGGTTCGACGAGCCGACTGTCGCCCACTTCGAATCCACCACAGCGACCTTGCCGTGCAGCAGCGTTTTCTCGTACTCGGCGATCTGCACGCCGGCCCTGAGCAACGCGCGATACAGAAACGGCACCGCGTAATCGAGCGCCTTGAATTCCTTGCGCCCGATAATCAACTTCACTACGACGCCGCGCCGCGCCGCGAACACCAGCGCGCGCCGCAGCTTGCGCCCCGGCATGAAGTACGGATTGGCGAGCAGCACTTCGTTGCGCGCCTGGCCGATCGCGGCAAGATACGCTTTCTCGATAGCGCGCCGGTTGATCAGGTTGTCGCGTGCGACGAACGCCACGCACGGCTGGCCGCCCGCCCACAATTCCTCGTTACGGCGCCGGCGGCGACGGCGCAGACTGCCGAGCGAGGCCGTGGTCTTCGGCCCGAGATCCGGCTGCATCGACTCGATCGGCCGATGCCCGAGTCGAATCCGCCGCCATTGCACCTCGAACGCCTGGCGGATATCGGCCACCACCGGTCCGTGCAATTCGACCGCGAAGTCCCAGCGCCGGTACGGCAGCTTCTCGCCATTGTTCTCGTAATCATCGACGATGTTGATCCCGCCGCAGTACGCGAACTGATCGTCGATCACCGCCAGTTTGCGGTGCGTGCGCGAAAAGCCGAAGCGGCCGAACAGATGCGGGTTGTAGATGCGATGGTCGATGCCGGCCGCGGGCCACTCGTTGAACAGCGGCAAACGCGCGGTGCCGATGCCGTCGGTAATCACGCGCACCCTCACGCCGCGCGCAGCGGCGCGCAACAGCGCCGCGCTCACCGCCTTCCCGGCGTTGTCATGGCAAAAGATATAAGTTTCGAGCACCACGTCGCTCTGCGCGGCATCGACACGCGCGATCAGGGCGCTGAAGAACTCGTCGCCGGAACGCAGCAGCTTGACGTCGTTGCCGCTGGTGAAGCGGTAACGCTGCCAATAGCGGCGGCCGAGCAGCGATTGCCGCAGTCGGGCGAAGCGGCGCGCGCCGCCGACGCTCACCGGCCACGCTCCGTGGGATGCCCGACGACAGCATGCCCACTGAGCCGCCCATGGAGCCTTTTAGGCAACTGCAAGATTGCATCGGCATTCGACGATGAAAAGCAGCGCGACGCCGCCTCGTCATACGGCAGCCACAGAAACGCAGTGTGTTCGCGCGGCGCCAGCGTGACCTCGACTTGCTCGGGCACCTGCAAGCTGAACCAATGCTCGGTGTTATGGATCACGCCTTCGGCGTAGCGATAGCGGAACTCCGGGTAGATCTCGTATTCGATCGAATACTGCCAGTCGAACAACGCGCTGTGCGGCACTTGCGCGCCGCCCACCACGATGCCGGTCTCTTCGGCGACTTCGCGCGTCGCCGTCTCGACGAGCGGCTCATCGAGCCGGTCTTTGGAGCCCGTGACCGATTGCCAGAAACCGGCGTGATCGGCGCGCTCGATCAGCAGCACGTCGAGCGCGGGCGTATGGATGATGACGAGTACGGATTGCGGAATCTTCGGCGGTTTCGGCATGGCGTGAAAACTGGGCGCAACGCTTGCGCGGTACATGTCGGAGATGAGTCCAATGAGCGGTCGAAAGCCGTTTGCATCGACTGTAACGCAAAAAACGAAAAAGGCGCATCACACGAAGTGATCACGCCTTTTTCGGTTGCTCCTGCTGTCGTTTTTCAGACAGCACTGACTGGACTCAAGCCATTACACCTTCGGTTCCGGCTGACGCAGACGGATGTGCAACTCGCGCAACTGGCGCTCGTCCACTTCGCTCGGCGCCTGCGTGAGCAGACACTGCGCGCGTTGCGTCTTCGGGAACGCGATCACGTCGCGGATCGAGTCGGCGCCGGCCATCATCGTGACGATGCGGTCCAGACCGAACGCGATACCGCCGTGCGGCGGCGCGCCGTATTGCAGCGCGTCGAGCAGGAAGCCGAACTTGGCTTGCGCTTCTTCCGCGTTGATCTTCAGCGCGCGGAACACCTTGCTCTGCACTTCCTCACGGTGAATCCGCACCGAACCGCCGCCGATTTCCCAGCCGTTCAGCACCATGTCGTAGGCCTTCGCGAGGCAGCGCGCCGGATCCGTTTCCAGATACTCGAGGTGCTCGTCTTTCGGGCTCGTGAACGGGTGATGCGCAGCGACGTAGCGGTTGTCTTCCTCGTCGTATTCGAACATCGGGAAGTCGACCACCCACAACGGCTTCCAACCGGTTTCGACGAGACCATTGGCCTTGCCGAATTCCGAATGACCGATCTTCAGACGCAGTGCGCCGAGGCTGTCGTTCACCACCTTCGCGCGATCCGCCGCGAAGAAAATGATGTCGCCGTCTTGCGCGCCAGTGCGCTCGATGATCGCCTTGACCGCTTCGTCGTGCAGGTTCTTGACGATCGGGCTTTGCAGACCGTCACGGCCCTTAGCGACTTCGTTGACCTTGATCCACGCGAGGCCCTTCGCGCCGTAGATGCGCACGAATTCCGTGTAGCTGTCGATGTCGCCACGCGAGAGCTCGCCGCCCTTGGGCACGCGAATGGCCGCGACACGGCCGTCTTTCGTGTTGGCCGGCGTGCTGAACACCTTGAAGTCGACGTCGCGGACCGCATCCGTGAGGTCGGTGAATTCGAGCTTCACGCGCAGGTCCGGCTTGTCCGAACCGAAGCGGCGCATGGCTTCCGAATACAGCATGACCGGGAATTTTTCGTCCAGCGTGACGCCGATCGTTTCCTTGAAGACGTGACGGATCATGTCTTCGAACAGGTCACGAATTTCTTGTTCCGACAGGAACGAAGTCTCGCAGTCGATCTGCGTGAATTCCGGCTGGCGGTCGGCGCGCAGGTCTTCGTCGCGGAAGCACTTGACGATCTGGTAGTAGCGATCGAAGTTCGCCACCATCAGCAGCTGCTTGAACAGTTGCGGCGATTGCGGCAGCGCGAAGAACTGGCCCGGATTCGTACGCGACGGCACGAGGTAGTCGCGCGCGCCTTCCGGCGTACTCTTGGTGAGCATCGGCGTTTCGATGTCGATGAAGCCCAGCGAGTCAAGATACTTGCGTGCCTCGATCGCGACGCGGTAACGCAGACGCAGGTTGTGTTGCATCTGCGGACGGCGCAGGTCCAGCACGCGATGCGTGAGACGGGTGGTTTCCGACAGGTTGTCGTCGTCGAGCTGGAACGGCGGCGTGATCGACGGGTTCAGCACGATCAGTTCGTGGCACAGCACTTCGATCTTGCCGCTCTTGAGCGCGGCGTTCGTGGTGCCTTCCGGACGGCCGCGAACCACACCCTTGATCTGCAGGCAGAACTCATTGCGCACGCCTTCGGCCGCCTTGAACATCTCCGCGCGGTCCGGGTCGCAGACGACCTGGACGAGCCCTTCGCGATCGCGCAGGTCGATGAAGATGACGCCGCCATGGTCGCGGCGGCGACTCACCCAGCCGCACAGCGAGACGGATTGGCCCAGCAGTTCTTCGGTCACCAGACCGCAGTATTGAGATCTCATCGACATGATGTTTGTCTTTCGTTTTGCATTGGTTGAACGGCGCGTGGCATGGAAACGCTACGTGCCGCGTTACAGCGGAGGCTCGACTGTCGTGCGGCGCACCGGCGCCGGCGGCGCGGACGGCGCCACGACGCCCATCGAGACGATGTACTTGAGCGCGGCGTCGACCGTCATGTCGAGCTCGATCACTTCGCTCTTGGGCACCATCAGGAAGAAGCCGGAGGTTGGATTCGGCGTAGTCGGCACATACACGCTGACGTGATCTTCTTTCAGGTGGTTGATGACGTCGCCGCCCGGAATGCCGGTCAGAAACGCAATCGTATAGGAGCCGCGGCGCGGGTACTCGATCAGGAGCGCCTTGCGAAACGCGTTGCCGCTGCTTGACAGCAGGGTATCGGACACCTGCTTGACGCTGGTGTAGATCGGGCCGACCACCGGAATGTGAGCGACCACGACTTCCCACCACTTCACGAGCTTCTGCCCAATGAAGTTCTGCGTCAACAGTCCAACGACAAAGATGAAGGCGAGCGTGAGCACTGCGCCGAGGCCGGGCAGGCGAAAGCCGAACAGGCGCTCCGGCTGCCACGCGCGCGGCAGCAGAAGCAGCGTCTGGTCCATCGTGCCGATGATCAGACCGAGCACCCACAGTGTGATGGCCAGAGGCACCAGCACCAGCAGGCCAGTCAGGAACACCGATTTGAGCGTCGTTTTTTTCGTCGTCATGTGTACCGCCAGAAAGCCGCGCGGACCGAAGCCCAAGGCGCGGCGTGTGCGCCGCCCGGGAGGGCGGCAGTCCTACTAGGTGCTGCCGGAACCGCTCGAACTCGCCGAAGCGGCTGGTGCGGCAGCAGGCGCGGACGGCGTCGCAGCCGTGCTGCTGGCCGGCGCCGCGTCGGATTGCGTGGCGCCGTTATTGGCGCTCGCGCTCTCGCCGGAGGCGCCATTCGAGGCGCCGTTGGCGTCAGGCTTGGCCGGCGCGCTCGCGCCGCCGTTGCCGCCGCGAAAGTCGGTCACGTACCAGCCGGAGCCCTTCAACTGGAAGCCCGCGGCCGTGACCTGCTTGCGAAATGTGTCTTTCCCGCACTCGGGACACTGCGTCAACTGCGGGTCGCTGATCTTCTGAAGCACGTCCTTCCCGAAGCCGCATGATTCGCAACGATAAGCGTAGATCGGCATGATCTTTTTCCCTACTGAAATCTAGTAAACGCTTGCAAAGCCTTGAATTATAGCCGCAAACGATATCCCGCCCCCGGATTTTGGGGACAAGCGCCCGACACAGCCGCCGCTGCGTTAAGTGGGGGCGGCGGTAGGCGAATCAAGTGCGGCGGGCGTCGCCGTCAAGCGCTGCAGTCGCGCGGTCAAACGCGGCGACGCCAGGTTAGCCAGCGCTCACGTCCGGCGAAGACCGCAATCGAGTCGTGCACGGCTTCGTCTTCGATCAATTCGAAGTACGGCTTGAGCAGCGCGTCGAGTTCCGCGCGCTCGATGCCGAACGGCGGCCCTTTCGGCGTAGCGCCGATAAAAAAGAAGCCTGCGAGCAACGCACCGCCGGGCAGCAGGTCGGCCATTCGTCGCGCATAGTCAGCACGGCGCGCGAGCGGCAGCGCGCAAAGGAACGCGCGCTCGTAAATCCAGGCGGGTGTAAAAGGCGGTTCGTATGTGAAGAAGTCTGCCTGCTCCACCAGATGCGCATGCTGTGCGCCCAGTTGCTCATGCGCCGCCGCAACCGCAGCCGGCGAAAAGTCGATCGCCCGGACCGGGTAGCCGTGCCCGGCCAGCCAGACCGCTTCGTACGCGCTGCCGCAACCTGGAATCAGCACGGCGGCGCCGGCGTGGCGCGCGGCGAACGACTCAAACGCGGACGGCACGCCCGCCTGATCCCACGGCATGAAGCCGCGCTCAAAACGCTCGTCCCAGAACTCGGGCGAATTGGGATCGCGGCTCTCAAACTCAGGCGTGGAAGGTTGGGTCGGGTCGCTCATCAGTTACCTCGCAAGGATCGCAATCAACCGCCGTAAGCAAGCGCCAGAAACGCCCGCGCCAGCACCGCGCCGACGCCGACCGCCACACCGAACAGCAGCAAGCCTTGCAACAGCCGGTTGGTGCGCTTTTGCTCAAGCAGAATCTGGCGAATCATGTCGTCGTTCGCGCCGCGTTTGTTGTCGTGACGCTCGGCCAGCACGTGATGAATCAGGCGCGGCAACTGCGGCAGCGTCTTGCTCCACTGCGGCGCCTCGATCTTCAGACGCTCGTACCAGCCGCGCAGGCCGATCTGCTCGTTCATCCAGCGTTCGAGGTAAGGCTTGGCCGTCTTCCACAGATCCAGTTCGGGATCGAGCGAGCGACCGAGCCCTTCGACATTCAGCATGGTCTTTTGCAGCAGCACCAGTTGCGGCTGGATCTCGACATTGAAGCGGCGCGAGGTCGAGAACAGGCGCATCAGAACCTGGCCGAGCGAAATATCCTTCAGCGCGCGATCGAAGTACGGCTCGCACACCGCACGGATCGCGCTCTCGAGTTCTTCGACGCGGGTGGTCGGCGGCACCCAGCCCGACTCCAGATGCAGCGTGGCGACGCGATGGTAATCGCGCTTGAAGAAAGCGAGGAAGTTCTGCGCGAGGTAGTTCTTATCGAAGTCCGACAGCGCGCCGATAATGCCGAAGTCGAGCGCGATATAGCGGCCGAAGTGCGCCGGATCGAGACTCACCTGAATGTTGCCCGGGTGCATGTCGGCGTGGAAAAAGCCGTCGCGGAATACCTGGGTGAAGAAGATTTCGACGCCTTCGCGCGCCAGCTTCGGAATATCCACACCGGCGGCGCGCAGCGTCTCCACCTGGCTGATCGGCACGCCGACCATGCGCTCCATGACGAGCACCGTGGGCGTGCAGAACTCCCAATACATCTCCGGCACCAGCAGCAGATCGAGCCCGGCGAAGTTGCGCCGCAACTGGCTGCCGTTGGCCGCCTCACGCATCAGGTCGAGTTCGTCGTGCAGGTATTTGTCGAATTCGGCGACCACTTCGCGCGGCTTCAGACGCTTGCCGTCGGCCCACAGGCGCTCGGCCCACACGGCGATGTCGCGCAGCAACGCGAGGTCGGAATCGATCACGGGCAGCATGTTCGGACGCAGCACCTTCACGGCGACGGCCTTGCCGGCGTGCTGCCCGGCCTTCACCGTGGCGAAGTGCACCTGCGCGATCGAGGCGCTCGCCACCGGCACCCGCTCGAAGTCGTCGAACAGCACGTCGACCGGTGCGCCGAGCGCATTTTCCACCAGCCTGATCGCCACCGCCGATTCGAACGGCGGCACCTGATCCTGGAGCTTGGCGAGTTCGTCGGCGATATCGACTGGCAACAGATCGCGCCGCGTCGACAAAACCTGCCCGAACTTGACGAAGATCGGTCCGAGGCTTTCCAGCGCGAGCCGCAGACGCACGCCCGGCGGCGCGTCGAACTTGCGTCCGATCGTGGTGATACGCAGCAGCAGACGAACGCGCCGGTCGTTGACGCGGCTGAGCATCATCTCATCGAGACCGAAGCGGATGACCGTAAAGAAAATCTTGAGGAAACGCAGAAAACGCATAGTTGAGCCCGGTGACTAGCGCGTGCCGCGCGACGTGGCGGCGCCGCCCGGCGCATGGGCGCCGCGGGCTTCGACCTTCTGTTCAAGACGCTCGATACGCTTTTCCACGCGCGCCAGCGCGTCGCGCGCGCGGGCCAGTTCGACGTTGAAATCGTCAAGCGCGGCGCGGCGCACCAGTTGCGGATTCTCGTCGAGCAGATATTCGGCGGCGGTGTCGAGCAGATTGCGGCCGGTCCGCTGCACGTGTTCGCCAACCGTGCGTACGACCGACGCCACCCTGTAGGCCGGGCCGTCGCCGATGAATTTGGCCAGGTCTTCTTCCGGCTCCCAGCGCAGATGTTCGGCGAGCTTGGCGATCACGGTCGCGAATTCGGCGTCGCCTTCAATCTTCACATGCTTCATCACCGCCGCCTGGCCGCCTTGCACGAAGGCGGGCAGCGCGTCGGACGGCACCGAAATGGTTACGTCGAACTGCTGCGCCTCGGTGGCGGCGACCGCGCTCAGATAGCCGTCCGGTTGCACCAGCAGCATCAACACGACCGGCGGACAGGACAGTCTCGCAGTCTTGCCCGCGTAGGGGGCGAGGCGCTCACGAGCCCACGATTCGCGGGCGAGCAGATGATTGACAGCAGCAGCGAAGGGCTTGGCGGCGAGGGTCATTGAAAGTGGCAAGAAAAAACCCGCGCGAGCGAGGTGCCCGCGCGGGTTCCTATTGTAACGTCCGTTCGCTTCGCGGCCTGCTATGCCGAACGGCCAACGTACGGTGCGAATTCGGAAGGCGGCGTTGCGTCGCGCAGCCCCTATCGCACCGCCCGCTTCAGTGCTGCGCCACCTGCTGGATGCCGGCCAGCAGCCAGCCTTCGCCGGGGCGGTTCGCCTTGGACAGGTTCCAGACTTCGACGAACGGCTCCGCCGCCGCACCCGGCGCCTCGCGAATCAGGCCCGAGAAGCGGACGCTGGCGAAATATTCGTTCGCGCGCTCTTCAACGCCCAGCAATTCGGCGTTCAGTTGCACCACGTCCGTCTGATTCGTCTCGGCGCCGCGCGAGGACAGATCGACCTTCACCTCGGCGAACATCTCCGGCGTGGTGAATTCGCGGATGTCTTCGGTGTTGCCGACGTCCCATGCGGCTTGCAGACGCACGAAGTAGACCTTGGCGTTGCGCAGGAAGGCTTCCGAGTCGAAGCCGGCCGGCACCACGGGCGCGGCGTTGATGGTCGGCGTGTTGAGCGGGTTGCCTTGCGGTTCGAGATACGAGCCGGTGGGCGGCGCGCTATAACGCGGTTCCTGCGAGTAGCCCGTGCCGCCCGAGTTGAGCGACGGCGAACCGCCCGCGTACGCCGGTTGCGCCGAGTCGCGCTTGCGGCCCATGAAGCGGCGAATCAGCCAGATGCCGATCATGGCGATGATCGCAATCACGATGATGTTGGCCATGGCGCCGGCAAACGCGCCGCCCAGGCCAAAGTGCGACAGCAACGCGGCGATGCCGAGACCGGCCGCCAGACCGGCGATCGGCCCGAGCCAGCGTGACCGGTTAGGCTGCGCGGCGGGCGTCGGCGCGGGCGCCGGAGCCGGCTGCGCGCGCTGCTGCATGGCCTGATTGCTTTGGGAAGGTTGCGACGGCGCGGACTGCTGCGTCACGCTATTCGACTGACGGCCAATGCTACGGCCACCGCCCATGCGGCGAGCTTCCGCATCGAGCGAAGCGAGGGAGCCGGCCATGATCAGACCGACCATCGCGATCAGTCCGATTCTTCTCACCAGCGACCGCCCAACCTTACGGAGAGATAACACACCTGAATCGGACATTTTCGTACTTTCCTTTAAAAATCGATGGGTTAGGGACCCTAGTATTTGGTCCCCACGTGTAAAGCTACCACGCCAGCTGACAAATTGTAATATTTGACGCCGTCCAGGCCCGCTTGTTCCATCATTGTTTTCAAAGTTTCCTGGTCCGGATGCATCCGGATCGATTCCGCGAGGTATTGGTAGCTCTCGGCATCTTTCGCAAAGTGTTCGCCCAACCACGGCAACACCTTAAAAGAATAGACGTCGTAGACCTTCTTGAGCGGATCCCACACCTTCGAAAATTCCAGCACCAGCAGACGCCCCGCCGGTTTCAGCACGCGCCGCATTTCCGCCAGCGCCACATCTTTGTGCGTCATGTTGCGCAAGCCGAATGCCACGGTGACCACGTCGAAGTAATTGTCCGGAAAGGGGATTTTCTCGGCGTCGCAAAGCAGCGCCGGCGTAATCACACCCTTGTCCAGCAGACGGTCGCGCCCCACGCGCAGCATCGATTCATTGATGTCGGTGTGCCAGACTTCACCGGTGTCGCCCGCCTGCTTTGCGAACGCCTTCGACAGATCGCCCGTGCCGCCCGCGATGTCGAGCACCTTGTAGCCCGGCCGCACGTTGGCCTGGGCGATCGTGAACATCTTCCACGCGCGGTGCAACCCGCCCGACATCAGGTCGTTCATCAAGTCGTAGTTGGCGGCAACCGAGTGGAACACGCCCGCCACCTTCTGCGCCTTGTCCTGTTCGTCGACCGATTGAAAGCCGAAGTGGGTTTTACTCATCGCGCTCGTCCTTTCGCGTATTCTGAAATGTTGCGCCGCATCAGCGCGGCGTTCGGGGCGAATCGTATCAGTGACAGTGCCCGTGCGCAGCGCCGGCTTGAACCATCGGCGTATCGCGGTCGACGCCGGCCGCCTGAAGTTTGGCGAGATAGTCGCGCCAGAGTTCATCCTGGCGCACGGCCATGTCGTACAGCAGGTCCCACGAATAGATGCCGGTGGCGTGCCCGTCCGAGAAAGTCGGCTGCAGCGCGTAGTTGCCGACGCCTTCGATCATCGTGATCGTTACTTCGCGTTTACCGGTCTGCAACGTTTCCTGGCCGGGCCCGTGGCCCATCACTTCCGCCGATGGCGAATACACGCGCAGCAGTTCGAACGGCAGTCGATAAGATTCGCCGTTTGCGTACTGCAATTCGAGCACACGCGATTTGGAATGCACGACCACGCCGGTCGGCACCGGAGTATCGGGAGTCAGTCCACTCATGTTGACCTCATAGAGAACGCTGCCTCAATTCTTCTTGCCCTTCGCGGGCCTGGCGCGGATGCGACAGGTTCGCGAGAACTCAAGCTCAAGCCAGCGCCTGTTCGATTTCCTGCCGCACCGCTTCGCGCAGCAACGTAGCTTGCGCGCGACGCGACGACAGCATGGCTTCGGACACCGTGCGCTGGCGCGGCGCCCAGATGGGCAGCGGGAAATGAGCGTCGTTTGAAAAACGCGGAATCACATGCCAGTGCACGTGCGGAACCTGGTTGCCGAGGCTCGCCAGGTTGACCTTTGCCGGGACAAGGATGCGCCGGATCGCGCGCTCGACCGCGTACACGGCCTTCATCACGCGATCGCGGTCATGTCCGTCGAGGTCGGAAAACTCGGCCACGTGCTCGTTCCAGATGACCCGGCAAAAGCCCGGGTAATCGTGTTCATCGGCGAGGACGACACGCAAGGTGTCGTCGTGCCACAGCACATCGCCGCCATCTTCACGGCAAAAAACGCAATCCATCGTCGTCCTCAGGCAAAAATCGTCAGTCGTGCCATTAAACCAGCACGCGCTCGATTCCGCCATTGTTCGCACGCTGCACGTAGTCGACCATCCAGTTTTCACCGAGCACGTGACGTGCCATCTCGACGACGATGTAGTCCGCCTCGATGCCCGCGTCTTCGTTGTAACGCGACAGACCTTGCAGGCAGGACGGGCAGCTCGTGAGGATCTTCACGTCGGTGGCGCCCTTCGGCTGCGGGCCGTCGCCGGCCTTGAGCACCGACCCTTCGGGCGCACCCGCCGAGCCGGCCGATGCGTTGGCCGGGTTGATGCCGTTCGCGCCCGCTTCGGCCACCAAAGGAATGCCGCGCAGCTTCGCCGCGCCCTTGCGGATCTCCTCTTCCTTGCGGAAGCGGACCTGTGTCGAAATGTCAGGACGGGTGACCGCGAGTGTGCCGGATTCGCCACAGCAGCGATCGTTCTTCTCGATCTTGTAGCCGTCTTTCTCCGAACCCATCAACTGATTGACGAGCTTGACCGGATCCATCGTCTTGATCGGCGTGTGGCACGGGTCGTGGTACATGTAGCGCACGCCGTTCACGCCGTCGAGCTTCATGCCTTTCTCCAGCAGAAACTCGTGGATGTCGATGATCCGGCAGCCCGGGAAGATCTTCTCGAATTCGTAGCCGGCGAGCTGGTCGTAGCACGTGCCGCACGACACCACCACGGTCTTGATGTCGAGGTAGTTCAGCGTATTGGCGACGCGGTGGAACAGCACGCGGTTGTCCGTGACGATCTGCTCGGCCTTGTCGTACTGGCCCGAACCGCGTTGCGGATAGCCGCAGCACAGATAGCCGGGCGGGAGCACGGTTTGCACGCCCGCTTCCCACAGCATGGCTTGCGTGGCAAGACCGACCTGCGAGAACAGCCGCTCGGAGCCGCAGCCCGGGAAGTAGAACACCGCTTCCGTGTCGGCGGTGGTCGTCTTCGGATTGCGGATGATCGGGACGATCTTGTTGTCCTCGATATCGAGCAATGCGCGCGCGGTTTTCTTCGGCAGATTGCCCGGCATCTTCTTGTTCATGAAGTGGATCACCTGCTGCGTGACCGGCGGCTTGCCGACGGTTGCCGGCGGGTGCGCCGTCTGCTTCTTCGCGAACTTCTTCAGCACTTCGTTGCCGAGGCGCTGCGCCTTGTAGCCGACGCCCATCATCGCGGTGCGCGCGAGATTGATGGTCTGCGGGTTAGTGGCGTTCAGGAAGAACATGCCGGCCGCGTTGCCCGGATTGAACTTCTTCTTGCCCATCTTGCGCAGCAGGTTGCGCATGTTCATGGTGACATCGCCGAAGTCGATCTTCACCGGGCACGGCGTCACGCATTTGTGACAGACGGTGCAGTGATCCGCGACGTCGTTGAACTCGTCCCAGTGCTTGATCGACACGCCGCGGCGAGTCTGCTCCTCGTACAGGAACGCCTCCACCAGCAGCGAGGTGGCGAGAATCTTGTTGCGCGGGCTGTACAGCAGGTTCGCGCGCGGCACGTGAGTCGCGCACACCGGCTTGCACTTGCCGCAGCGCAAGCAGTCCTTGATCGACTCGGAAATCGCGCCGATGTCGGACTGCTGCATGATCAGCGATTCATAGCCCATCAGGCCGAAAGACGGCGTGTAGGCGTTGCGCAGGTCGGCGCCTTCGAGCAGCTTGCCCGCGTTGAACCGGCCATGCGGATCGACGCGCTGCTTGTACGCGCGGAATTCGCCGATTTCGTCTTCCGTCAGGAATTCGAGCTTGGTAATGCCGATGCCGTGCTCGCCGGAAATCACGCCGTCGAGCGAACGCGCCAGCTTCATGATGCGCGCGACCGCCGTGTGGGCGTCCTGCAGCATCTCGTAGTTGTCGGAGTTGACCGGCAGGTTCGTGTGAACGTTGCCGTCGCCCGCGTGCATGTGCAGCGCGACGAACACGCGGCCACGCAGCACCTGCTTGTGGATCGCCTGGGCTTCGTCGAGGATCGGCTTGAACTCGCCGCCGTTGAAAATCTGCCGCAGTTCGGCGCGGATTTCCTGCTTCCACGACACGCGGATCGTGCGGTCCTGCGTGATATGGAATACGGTCGCGTCGGGCTGCGCGTCGGCGCGGTCGGCGAACTTCTCCGCCAGCGCTTCGTAACCGAGGCCGACCAGATAGTGCTGCGCTTCACGCAACGAAAGGTCGAGCTTGTCGCGCAGGAATTCCCAGCGCGCGCGCACGCGCTTGAGCAGGTCGAGCGCTTGCTGCACGCGATCTTCGAGCAGTTCGGCGCTCGGAATCTCGTTGGCGTCGTCGCTCTTGCCGAGCGGCAGCTTGCCGGCCTGGAAGAACGCTTCGAGCGCGTCCACCAGTTGCAGCTTGTTCTTGATCGACAGCTCGATGTTGATACGCTCGATCCCGTCCGTGTACTCGCCCATGCGGTCGAGCGGAATCACCACGTCTTCGTTGATCTTGAAGGCGTTGGTGTGCTTGGCGATCGCCGCCGTGCGGCTGCGGTCGAGCCAGAAGCGTTTGCGCGCCTCGGCGTTGACCGCGACGAAGCCTTCGCCGCTCTTGCCGTTGGCCATGCGCACGACTTCCGACGTAGCCTGCGCCACCGCATCCGCATCATTGCCGACGATGTCGCCGATCAGCACCATCTTCGGAAACGCGTTGCGCTTGCTCTTGGTCGCATAGCCGACCGCGCGCAGATAGCGCTCGTCCAGATGCTCGAGGCCGGCGAGAATCGCGCCGCCCTGCTTCGACGTTTCGAACAGGTAATCCTTGATTTCGACGATGCTCGGAATCGCGTCGCGCGCCTGGCCGAAGAATTCGAGGCAGACGGTGCGAGTATGGGCCGGCATCTTGTGCAGCACCCAGCGCGCGGACGTGATCAGCCCGTCGCAACCTTCTTTCTGCACGCCCGGCAGACCGGCGAGGAATTTATCCGTGACGTCCTTGCCGAGACCTTCCTTACGGAACACGCGGCCCTTGATGTCGAGCGCTTCCGTACGCAGCAGCTTTTCGCCCGGCGCGTAGTTGCCGTCGAACCAGTCGAGCCGGAAACGCGCGACTTCGATGTCGTGAATCTTGCCCATGTTGTGGTCGAGGCGCGTGACTTCGAGCCAGTTCCCTTCCGGGTCGACCATGCGCCACCAGGCGAGGTTGTCCAGCGCCGTGCCCCACAGCACCGCCTTCTTGCCGCCCGCGTTCATCGCGACGTTGCCGCCCACACAGGACGCATCCAGCGAGGTCGGATCGACGGCGAACACAAAGCCGGCCTGCTCGGCCGCTTCGGTCACGCGACGTGTGACCACGCCCGCGCCGGAGAAGATCGTCGCAACTTTACGGTCGACGCCCGGCAGTTCGGTCATTTCGACCGCGCCGAGCTGTTCGAGCTTTTCAGTGTTGATCACGGCCGAGAACGGCGTGAGCGGCACCGCGCCGCCCGTGTAGCCCGTGCCGCCTCCGCGCGGAATCACGGTCAGACCGAGCTCGAAACACGCTTTGATCATGCCGGCGATTTCGGCTTCGGTATCCGGCGTCAGCACGACGAACGGGTATTCGACGCGCCAGTCGGTTGCGTCGGTCACGTGCGAGACGCGCGACAAACCGTCGAACTTGATGTTGTCCTTTTCCGTGACCTTGCCCAGCACCTTGGTCGCACGCTTGCGCAGATCGTAGGTTTTCTGGAATTCGCTGGCGAATTGGTCGACGGCGCGGCGCGCGGCCTGCACCAGCGTTTCGACACGCGCGGCGCGGTCGACGCCCGCTTCATCGCCGTGCTCGGTCAGATCGGCGCGACGGCGCTTCTCGATTTCGCTCAAACGGTGATGCAGCGCTTCGATCAGCATTGCGCGGCGCTTCGGGTTGTCGAGCAGGTCGTCCTGCAGATACGGATTGCGGCGCACCACCCAGATATCGCCGAGCACTTCGTACAGCATCCGCGCCGAGCGGCCGGTGCGGCGTTCCGCGCGCAATTCCGCCAGCACGGCCCAAGCTTCGTCGCCGAGCAGGCGGATGACGATTTCGCGATCGGAAAACGACGTGTAGTTGTAGGGAATTTCGCGCAAACGCGCTTCTGGATCGGCAGCCACCGTAGCGGCGGCCCCGTGCGGATCGAAAACTTGAGGTGCGTTCATGTTTGGACGACTCGGTAGGTCAACCGGGCGCGCTCATCGATGAGGCGTCGGCTGACGGCGCGCGTGGCGCGCAATGCTGGAAATCTTCTAGGGGAGCGAAGTTCGACCGGCGGCCAGACCCACACCGGTCGCTTCGTGGCGCTCAGATATAGCTACACGATCGTGCGTGGCGGACGTGACGCTCTGCCGCGGGACAACACTCACGCGGGGCGGGCATCAAGTGGGCGATCCGAGGCTGCCAGTGCATCTTCCGATCCTTATTCCAAAATGGAATTCTACCGCATGATCCCGCCACGCGTTGACGGCTGAAGTCGGAACAGCGGCGGGGATTTGGGCACTTTCGCGACGAATCGTAAGGTGGCGTCTTTATGCCGGAATGACCAACCGAACGGTCGGGCGGCGCGGTACAGCCCTGCTTCAGTGCACATGCCGAGAGCCTGAGCCTACACCGTTGGCGCTATCATTGACCCTTTCCCGTCTCACCGAGCGCTCCGCGCCACCCGCATGGCTTCCCACGACTACCTGAAAAAAACCCTGACCGCGCGCGTCTACGACGTGGCCCGCGAGACCGAACTCGAACGCGCGCCGAATCTGTCGGCACGTCTGCGCAATCCGGTCTATCTGAAGCG
>NZ_PVNC01000009.1:0-258732 GCF_003001875.1 Paraburkholderia sp. BL18I3N2
CCGTGAAACGACTCCACGCCGATGATAGTGCGGATTACCCGTGTGAAAGTAGGTAATCGTCAGGCTCCCCAGCAGCATCAGAAACCCCACCCCAACAAGGTGGGGTTTCTGCGTTTACACCGCCGCCCTACACGCAAAAATCCCGCACGATCAGCCGCCTTCACTCCCCGCCCAGCCGCAAAACGCTGGCTTATGCGGGCGAGCGGCAACGGGCGTCAATCACCCGTTGCGCGAGAGACAACCGGCGACGACCAATCACAGCCGCCAACCCGCTCGAAAGCATTCTATTTGCCCTGCGCCAGGAAGCGCTGTGCCAGTCGTACCCAGTATGTCGAGCCGATCGGCAACAACTCGTCGTTAAAGTCATAGCTCGCGTTATGCAACATGCACGGACCCGCGCCATGGCCCGAATCTCGGTGCCCTCCATCGCCGTTACCAAGGAACGCGTAACAACCCGGTTTGGCGAGCAACATAAAAGAGAAGTCCTCTGCGCCCATCGTCGGCTCGACCGCGTCGTCGACGTTATCTGCGCCGACAATTTCCTTCATCACCGTCGCTGCAAAGCGGGCCTCTTCGCTGCTGTTGATCGTCGGCGGGTAGTTTCGGTGGAATTGAATATCGACCGAGCAATCGTAGGCCTCAGCCGTGCTCTCCGCAATTTTGCGCATGCGCGCTTCGATCAGATCAAGCGTATCGGTCGTAAACGTCCGCACTGTGCCTGCGATCCACGCATTGTTCGGAACAACATTGACTGCGTCGCCGGCGTGAATCTGGGTGATCGACAACACTGCGGTGTCGAGCGGCTTCTTGTTCCGCGTGATGATGCTCTGCAGCCCATTCGCGATTTGCACCGCAGTGAAGACCGGATCGCGGCCGTTGTGTGGCAGCGCGGCGTGCGAACCCACGCCTTTGATTTCAATGTGAAACTCGTTACTCGACGCCATGATCGGACCTTCGGTCACACCGAAGTGCCCCGCCGGCATGCCCGGCCAGTTATGAATGCCGAACACGGCGTCGACCGGAAATTTCACGAACAAGCCGTCGTCGATCATGGCTTGCGCGCCAGCGCCGCCTTCTTCAGCAGGCTGGAAAATGAACACGATCGTGCCATCGAATTCACCATGTTTGACCAGGTGCCGCGCGGCACCGAGCAGCATCGCGGTATGTCCGTCATGGCCGCACGCGTGCATCTTGCCGTCGTTTTTCGACCGATGGTCGAAGCTATTCAGTTCCTGTATCGGCAGTGCATCCATGTCGGCCCGCAGGCCAATGGAGCGTGAGCCATTGCCGCGTTTCAGCACGCCGACGACGCCGGTCTTGCCCAACCCTCGATGAGTTTCGATACCCCAGGACTCGAGGGTTCGTGCCACCAGATCGGCCGTCGCCGTTTCTTCGTAACGCAGTTCCGGATGGGCGTGGATGGTTCGTCGGAGGGTCTGAATTTCGCCGTGAGCGGCCTGGATTTCGGGGATCAGTTTCATGATGGAGTGGTGACGCGTCTGTGCTTTGACTTGCGTGGAATCGCTCGGGGCCCCATTGGCCCGGGCACGGTAATAACCGATTCTACGCCCAAGGCCTTTTTGGCGGCACCGCGCAGACCAGGCAGCAACTGGCGTAATAGAATTCCGCATTGCTCCACCGCTCACCGCCTTCTTGGACGGATCGCCGATGAATGCCCCGACTGAACTCGCTCGCGCCGTATGCCCGCACGATTGCCCCGACACCTGCGCGATGCGAGTGACGGTCGCGGCCGGACGTGCGATCAAGGTTGTTGCTGATCCCGAGCATCCGCCCACGCAAGGCGCGCTGTGCACCAAGGTCAGCCGCTATGCTGAGCGTGTGCATCATCCGCAAAGATTGACGACGCCGATGAAGCGCGTCGGCCGTAAAGGCGAGGGCCGCTTTGAACCGATCAGTTGGGACGAGGCGTTCCAGATCGCTGCTGACCGTCTCGCTGAGATTGCGCGCCGCGCGCCAGAAGCGATCGTCCCCTACAGCTATGCCGGCACGATGGGTTTAGTTCAGGGCGACAGCATTGCGCAGCGCTTCTTCCACAAGATCGGCGCCTCGCAATTGGACCGTACGATCTGCGCGTCCGCCGGCGCCGCCGGGTTGAAGTACACCTATGGCGCGAGCCTCGGCATGCTCACCGAGTTTTTCGACGAGAGCGAAGTCATCCTCATCTGGGGCTCCAATCCCATCGCATCGAGCCTGCATTTCTGGACGCGCGCCCAACAGGCCAAACGCCGCGGCGCACGGCTGATCGCGATCGATCCGTACCGGTCGCTGACCGCCGAAAAATGTCATCAGCATATTGCCCTGAAACCCGGCACCGACGGCGCCTTGGCGCTCGGCATGATGAACGTGTTGATCACGGAAAATCTGCTCGATCACGCTTACATTGCGGCCCACACACTAGGTTTCGATGAGCTGAAGGCACGCGCGCTGAATTACCCGCCGTCGCGCGTTGCTGAAATTTGCGACATTGATGAACACGTTATCGTTGATCTTGCGCGACTTTACGGTGGTACCAAAAAGGCCGCGATCCGCATGAACTACGGTCTGCAGCGCGTGCGTGGCGGCGGCAATGCCGTGCGCGCGATCGCCTGCCTGCCCTCGTTGACGGGTGCGTGGCGCGAAAGAGCGGGGGGCGTGCTGCTGTCCTCGGGCGGTTGGGCGCCGGTCGACACGCATGCATTGCAGCGTCCGGACCTGATGCCTGGCTGGCCGTCCAAGGTCAGCCGCGTCATCAATATGAATACAATCGGCGACGCGTTGCTGCACAAGGGCGACGCTGCGTTCGGCCCTAAAGTCGAAGCGATCGTTGTCTACAACTCGAATCCCGTGGCCGTCGCGCCGGATTCCGAGCGAGTCGCAGCCGGTTTCGCGCGCGAGGATCTGTTTGCGATCGTGCTGGAGCATTTCCAGACCGACACCGCCGACTACGCCGATCTGCTCCTGCCCGCGACCACCCAACTCGAACACCTCGACGTCCACAAGTCATACGGCCACACGCACGTGATGGTCAACCTGCCGGCAATCGCACCCGTCGGCGGCGCACTTCCAAACACCGAGATTTTTCGCGGCTTCGCGCGTCACATGGGGCTCGACGAACCGGCACTGTTCGAGAGCGACGAGACCGTCGCACAGGCTGCGTTCCGCTGGCAGGACAAAACGCTCGAAGGCGTCGATTGGCAGACGTTGAAGCAAACCGGCTGGGCCCGGCTGAACCTGCCCGACGCGCCTTTCGCCGAAGGCGGCTTCCGAACGCCGTCCGGCAAATGTGAGTTCTATAGTGAACGGCTCGCGCAGCAGGGACTCGACCCGCTTCCGGACTATCTGCCGCCCTACGAATCCGCCGACGGCGCACCGGAACTCGCCGCCCGGTATCCACTTGCGATGATTTCGCCGCCGGCCCGCAACTTCCTGAACAGCACCTTCGTGAACGTCGAAAGCCTGCGATCGACGGAAGGCGAGCCGCATCTCGACATGCACCCAGCCGACGCACAATCGCGAGACATCGTCGATGGCGCTCAGGTGCGTATCTTTAACGATCGCGGTTCGATGCAGGCGCGCGTGCGCGTCACGGATAAAGCCCGCGAAGGGCTCGTGGTCGGCCTGTCGATCTGGTGGAAAAAGCTAGCGCCGGACGGCCGCAATGCCAATCAACTCACCAGCCAGGCGCTCACCGATCTGGGCGGCTCGGCAACTTTCTACGACTGCCTGGTCGAAGTCGAACGCGTTTGAAACCCGCTCAGCCATCCCGCAGCGCGCGTCCCTCACGGGTTCGAGGCTGCAGTCTAACCAGGCCGCTTTTCGCGAATAGCACCGAGGTGCCCATGCTACGATGCGTTTTTAGCACGACCATTCGAAAATAAAGGAGGAGACGCTGCATGGACAAAATCTGGCTGAAATCTTATCCGTCCGGCGTTCCCGCAGAGATCGACCCGAGCCGCTATTCGTCGGTGGGCGAACTGCTCGAAGAAGCCTTCCGCGAGCACCGCGCCAAACCGGCGTTCGTCTGCATGGGCAAGGAGATCAGCTACGGCGAACTCGACGCGCTTTCCCGCAAACTCGCCGCATGGTTTCAGTCAAAAGGCTTGGCCCGCGGCGCGCGCATCGCGATCATGATGCCCAACGTGCTGCAATATCCGGTGGCCATTGCAGCCATCTTGCGCGCGGGCTATGTGGTCGTGAACGTGAACCCGCTCTATACGCCGCGTGAACTCGAGCATCAACTCAAGGACAGCGGAGCGGAAGCGATCATTCTGCTCGAGAATTTCGCGGTTACGCTGCAGGCGATCGTACGCAACACGTCGATCAAGCATGTCGTCGTGGCGGCAATGGGCGACCTGATGGGGATCAAGGGCACGCTGGTGAATTTCGTCGTGCGCAAGGTGAAGAAGATGGTGCCGGCCTGGAGTCTGCCGGGGCACGTCAAATTCAACACCGCCGTCGCGGAAGGCGCACGTCAGAATTTCAAAGCGGTCCAGCAAGGCCCTGAAGACGTCGCTTTTCTCCAGTACACGGGCGGAACGACAGGCGTCGCCAAGGGCGCGACGCTGCTGCATCGGAACCTGATCGCCAATGTGCTGCAGTCGGAGATCTGGCTCGATCCGGTTCGCGCGAATCGCACGGATGTCGATCAGTTCGTCACCGTCGTCGCGTTGCCGCTGTATCACGTGTTCGCGCTGACCGTGTGCGGGCTGCTGACAATCCGTACCGGCGGCCTCGGTGTGCTCATTCCGAATCCGCGCGACATTCCTGGCATGATCAAGGCGCTGGAAGGCTATCCGATCACGACGATTCCCGCCGTCAACACGCTGTACAACGCGTTGTTGAACAGCCCGGATTTCCATAAGCTCGATTTTTCGAAGCTGATCGCCGCGAACGGCGGCGGCATGGCGGTGCAGGAAGCCGTCGCTAAACGTTGGTACGAGCAGACTCATACGCCGATTATCGAAGGATACGGTTTGTCGGAGACGTCGCCGTGCGTGACCTGCAATCCGGTCACGGTCACCGAATACAGCGGAACGATCGGCCTGCCGCTGCCGTCGACGGAAATCTCGATTCGTGACGACGAAGGCAACGAGGTGCCGCTCGGCCAGCCCGGCGAGATTTGCATCCGCGGCCCGCAGGTGATGGCGGGCTACTGGAACCGGCCCGACGAAACCGCGAAAGTGATGACGGCGGACGGTTTCTTCAAATCGGGCGATGTCGGCCTGATGAATGACGGCGGCTTCGTCAAGATCGTCGACCGCAAGAAGGACATGATTCTGGTGTCCGGTTTCAATGTCTATCCGAATGAAATCGAAGACGTGGTCGCCAAGCTGCCGGGCGTGTTCGAGGTTGCCGCAGTCGGCGTGCCCGACCAGCATTCGGGCGAAGCGGTGAAGCTGTTCGTCGTGAAGAAAGATCAGGCGCTCACCGATGCCGACATCTTCGCCTACTGCAAGCAGCAGTTGACCGGCTACAAGCGGCCTAAGATCGTCGAGTTCCGTACCGAGCTGCCGAAGAGCAACGTCGGCAAGATTCTGCGTCGCGAGTTGCGTGACGGACGGGCTTAGGCAGAATCGCACACTTATCAGGCATCAAGCCGGCACGGAGCGGCGGGCAAGCGAAAAAGCCCGGCAGACGAAAGTCTGCCGGGCTTTTCTTTCGCGCGGCAATCGCATCGCGAAACCCACTGCCGGCGCGCGCCATAAAAAAAGGCGCCCGAAGGCGCCTTTGAGGCAGACTGCTTTTTTACGACTTATTAGAACTTGTGCCGGATACCGATGCGAGCCGTGAACTGGTTCTGGTTCGACGAACCCGTCAGGCCGTTGATGCCTGCCGTTGCGTCGACCGTAGCACCCGTTGCGGTGATCGTGTCGCCCAGAGCGTGTTGGTATACACCCGTCACGTACACGTCGGTACGCTTGGACAGGAAGTAGTCCACGCCAACTGCGCCTTGGTGGTACTGAGCACGCGAGTTGCCGTTGATTTCCGCGCCGCGCGTGTAGTCATACGCTGCACCGACCAGCAATGCCGGGGTCAACTGATACTTGAAGTTCACTTCCGCGTTGTTGAACGTAGCCGACTGGCCCTTGAACGGCGATGCGAACGAAGCGCCCAGGTTGGCGAAGCGGATGTTCGAGTACGTCAAGCCAACCGTTGCTGCGCCGAACGTGTACGCGCCGCCTGCACCGATCACTTGATACGTGTTAGCCGACGTGAAGCCAGCGTAGATCGGCGACGTCACAGCCGCGGCCGGTGCTGCAGCCGTACTGCCGGTGTTGAACAGGCCGCCAGCAGCTGCAGGCGTGCGTGCGTTCAAGTAGCCAACGCCCAAGACGAGGGGACCGTTGTTGTAGCCAGCGCCCAACGACCAGATCTGGTTCGACGTGACGTTGCCGGCGATGCCGCCGAAGCTGTACGTGCCGCCGAACGTCAGGCCGCCGTAGTTCGCGCTCGTGTACTTGACCGTGTTGTTGGTGCGGTACGCGTTGTTGAAGTTGTCGATGTCGCCCGGGTGAGCAGCGATGTAGCCGCCCCACTGGTCGCCGGCTTCCAGCGGACCGACGTAGTCGACGACGGAGTCGTACTGACGACCCAGCGTGACCGTACCGAACTGGCTCGACAGGCCGACGTAAGCTTGACGACCGAACATCAGGCCGCCTTGACCCAGCTTGCCGTTGTTGACGTCAAAGCCGTTTTCCAACACGAAGATTGCCTTCAGACCGCCGCCCAGATCTTCCGTGCCGCGCAGGCCGAAACGCGAACCTTGCAGAACGCCGCTGGACAGGTTGTACAGGTGCTTGCCACCCGAGTTGGTGTTGATGTTGAAGCCTTCGTCAATGATACCGTACAGGGTCACGCTGCTCTGAGCATGTGCGACGCCTGCGAATGCGCCCAGTGCTGCGAGAGCGAGAAGCGACTTTTTCATCGAATGATCTCCAAGGATTACGAATCTTTTGTACAAGGCAGAATATTTATCTAGCGTTGAGGCCTTGCATGTCCAACTTCGCGAGAAGTTGCACGTAATGTAACAAAAGGCATACATGGCACAAAGAAAAAGGAGCGGGGCGCGAAGGCTCCTGTTTCGTTTACGCAACATGGTCTAAAATCAGAAATTGGCCGCCCGATTCATGCGCTTTGAAGGTTTCCGCGAAGCCGGTTTTGCACTGCAAAGCCTTGTCGAGCGGACCTGGCGGATCGGTGAGGCGGTTGTTGAATGAGGGAGTGCTGAATGTTTCTGGACGAGTTGATTAGCGAGTTTGATCGGGGTTTACGCTCAATGACCGGCGTGTCGCGGATGAGTCGCCCGTTGCCGGTTCCGCAAGAATCCACGGTGACGGAACCGGCGGTCGAACTCTCACCGGCCGAGCGTGCGCACGCGGCTGGCTTGATGCGCGTGAACCACGTCGGCGAAGTCTGCGCCCAGGCGCTCTATCAGGCTCAGAAAATCGCCACCAAATCGCCGTCCTTGCGGGCCGTGTTCGATCGCGCCGCAATTGAGGAAGAAGATCATCTCGCGTGGACTTCCAAACGTCTTGAAGCGCTCGACTCGCGTCCCAGTCTGCTGAACCCGCTCTGGTATACGGGCGCACTAGCTATCGGCCTCGCGGCAGGGCGCATGGGCGACCGTGTCAGCCTCGGCTTCATGGCCGAGACCGAGCGTCAGGTGGAACTGCATCTCGACAGCCATCTGGACGAGTTGCCGGCAGCCGATCACGAGTCCCGTGCGATCGTCGAGCAGATGCGCGTGGACGAGGCGGAACACGGTAAGGCGGCGATGGAAGCCGGCGGCCTCGAGCTACCTTTTCCCGCGCGCGCACTGATGCGCGCGGTGTCGAAAGTCATGACCCGCACCGCCTATTACATATAAGTTAAAGCCACTCGTTCACGCACCTCTCGGAAGTGGGACGGCGCCTTACGCGCCGTCCGCCTGAAGTACCCGGAAACGCCATCCCACACCTGCCGATCCCGCTTAACGATCTCTTTCATTCCACGCCTTTCCCCCGCACTTTTCACGTATCACCTTCACAAGCTGCACTAGCTCATTCATTTATAACGGTTTTCCGTTTTATGCGTGACGTGAACGAGTCGCGCTAAGTCCTTGTTCTAACAAACAAAATTCGCCGGAAAAGCACGTATCTCCCTTGACCCCTGTTTAGCGTTCCTCTAAAGTGGGAGACAGTGTGAGAAAGTGTATTTTTGTGTGATCTCGCAAGCGGTTTCGGGTAGATTTTCATGGGTCGGGCAGCTGGCGCGTCAATGCGCCAAATGGGGAGAGCGAAGTGTTCCAAGGGGCGTCGGCGCTGACGCTCGATGCGAAAGGGCGGATGTCTATTCCCTCTCGATATCGAGATGCGCTGCAGACACAGGCAGAGGGCCGGGTGACGATCACCAAGCACCCGGACGGCTGCCTGTTGCTCTTTCCGCGCCCGGAGTGGGAGATCTTCCGCGACAAGGTCGACAAGCTGCCTATGAACGCGACCTGGTGGAAGCGCATTTTTCTCGGCAATGCAATGGACGTGGAAATGGACGGCGCAGGGCGCGTGCTCGTGTCGCCGGAATTGCGCACGGCTGGTGGATTGGAAAAAGAAGTGACCTTGCTAGGCATGGGTCGTCACTTCGAGTTGTGGGATGCACAAACATACGCCGCGAAGGAACAGGCGGCAATGGCCGAGGGCATGCCCGACGCGTTAAAAGATTTCACGTTCTGATCGCGGTTTACATATATGGCACCTGCGATGGGAAACGAATTGCAGCATCGCACGGTGCTGCTGGAAGAAGCGGTTCAAGCGCTGGTCACGCGCGCGGACGGCGTGTACGTGGACGGCACGTTCGGGCGCGGCGGGCATAGCCGCCTGGTGTTGGAGAAGCTGGCAGAGTCGGGGCGTCTGATCGCTTTCGACAAAGACCCGCTCGCCATCGCCACGGCGCAGCAGATTTCCGATCCGCGCTTCGGCATCGTGCACGAGAGTTTTGCTTCACTGCGCACCGCGATTGCGGAGCGCGGCGTAGGACGGGTGTCGGGCGTTTTATTGGATCTGGGCATATCGTCGCCGCAAATCGACGATCCGGAGCGGGGCTTCAGCTTTCGCGCCGACGGCCCGCTCGACATGCGGATGGACCCGACGCGCGGCGAATCGGCGGCTGATTGGCTGGCGCGGGCCACGGTGCAGGAATTGACGGAGGTGATACGAGATTATGGGGAAGAACGGTTTGCTTTTCAGATTGCAAAGGCGCTTGTTGCTCGCCGGGCAGAGTCCGACCGTCTTGGGCCTCTCGTCAGCACGGGCGAGCTTGCCCAAATCGTGGCTAACGTCGTCAAAACCCGTGAGAAGGGCAAGGATCCGGCAACCCGCACCTTTCAAGCTATACGGATTCACATCAATCAAGAGCTTGCGGAGCTGCAAGTCGTTTTAGAAGCAGCGTTGTCGCTGTTGGAGCAAGGGGGGCGGCTGGTGGTCATCAGCTTTCATTCGCTCGAGGACCGGATCGTCAAGCGATTCATGCAGGCGCACGCGAGTGCGCCTGCGGTGGATCGCCGTCTGCCGATTCGCGCCGTCGATCTGCCGAGCCCTCCGCTCAAAATCATCGGCCGCGTATTCGCGAGCGACGCTGAAGTCGCCGCGAATCCGCGCGCCCGTTCTGCCGTGATGCGTGTGGCGGAGCGGATCGCACCATGAATCGTCTCAACATCTTCCTGCTGATCATCGTGATGGGCTGCGCTCTGTCCGTCGTCAACGCTACCAATCAGCAGCGCCAGATCTTTATCCAGTTGCAGCGCGCCCAATCGCAGGAGCGCCAGCTGCAGCAGGATTACTCGCAGCTTCAATATCAGCAGAGCGCGTTGTCGAAAACGTCGCGCATCGAGACTATCGCCACTGATTCCCTGAAGATGCAATCGGTCACCACCGGCCGCACCCAGTACCTCACACTCGACCCGGGCGCGGCGAAAGCCCAGGACGCACCGATTCCGACCTCCGGCCCGGCATCGGCGCCGGCGGCGACCCGTCGCGGAGGCGTGCGATGAAAAAATCGTCGACTCGTAAGAGCGTGGCCTTCTCGGCCAATCCAATCCTCTCGGTGCGCCTGCCGATGTGGCGCTCCAAGCTCGTCGTGTTCATGCTGTTCATGGCGTTCGTCGCGCTCACCGCGCGCGCGTTCTGGATTCAGGGCCCGGGCAACGCTTTCTATCTGAAGCAGGGCGAAATCCGCTATCAGCGCCGGCTCGAACTGCCGGCCACGCGCGGCAAGATTCTCGACCGCAACGGTCTCGTGCTCGCCACGAGTCTGCCGGTGCGCGCGATCTGGGCGATTCCCGAATCGGTGCCTGACGACCTTGGCGCGGACAAGCTGACGTCGCTCGGCAAACTGCTCGGCATGACTAATAAGGAGCTGCGCGCCAAGCTCTCGGAAGACAAGACCTTCGTCTACGTAAAGCGCCAGGTGCCGGTTGACGTCGCCGCAAAGGTCGCCGCGCTGGAGATTCCCGGCATTTACGCGCGCGACGAGTACAAGCGCTTCTATCCGGAAGGCGAGATCACGGCCCACCTGATCGGCTTCACCAATGTGGAGGACGAAGGCCAGGAAGGCGTCGAACTCGGCGACCAGAAACTGCTCGCCGGCATGTCGGGCAGCCGCCGCGTGATCAAGGACCGCATGGGCCACATCATCGAAGACGTGGACGAGCAGGTCGTGCCGCACAACGGCCAGGACGTGGATCTCTCGATCGACAGCAAGATTCAGTACATCGCCTATACGAACCTGAAGGCGGCCGTCGAGAAATTCAAGGCGAAGGCCGGCGCGGCCATGGTGATCGACGTGCGCACCGGCGAAGTGCTGGCGCTCGTCAATTACCCGACCTACAACCCGAACGACCGTTCACACCTGACCGGCGATCAGTTGCGCAATCGCATCCTGACCGACACGTTCGAGCCCGGCTCGATCATGAAGCCGTTCACGGTCTCGCTCGCGCTCGATCTGCACCGCGTCACGCCGACTACACTGGTTGATACAGGCGGCGGCCGCTTCGTGCTTGACGGTGCGCCGATTACCGACGACAGCGCGTTCGGCGTGCTGACCGTGGGCGGCGTGATCCAGAAGTCGAGCAACATCGGCGCGACCAAGATCGCCATGCAGCTCAAGCCCGAAGAGATGTGGAACATGTACACGAGCATCGGTCTCGGCCAGGCGCCGAAGGTCGGTTTCCCGGGCGCGGCGGCCGGCCGCCTGCGCCCGTGGAAGGGCTGGCGCCGCATCGAGCAGGCCACCATGTCGTACGGCTACGGCCTGTCGGTGTCGCTGTTCCAGTTGGGCCGCGCTTACACCGCGATCGCCCATGACGGCGAGATCATGCCGGTGTCGATTTTCCGTACGCCTGGCGATCAGCCGGCCACCGGTCCGCAGATCTTCGCGCCGACCACCGCACGCCAGGTGCGCGCAATGCTCGAAACCGTCACGGCGCCGGGCGGCACGTCGCCGGATGCGGCGGTGCCGGGTTATCGCGTCGGCGGCAAGAGCGGTACGGCGTATAAGCACGGCGCACACGGCTACGACCACTCAAAATATCGCGCTTCGTTCGTCGGCATGGCGCCGATGCCGAATCCGCGCATCGTCGTCGCCGTCTCGGTCGACGAACCGACGGCGGGCAGCCACTTCGGCGGTCAGGTGTCGGGCCCGGTGTTCTCGAGCATCGTCGGCGACACGCTGCGCTCGTTGAATGTGCCGCCGGACATGCCGGTCAAGCAAATGGTGGTGTCGGACGATTCGGCACCGGCCGCGCCGACCGCGCCGGCCACGCCAGCTACGGCCAAGAAACTCTCCACCAGCGCCGGCGCGAAGAAGATGACGATTTCCGCGAACGCGAAAAGCCATCCGGGAGTCGTGCGATGAGCAGGTTGCGGAAGCAGCATCCCGCCCAGCGGCAGATCGCCGACGCGCTCGCCTGGCTGCATGCTCACGTGCAGCCAGGCGCGCATCTGCACGCCGACACGCGCTCGCTCGCGGCCGGCGACGCGTTTTTCGCCTACGCCGTGGATGGCGCGGACAACCGTCCGTTCATCGACGGCGCGATCGAACGTGGCGCCGCTGCCGTGCTGGTTCAGCCCGAAGGCTTCAGCGGCGCAATCGATCCGTCGAACACGCTGGCCGTGCCGGCGTTGAACGAACTTGCGGGTTCGATCGCGAGCGGCTGGTACAACGATCCGAGCGACAGCATGCTGACGCTTGGCGTCACCGGCACGAACGGCAAGACCTCGTGCAGCCAGTGGATCTCGGCGGCGCTGACGGCGCTCGGCACG
This sequence comes from Paraburkholderia sp. BL18I3N2, assembly GCF_003001875.1. Lineage (NCBI taxonomy): Bacteria > Pseudomonadati > Pseudomonadota > Betaproteobacteria > Burkholderiales > Burkholderiaceae > Paraburkholderia > Paraburkholderia sp. BL18I3N2. Next base: position 12,294 of record NZ_PVNC01000009.1, read on the forward strand.
CGCTGCGCGATCATCGGCACGCTCGGCACCGGCTTGCCAGGCCACCTGGTGCACACCGGCTTTACTACGCCCGACGCGCCGCAATTGCAGCGCAGTCTCGCGCAGTTGCGCGACGCGGGCGCGCAGGCGGTGGCCATGGAAGTGTCGTCGCACGCGCTGCATCAGGGGCGCGTGAACGGCACGGCATTCGACATCGCCGTATTCACGAATCTCACGCAAGACCATCTCGACTATCACCACACGTTCGAAGCCTACGAAGCCGCCAAAGCGCGTCTGTTCGCGTGGCCGGACCTGCGCGCGGCCGTGATCAATCGCGACGATGCCGCTGGCCGCCGCTTGCTCGCGAGCACGCAAGGCCATGCACGCACGATCGCCTACGGGCTCGACGACACACTGCAAGACGCGCCGCAAGCCGACGCGCTTCTGCTCGCTTCAAACGTGCGCGCCACCGCCACGGGTACGGCGTTCCATCTGAGCACCTCGGATTGGGGCGATGCCGAAGTCGAAGTGCAAACGCTCGGCGCGTTCAACGTGAGCAATCTCCTCGGCGTGCTGGGCGCATTGCTCGCCGCCGACGTCCCATTCAACGCCGCCGTGGCCGAACTCGCGAAGCTCGAATCGGTGAACGGCCGCATGCAGCGTCTCGGTGGCCGCTTGCAGAACGACGAACCGCTCGTCGTGATCGATTACGCGCACACGCCGGACGCGCTGGAAAAAACACTCGAAGCGTTGCGCCCGATGGCCGCCGCGCGCGGCGGCGAACTGATCTGCATGTTCGGCTGCGGCGGTGACCGCGACGCCACCAAGCGTCCGTTGATGGGCGCGATCGCCGAGAAAATCGCCGACGGCGTCGTAGTGACCAGCGACAACCCGCGCAGCGAAGATCCGCAAGCCATCATCGAGCAGATCGCGGCTGGAATGAAAGACGCGTCGAAGGCGCGCCGTATCGAGGACCGCGCGAGCGCGATCCTGCAAGCGATCCGCAGCGCAGCGCGCGAAGACGTCATCGTGCTGGCCGGCAAGGGGCACGAAGCAACACAGGAAATCATGGGCAAGAAACGCGCTTTCTCCGATCAGGACCACGCTCGCCTCGCGCTGGCCGCACGCGCGACGCACGCACGCGGAGGTGGCGAATGAATATGTTCTCGCTGCGTGAGGCCGCCGCGCTGATCTCCGGCGCAACCGTTATCGGCGACGAGAGCGTCACGTTCGAACGCGTCTCAACCGACAGCCGCAGCGCGGGTCCCGGCGATCTGTTCGTCGCGATCAAGGGCGACCGCTTCGACGCCCACGACTTTCTGCCGGACGTCGCCGCGCGCAATGTGACGGCCGTTCTCGTCACGCGCACGCCGCAAGACTGGACTGTGCCGGCGCTCAAAGTCACGGACACGCGCGTGGGTCTCGGCGCGCTCGCACGCGGCTGGCGCCGCAAGTTCAGCGTGCCGCTCGTCGCCGTGACGGGCAGCAACGGCAAGACCACGGTCAAGGAAATGATCGCGTCGATCTTCGCCGCCGCGGTTGGCGCCGACGCGCGTCTCGCGACCGCGGGCAACTTCAACAACGACATTGGCTTGCCGCTCACGCTGTTCCGTCTGCACGCAGCACATCAACTGGCGGTAGTCGAACTCGGCATGAACCATCCGGGCGAAACCTCGGAGCTCGCGAAAATCGCTGAGCCGACGGTCGCCGTGGTGAACAACGCGCAGCGCGAGCATCAGGAGTTCATGGCGACGGTCGAAGCGGTCGCGCTCGAACATGCGAGCGTGATTCACGCGCTGACCCCGGAAGGCGTCGCGGTGTTCCCGGCCGACGACGCCTACGCGAGCATCTGGCGCGTGGCCGCAACCGGCAGCCGCATCATGGACTTCGCGCTGAACACCGCCGAGCGCATCACCGAAGCCGCAGTAAAAGGCACGTTCGCCGACAACGTCCTGAGCATCGACACGCCGCAAGGCCACATCGAAGTCACGCTGCAAGTGCTCGGCGACCACAACGCGCACAACGCACTGGCCGCAACGTCAGCAGCTTTGGCTGCGGGCGTATCGCTCGACGCCATCAAGCGCGGTCTCGAATCGTTCGGCGCCGTGAAGGGCCGCTTGCAGGTGAAGCAAGCTGTGCTCGGCACGCTCGCTGGCGCCACCGTCATCGACGACACCTATAACGCCAACCCCGATTCGATGCGCGCCGCGATCGACGTGCTCGCCTCACGCGCCGCGCCGCGCGTGCTGGTGATGGGCGACATGGGCGAAGTCGGCGACAACGGTCCGGCGTTCCACCGCGAAATCGGCGCTTACGCCAAGGAACGCGGTATCGATGCGCTGTACGCAATGGGCGACGCCTCGCGCGATGCCTGCGCCGCATATGGCGCGAACGCGCATCACGTCGCCGATATCGGCACGCTGGTCGCGCAATTGCAGCAGGCCGCTTTCGGTCCTGCCGCAACGCTTCTCGTGAAAGGCTCGCGCTTCATGCAGATGGAGCGCGTGGTGGACGCCGTAACGAGTCCACAACCCAACGCAGCGGGCAGTACGCCCGCCGCACATTGAAATAGAAGGACCGAAGCATGCTACTGGCGCTGGCGCAATGGCTGCAGAATGACGCAAGCTTCTTGCGCGTGTTCAGTTATCTGACTTTCCGTGCGGTGATGGCGACCATCACCGCGCTGCTGATCGGGCTCGTCTGCGGCCCGGCGGTGATTCGCAAGCTGACCGCCATGAAGGTCGGTCAGGCTGTTCGTAAAGATGGCCCGCAAACTCACCTCGTGAAATCCGGCACGCCGACCATGGGCGGCGTGCTGATTCTGCTCGGCATCGCCGTGGCTACGCTTTTGTGGGCGGATCTGACCAATCGCTTCATCTGGATCGTGATCCTTGTCACGTTCGGTTTCGGTGTGATCGGCTGGGTCGACGATTACCGCAAGGTGGTCTACAAGGACCCGCGCGGTATGTCGTCGCGTGAAAAGTATTTCTGGCAGTCGGTGATCGGCCTGTTCGCGGCGGTTTATCTGGCCTTCAGCGTGTCCGAAGCGAGCAATGTGCGCGTGTTCGACCTGTTCATGGCGTGGGTGAGGAGTGGCCTCTCGATGGGCTTGCCGGCGCGCGCCGACCTGATGCTGCCGTTCGTCAAATCGATCAGCTATCCGCTCGGCGTGTGGGGCTTCATCGTGCTGACGTATCTGGTGATCGTCGGCGCGAGCAACGCGGTCAATCTCACCGATGGCCTCGACGGCCTCGTGATCATGCCGGTCGTGCTGGTCGGCGCGTCGCTCGGTGTGTTCGCTTACGTGATGGGCAGCTCGGTCTACTCGAAATACCTGCTGTTTCCGCATATCGCCGGTGCCGGCGAATTGCTGATCTTCTGTTCGGCGATGGGCGGGGCAGGACTCGCGTTCCTCTGGTTCAACACGCACCCGGCGCAGATGTTCATGGGCGACGTCGGCGCGCTCGCGCTCGGCGGCGCGCTCGGCACGGTAGCGGTGATCGTGCGTCAGGAAATCGTGCTCTTCATCATGGGCGGCATTTTCGTCGCTGAGACGCTCTCCGTGATGTTGCAGGTCACCTGGTTCAAGTTCACCAAGCGCCGTTTCGGCGAAGGGCGGCGTCTCTTCAAGATGGCGCCGCTGCATCACCATTTCGAATTGTCGGGGTGGAAAGAAACGCAGGTGGTCGTGCGCTTCTGGATCATCACGTTGATGTTGTGTCTCTTTGGTTTGTCCACGCTCAAACTGCGTTAAGCAGCAGGTCATTAAGGAAGCAGGCGATGTTCGGCGAGAAGTTTCGGGATCGGCAAAAGCCGATGGTGCTCGTGCTGGGACTGGGTGAATCCGGTCTCGCTATGGCGCGCTGGTGCGCGCGGCACGGCTGTCGGCTGCGTGTGGCCGATACGCGCGAAGTGCCGCCGAACCTGCCCGCGCTGGAAGCGCACGGCATCGACGCCGCATTCGTCGGCGGCCCGTTTTCGCCGGTGTTGCTCGAAGGTGTCGAACTCGTCGCCATCAGCCCGGGTTTGTCGCCGCTTGCCGCCGATCTGGTGCCGCTGATCTCGGCGGCGCGCGAGCAGGGCATTCCCGTGTGGGGCGAACTCGAACTCTTTTCGCAAGCGCTGAAGACGCTCGGCGAAAGCGGCTACGCGCCGAAGGTCATCGCGATTACCGGCACCAACGGCAAGACCACGACCACGAGCCTGACGGGCTTGTTGTGCGAGCGCGCCGGCAAGAAGGTCGCGGTGGCCGGCAACATTAGCCCGGCGCTGCTCGACAAACTCTCGGAAGCGATCGACAACACCGCGTTGCCCGACGTGTGGGTGCTCGAACTGTCGAGCTTCCAGTTGGAAACCGCGCACACGTTTTCGCCGGATGCGGCGGTCGTGCTGAACATCACCCAGGATCATCTGGACTGGCACGGCGGTTTGGACGCTTACGCCGCCGCGAAGGGCCGCATCTTTGGTGCGCAGACTGTGCGCGTGCTGAATCGCGACGACTCGCGCGTCATGAAGCTGGCGCCCGCGGAAGACAGCGAAGCCGAGATGGTCACGTTCGGCGTTACCGAGCCGAAAAACGACGGCGACTACGGTCTGCTGCGCGACAACGGCATGATCTGGCTCGTGCAGGCGCACGATCGCGACGCCAGCGACGAACCGGTGCCGAAGCGCCGTCGCAAGAACGAAGTGGTTACGCCGCCGAATATCGCACTGAAACGCTTGATGCCCGCGGACGCCTTGCGTATTCGCGGCCTGCACAACGCCGCCAACGCACTCGCCGCTTACGCGCTTACACGCGCAATCGGTCTGCCGGGCGCGCCGCTGTTGCACGGACTGCGCGAATATCGTGGCGAACCGCATCGCGTGGAACTGATCGCATCGATCGACGGTATCGACTACGTTGACGACAGCAAGGGCACCAATGTCGGCGCGACGGTTGCCGCGCTCGACGGGCTCGCGCAGCGCATCGTGCTGATTGCCGGCGGCGACGGCAAGGGCCAGGATTTTGAACCGCTGGCCGCGCCGGTCATGCGCTGGTGCCGCGCCGTGATGCTGATCGGCCGTGACGCGCCGCTGATTCGCGCCGCGCTGGAAGACACTGGCATCGCCATGACGGATCACGCCACGCTCGAAGAAGCGACGCGCGCGGCAACCGCGCTTGCGGAACCGGGCGATGCCGTGCTGCTGTCACCGGCTTGCGCGAGCTTCGACATGTTCAAAGGTTACGCGCACCGCGCCGCGGTATTCCGCAGCACGGTAGAAGACATCGCGGCCGAACGGGGGACGACGATATGAGCTGGTCGGAACGTTTCGGTTCGCGTCAGGCCGCTGGCGGCGACGCGGGTGGTTCGGGCGGCGCGGCTCGCGTCGGCGGCCGCACGGGCGGCAGTGGTCTCGCGAGCGCCGTCAACGGCGTGCGTCCGCTGCGCTCGCGCATGCTCGACTACGATCACTCGCTGCTGTGGGTGGTCGTCGCGCTGCTCGGGCTCGGTGTCGTGATGGTGTATTCGGCGTCCATCGCCATGCCGGATTCGCCCAAGTACGCGTCGTACCGCGACTACGCGTTCCTCGTGCGCCAGATCGTCTTCGTGGTGATGGGTTCGGTGATCGGTATCGTGTCGTTCCGCATTCCGATCGCGACGTGGGACAAGTACGCGCCGAAGCTGTTTCTGATTTCGCTGGTCGCGCTGGTGATCGTGTTGATCCCGCACGTCGGCAAGGGCGTGAACGGCGCGCGTCGCTGGATTCCGCTCGGCATCACGAACATGCAGCCGTCGGAAATCATGAAGCTCGCGGTGACGATCTACGCGGCGAACTACACGGTGCGCAAGCAGGAATACATGCACAGCTTCGCCAAAGGCTTTTTGCCGATGGCGGTTGCGGTGGGTCTCGTCGGCGCGTTGCTGCTGCTCGAGCCGGACATGGGCGCGTTCATGGTGATCGCGGCGATCGCGATGGGCGTGCTGTTTCTCGGCGGCGTGAACGGCAAGCTGTTCGGCGGCCTGGTGGCAACCGCGGTCGGCACGTTCAGTTTGCTGGTGTGGGCGTCGCCGTGGCGTCGTGAACGGATTTTCGCGTATCTCGATCCGTGGGACGACCGTTACGCGCAGGGCAAGGCTTATCAATTGACGCACTCGCTGATCGCGTTCGGGCGTGGGGAGTGGTTCGGCGTGGGTCTTGGCGGCAGCGTCGAGAAACTCAACTATCTGCCGGAAGCGCATACCGACTTCATCCTCGCGGTGATCGGCGAGGAGCTGGGTTTTGTCGGCGTGCTGGTCGTGATCCTGATGTTCTACTGGATCGTGCGCCGCTCGTTCGAGATCGGCCGTCAGGCGCTCGCACTCGATCGCACGTTCGCCGGCCTGGTCGCGAAGGGCGTCGGCATCTGGTTCGGCGCGCAGACCTTCATCAACATGGGCGTGAACCTCGGCTTGCTGCCCACGAAGGGCCTTACGTTGCCGCTCGTCAGTTACGGCGGCTCGGGCATTGTGCTGAACTGCGTTGCCGTCGCTGTGTTGATGCGTGTCGATTACGAGAACAGGGTGCTCATGCGCGGAGGGAAAGTATGACCGCTCTGCCGCAACGCACGCTGATGGTGATGGCCGGTGGCACCGGGGGACACGTGTTCCCGGGGCTCGCGGTCGCTCATCTGATGCAGGCGTGGGGGTGGAAGGTCGTATGGCTCGGCAATCCCGCGGGCATGGAAGCGACGCTGGTGCCGAAGCACGGCATCCCGATGGAATACGTGCGCTTCGGCGGCCTGCGCGGCAAGGGCTTGAAAACCAAGCTGATGCTGCCGGTCAATCTCTTGCGTGCCTGCACGCAAAGTCTCTCCGTACTGCGTCGCGTGAAACCCGACGTCGTGCTTGGCATGGGCGGTTACATCACGTTTCCAGCCGGCTTGATGACAGCGCTGAGCGGCCGTCCGCTGGTGTTGCATGAACAGAATTCGATTGCGGGTCTCGCGAACAAGGTGCTCGCGAAGGTCGCCAAACGCGTGCTGGTTGCATTTCCGAATGCATTGCCGCACGGTGAATGGACGGGAAATCCGATTCGTGAGGAACTTGCGCGCGCAATTGCACCCAAAGCACGCTACGCGCAACGCAGCGGTCCGCTGAATGTGCTGGTCGTGGGCGGCAGTCTGGGAGCGGCGGCGTTGAATGAAGTCGTGCCGCGTGCGGTGGCTTTGCTCGCGCCGAACGAGCGTCCGCGCATCGTGCATCAGGCGGGCGCGAAGCATATCGAAGCGCTGCGCGAGAACTACGCGGCAGCAGGTCTGCAAGCAGGCGCTGACGTCGAACTCGTGCCGTTCATCGACGACATGACGAGTGCCTATGCGAACGCGGACCTGGTGATTTGCCGGTCTGGCGCGATGACGGTATCCGAGATTTCAGCAGTAGGCGTGGCGGCGTTCTTCGTGCCGTTCCCGTATGCAGTAGACGATCACCAAACCACTAATGCAGCGTTCCTCGCCGACAACGGCGCGGCGCTGGTCGTGCAGCAACGCGATCTGTCGGCGGAAACCCTCGCTGACTGGTTGCGCAGCCAGACGCGAGAGACCCTCGCGGAGATGGCGGAGCGTTCGCGCTCGCTCGCGAAACCCGACGCCACTGAACAGGTCGCGCAGATTTGCGCGACCGTGGCGGGTTCGATTTCGGGCGCGAGCCCAGAAGGAAAGCAATGAAACACATCGTCAAACACATTCACTTTGTCGGCATCGGCGGTGTCGGCATGAGCGGCATCGCGGAGGTGCTGGTCAATCTCGGCTATCAGGTGAGCGGCTCGGATCTCACGAGCAACGCGATCACCGATCGCCTCGCCGCACTCGGCGCGCGGATCGCGATCGGTCACGCGGCGGAGAACATCGAAGGCGCGAACGCGGTGGTCGTTTCCACGGCAGTGCGTAGCGACAATCCGGAAGTGCTGGCCGCGCGTCATCGCCGCATTCCGATCGTGCCGCGCGCAGTGATGCTCGCGGAACTGATGCGCCTGAAACAAGGCATCGCGATCGCCGGCACGCACGGCAAGACCACGACCACTTCGCTGGTGGCGAGCGTGCTGGCAGCGGGCGGGCTGGATCCGACTTTCGTGATCGGTGGCCGGCTGATCAGCGCGGGCGCGAACGCGCGGCTCGGCACGGGCGACTTCATCGTCGCGGAAGCCGACGAGTCGGATGCGTCGTTCCTGAATCTGTTCCCGGTGATCGAAGTCATCACGAACATCGACGCCGATCACATGGACACCTACGGCCACGACTTCGCGCGGCTCAAGCAGGCGTTCATCGAATTCACGCACCGTCTGCCGTTCTACGGTATCGCGGTGCTGTGCGTGGACGATCCGAACGTGAAGGAAATTCTGCCGTTCGTGTCGAAGCCGATCATTCGCTACGGTTTCGCGCCGGATGCGCAGGTGCGCGCGGTCAACGTAAAAGCGCACGACGGCAAGATGCATTTCACGGCCATGCGCGAAGACGCGGCGCCGATCGACATCGTCTTGAACCTGCCGGGCGAGCACAACGTGCAGAACGCTTTGGCCGCGATTGCAATTGCGACTGAACTTGAAGTGAAAGATGCCGATATCCAGCGAGCGCTGGCGGATTTCAACGGCGTGGGCCGACGCTTCCAGCGCTACGGCGAAGTGCCTGTCCTAAGCGAAGGCAAAGCGAGCGGCGCCTACACGCTGGTGGACGACTACGGTCATCATCCGGTCGAAATGGCGGCCACGGTGGCGGCGGCGCGCGGCGCATTTCCGGGGCGTCGTCTGGTGCTGGCATTCCAGCCGCACCGCTTCACGCGTACGCGTGATTGCTTCGAGGATTTTGTGAAAGTGCTGTCGACCGTCGACGCGCTCGTGCTGACCGAAGTCTATTCGGCCGGCGAGTCGCCGATCGTCGCCGCGGACGGCCGTGCATTGGCGCGTGCGCTGCGGGTGGCGGGCAAGGTCGAGCCGGTATTTGTCGATACGGTGGATGAAGTGCCGGACGCGCTCTCAGCAGTGGTGCGCGACGGCGATGTGGTGATCACGATGGGCGCGGGTTCGATCGGCGGTGTGCCGGGTCGCCTCGCGCAGGAAACGAAGGTGTGAGATGAGCAGTATTGACCCGAAACAATTCGGCAAAGTGGCAGTACTCCTCGGCGGCAATTCCGCCGAGCGCGAGGTATCGCTCAACTCCGGCCGCCTGGTACTGCAAGGTTTGCGCGACGCCGGCGTCGACGCGCATCCGTTCGATCCGGCCGAGCGTCCGCTCGCCGCATTGAAGGAAGAAGGCTTCGTGCGCGCGTTCAACGCGCTGCATGGCGGTTACGGCGAGAACGGCCAGATTCAGGGCGCGCTCGACTTTTACGGCATCAAGTACACGGGTAGCGGCGTGCTCGGCTCGGCGCTCGGTCTGGATAAATTCCGCACCAAGCTCGTATGGCAGCAACTCGGCATTCCGACGCCGCCGTTCGAAGCCGTGCTGCGCGGCGACGACTACGAAGCGCGCTCGAAAGAGATCGTCGCGAAGCTCGGCTTGCCGCTTTTCGTGAAGCCGGCGAGCGAAGGTTCGAGCGTCGCGGTGATCAAGGTGAAGAGCGCCGACGCACTCCCGGCCGCGCTGATCGAAGCGGTCAAGTACGACAAGATCGTGGTGGTCGAAAAGAGCGTTGAAGGCGGCGGCGAATACACCGCGTGCATCGCCGGCAATCTGGATCTGCCGGTGATTCGCATCGTGCCGGCCGGCGAGTTTTACGACTATCACGCGAAGTACATCGCGAACGACACGCAGTACCTGATTCCGTGCGGTCTGGCGGCGGACGAGGAAGCGCGCCTGAAAGTGCTGGCGCGCCGTGCGTTCGACGTGCTCGGCTGCACCGACTGGGGCCGCGCGGATTTCATGCTCGACGCAGACGGCAACCCGTATTTCCTGGAAGTGAACACGGCGCCTGGCATGACCGATCACTCGCTGCCGCCGAAAGCGGCGCGCGCGGTGGGCATCAGCTATCAGGAACTGGTTGTCGGCGTGTTGGCGCTGACGCTGAAGGACTAATTGCGGGACTAACCGGGGCGACCCGAAAGCAACACCATGTGGAACAACGTTCGCCAGCTCAATTTCACCGCCAACGCATTGCATGCGTTGCTGGTGCTCGTGCTGCTGGCGGCTGGCGGTTACTGGCTGATCCAGCGCCCGAATTTCGCGCTGCGCGAAATTCAGATCGACGGCGATACCGAGCACATCAATTCGCCGACGGTGCGTGCAGGTGTGGTTGGGCGCTTGAAGGGCAACTTTTTTACGGTGGATCTCGACGTGGCGCGTCAAGCATTCGAGCAGATGCCGTGGGTGCGTCATGCGAGCGTGCGGCGCGTCTGGCCGAATGCACTGGCTGTCACGCTGGAAGAGTACAAACCGCTGGGGACGTGGGGCAGCGATCAGCTCGTGAGCGTCGACGGCGAGCTGTTCACCGCGAACCAGGGCGAGCTCGAAGAAGACCTGCCGGCGTTCGACGGTCCGGACGGTACGGCAAAAGAGGTGGTCGCGCGTTATCACGACTTCCAGAAATGGTTTGCGCCGTTGGGCGCGACGCCTGAAGAAGTGACGCTGTCGCCGCGCTATGCGTGGACGGTGAAGCTCTCGAACGGCACGCAGGTGGAACTTGGGCGCGAACGCAATCAGGACACGCTGCTCGATCGGAGCAAACGTCTGAGCGCGGCGTGGAGCGCGGTGACGCAACGTTGGGGAAAGGATATCGAGTATGCGGACTTGCGCTATCCGAACGGTTTCGCGATTCGCGCGGCAGGGATGCGCTTTATCACCGAACCCGACAAGGGCAAGAAGTAAACGGACATCACACGCAATGAGCACGCTATGAGTAAAGACTATAAAGATCTGCTGGTCGCCCTCGACATTGGGACGTCGAAGGTCGTGGCCATCGTCGCCGAGTTGAAGGGCGAAGGTCACTACGAGGTGATCGGCCTCGGCCAGAGCGAATCAAAGGGGCTCAAGAAAGGCGTGGTGGTGAATATCGAGGCCACCGTGCAGTCCATTCAGCGCGCGCTCGAAGAAGCCGAACTGATGGCCGACTGCAAGATCACCAACGTATTTACCGGGATTGCCGGCAGCCATATCCGCAGCTTCAATTCGAGCGGCATGGTGGCGATCAAGGAGAAGGAAGTCACGCAGGCGGACGTGGCGCGCGTGATCGAAACGGCGAAGGCGATCAACATCCCGACCGACCAGCAGGTGCTGCATATCCTGACGCAGGAATTCATCATCGACGGTCAGGAAGATGTGCGCGAGCCGATCGGCATGAGCGGCATTCGTCTCGAAGTGAAGGTGCATATCGTTACCGGCGCGGTGAGCGCGGCGCAGAACATCGTGAAGTGCGTGCGCCGTTGCGGGCTCGAAGTGAACGATCTGATTCTGCAGCCGCTGGCGTCGTCGCTGGCGGTGCTGACGGAAGACGAAAAAGAACTCGGCGTGGTGCTGGTCGATATCGGCGGCGGCACGACGGACATCGCGATTTTCAGCGAAGGCGCGATCCGCCATACGGCGGTAATTCCGATCGCCGGCGACCAGATCACGAGCGACATCGCGATGGCGTTGCGCACGCCGACGCCGGATGCCGAAGACATCAAGGTCGATTACGGCATCGCCAAGCAGGCGCTTGCCGATCCGGACGAGATGATCGAAGTGCCGGGTCTCGGCGAGCGCGGCCCGCGTACGTTGTCGCGCCAGGCGCTGGCGGCGGTGGTCGAGCCGCGTGTCGAAGAACTGTTTTCGCTCGTGCAGCAGGTGGTGCGCGAGTCGGGTTACGAGGAACTGCTGAGCTCCGGCGTGGTGCTGACCGGCGGCGCGTCGATGATGCTCGGCATGGTCGAACTGGGCGAGGACATTTTCCTGAAGCCGGTGCGTATCGGCGTGCCGGAATACGCGGGCGGTCTCGCCGACGTAGTGCGCAATCCGCGCTACTCGACGGCGATGGGCCTGCTTGTCGAAGGACGCTCGCAGCGCATGCGCGGCCGCAAGGTCGCGGTGCAGTCGGGCTCGATGGGACAGGTGTTCACGCGCATGAAGGACTGGTTCCTCGGCAATTTCTAAAGCATTCGTAGCACCGCTGCACAGAACGGGTTGTCGAACGAGTTTCAAAATACGCGCTGGTGCCGGCGGCCGGCGCGCGACAGGGGGTTGCCCGATCTCCTGCCGAATAACGGCCGAAGTGGCTGTAAATTTTTATCTTGACGGAGGCATCATGGATTTCCAAATGCTGGAAACCGAAACGAACGGCACCATCATCAAGGTGGTCGGAGTAGGTGGCGCTGGCGGCAATGCTGTTCAGCACATGATCAACAAAGGCGTGCAAGGCGTCGACTTCATCGTGATGAACACGGACGCGCAGGCTTTGTCGCGTTCGCGCGCCACCGCGGTGATCCAGCTCGGCAACACGGGTCTGGGCGCCGGCGCCAAGCCGGAAATGGGCCGCGCCGCAGCGGAAGAAGCACGTGAGCGCATCGCCGACGCACTGCGCGGCGCGCACATGGTCTTCATCACGGCCGGCATGGGCGGCGGCACGGGCACGGGCGCGGCACCCGTGGTCGCACAGATCGCCAAGGAAATGGGTATCTTGACCGTTGGCGTCGTCAGCAAGCCGTTCGAATTCGAAGGCGGCAAGCGGATGCGCGTGGCAGAAGCCGGTTCGCAGCAACTGGAGGATCACGTCGACTCGCTGATCGTCGTTCTGAACGACAAGCTGTTCGAGGTGATGGGCGATGACGCCGAGATGGACAAGTGCTTCCAGTGCGCAGACGACGTTCTGAACAACGCAGTTGCCGGCATCGCGGAAATCATCAACGTCGACGGTCTGGTGAACGTCGACTTCGAAGACGTGAAGACGGTGATGGGCGAACAGGGCAAGGCGATGATGGGCACGGCGACTGTTGCCGGCGTCGATCGCGCACGCCTCGCTGCTGAGCAGGCTGTTGCAAGCCCGCTCCTGGAAGGTGTGGATCTGTCGGGCGCGCGTGGCGTGCTCGTGAACATCACGTCGAGCCGTTCGCTGCGTCTGTCGGAAACGCGCGAAGTGATGAACACGATCAAAAGCTACGCTGCGGAAGACGCAACCGTGATTTTCGGCGCAGTGTACGACGATGCAATGGGCGACGCGCTGCGCGTAACGGTCGTGGCAACGGGTCTGGGCCGCGCGGCGAAGAAGCAGCAATCGGCACCGATGACGCTGCTGCGCACCGGCACCGACAACCAGCCGATCAGCGCACACGCTGCCTACGCACCGCAGTCGTCGCACGCCAGCACCGCCGATTACGGCGCGCTGGATACGCCGGCAGTGTGGCGCACGTCGCGCGATACGGCCGCTTCGCATGTGCAGGCGCTGCAGGAAAAGGGCGTCGACACGTACGACATTCCGGCATTCCTGCGCAAGCAGGCGGACTGAGCGCACGGGCAGGCTTTCGTTGCGGCGCCGATTCTGGCGCTGGCGGACGAATGCACGAGCGTGGCGGGTGAACGGCGAACAAGTCGCGTATCGTTGAGGATTCGCGATAAGGACAACTGCCCTCTTCGGATTCGCGAAGCGGAGTGGGCGACCGTCGCCGGACGGCGGAGCGTGAAGTGGTTGGTGCCCACGCCGGATTTTTCACTGCGACACGACGACGTGCGAGCGTGCTTCGCATCGATGCAAAGGACTGAGCATGATTCAGGCAGGTGACAAGCTGCCCGACGCGACGCTCTTCGAGTTGATCGAAGACGAGCGGGCGGGCTGCACGATCGGGCCTAACAGCTTCGACGTGCGCGAGCAGACGGCGGGCAAGCGTGTGGTGATCTTCGGATTGCCCGGCGCGTTCACGCCCACCTGTTCGGCCAAACATGTACCGGGTTATGTCGAGCACGCCGAGCAGTTGCGCGCTCTTGGCATCGACGAGATCTGGTGCGTGTCCGTCAACGACGCGTTCGTAATGGGCGCGTGGGGACGCGATCAGCACGCCTCGGGCAAGGTGCGCATGATGGCGGACGGCAGTGCGGCTTTCACGCGAGCGCTCGGTCTCGAGCAGGATTTGTCGGCGCGCGGCATGGGAATCCGTTCCCAGCGCTACGCGATGGTGGTCGACGACGGCGTGGTCAAGACGTTGAACGTCGAGGCTGCCGGCAAATTCGAAGTCAGCGATGCAGGGAGTATTCTCGCTACGTTGAGCTAGGCACGCTGGCGTCGTGGCCTTCGCCACAGGCACACGCGGTTCGCGCGTTGTGCCAGGGCAACGGTCGATAAGACGCTTTTGTGACAGGCCGTTACGCGGGCCGATGACCGGAAACGCCTCCGTTCCGGGGCATCGGCCCGTCACGCTTTCCCTGACGGACGCCCAAGGGTAATGCAGCGAAACAGATTGATACGTTCCGCGAAAAGACGCTTCTTAGGGTATTGGAGTATAATTCGCGCTATGGAATAAAAAGTCCCGATTGGGATTTTCAATCGAATAGAAGATCACCATGCTGAAGCAGCGCACTATCAAACAAATCGTCAAGACGGTCGGCATCGGCCTGCACTCGGGCCGCAAAGTCGAACTGACGCTCCGTCCGGCCGGGCCGGACACGGGCATCGTGTTTTCGCGCGTGGATCTGGCCACGCCGGTGGACATTCCCGCTTCGGCGATGGCGATTGGCGATACGCGTCTGGCTTCCGTGTTGCAGAAGGACGGCGCGCGCGTCTCGACCATCGAGCATCTGATGTCCGCCTGCGCCGGTCTCGGCATCGACAATCTTTATGTCGACGTCACCGCCGAAGAAATTCCGATCATGGACGGCAGCGCCGGTTCTTTCGTGTTTCTGATTCAGTCTGCCGGTATTGAAGAGCAGAACGCGGCGAAGAAATTCATCAAGGTCACCAAGCCGGTCGAAATTCGTGACGGCGATAAGTTCGCGCGTCTCGACCCGTATTTCGGTTTCAAGCTCAAATTTACGATCGATTTCCGTCACCCGGCTGTGGATAAAACCGGTCAGGCGTTGGAAGTGGATTTTGCCAATACGTCGTACGTGCGCGAAATCGCGCGTGCTCGCACCTTTGGTTTTGCGCATGAAGTGGAAATGATGCGCGAACTGGGTCTGGCGCGTGGCGGCAGCATGGACAACGCGATCGTGCTGGACGAATACCGCATTCTGAACAACGACGGCCTGCGCTACGACGACGAGTTCGTGAAGCACAAGATGCTCGACGCGATCGGCGACCTGTATGTGGTCGGCCATCCGTTGCTGGCAGCGTATGACGCGTACAAATCGGGCCACGGCCTGAACAACGCGCTGCTGCGCGAACTGCTGGCGCACGAAGATTCGTACGAAATCGTCACCTTCGACGACACGCAGAAGGCGCCGCGCGGTTTTGCCTATGAGACTCAGACGGCTTTTGCCTGACGCCTTCGGGTGAAATTTCCGAAGCGAGTGCGTGAAAAGTAAGCGGCCCAGTTGGGCCGCTTTTCTTTTGCCTAGCGATTTCTCCGATGCCGGGCCGCCATTTTCGCCAGCGCTTCCTGTAACGGCGACGGTGCCAGCGATTCGCTCAGCGCGTGGAGCGCATCGGCGCCAGCCGGCGTCATGCGCGCCTGTTTGACCGGCGGCGGTTCCTTGACCGCCTGCGGCCGCACGCGAATCCGCAGGGAATTCACGGGCCAGCCGCGCTGCTGCAGATCCGCCAGCAGCCGTGGCTCCAGATGCCGCAGCCGCGCCGCCAGCGCGTTATGGCCGGCGAACAGGGCCAGCACGCCTTCCTTGATAAAGCTGGGTTCGACGCTCGTCGCCAGATAGTCGGGCAGCAGCGCGCGCAGATCCTTTTCCAACGCCGCAATCTGCTCGACGCCCGCGCGCAGGGCCGCGAACGCGTCCGTGCGATTGAGCACCTCGGCGACCGGCTGCGGGCGGCGCGCCTTGAACTGCTGGGGCGGCGGCCTTGAAAAGGAAGGAAAACGGCTCATTTTCGATGGGTAACGGCGTGTCCGCACCCTATGCGCGTTCACGCCGCGATTGTACCGCGCAGGACGCACGCGGGCCCGCCTCAATGCGGACTGCCAGAGCTTGCTGCGGCGGGCTTCCGATGCCCTGCCGCGGTCTCGCTGCTGACATAAGCGTGGGCGGGGGCGCGTGCTAAAATGCGCGATTCGGTGCGACACGCACGCTCGTGTCCGGTTGCTCCACGTTACGGAGTATCGACTAGAGGGTTATTGAGGTAACTCACCATGCCCTCCGCAGGCGGTCCCCTTGTGGGCCGCACTTTAGGAAGCAGATGCAACCCTATGGGAAGCATCTTTGTAGCGAAATTGGAAACCGGAGCAATCAGCCGGGAACCTTGTTGCATGGGCTTGATCACCGTCAGGTCCCGCCCGGTCAGCGGCTTCACCTCCGCCGACAGGGCGGGGTGATGTTTGCAATTCCCGAGCCGTCAGGCAAGGGTTTCGCTAAACGATACGAGCGAAAGCTCGGTGTGTCATTGTTCGACCTCGTTTGTTGGAAGACGAGGGTAGTGAACCTGCTGTACGACCAGCAGTAGCCTAGGAAGACATGCGTCACTGGCAACGGTGGGGTGTGAAGCTCTTCTGACAATGTAGCCCCCGGACGTTTCGGGCAGATTGGTTCCGCGAGGAGGCGGTCTGGATACTCCTAGCAGCAAGGGGGTAAGGCGCTAGGCTGGCTGATAGGGTTAACGGAAGTGAACTGCTGATAAACCTCGTTAGCATTGTGTGCCAAAGCTGCTGATAGGCACTGACCAAAAGGTATGCGGTTGGATAGCCCGCTCGAATCTCGGGTTACGTCGTTCGTGATACCGCCGGGGAATAGGCAGAACCTAAGTCAGTCGTGTGACATGCCGGGAACGTGGTAAGCCTGTATGGTTGCCAGCGCAGTAAGGCTGGCAGGCGAACCGCAAGGGACGCTGTTGATTGTGCAGGTATGGGAGGACGGAAAAAGCGAAAGCCGGGCTGTAATGGTTCGGATAGGGGTTGGAACATCACCCCACGCGAAAGCGGGCAGACTTCCGTCTGGTCTACCGTCGCAAGACGGCTGACTACCCTCTGTAACTTGGTCAGATGCAGGTGCATGCGCCTGCATTGAGTTTTGTTGTTCCCCAGCGGGGTGTATCTACCCCGCTGGGGGAGATGCGCCTTCTGTCTGGGGACTTTTCCAGGTAGGAGAGCAGCATGAAAGTATCTGGTCGAAAGACCGGATCTGCGCTTTTCCACGCGCCGGACAACTGGTACGCCATAGATTGGCAACGGGTTGAGCGGAACGTGAGAGGGATGCAGATTCGAATTGCGAAGGCGACGCGGGAAGGCGACTGGAGAAGGGTGAAAGCCCTGCAACGGATGCTGACCCGCACGTTGTCTGCGAAGCTGTATGCGGTACGACGTGTTACGCAAAACCAGGGTGCGCGAACGGCTGGAGTCGATCGCGAGCTATGGGATTCGCCTGAGAGCCGATGGGAAGCCATCGGCAGGTTGAAGCGGCGCGGATACAAGCCTCTGCCATTACGGAGAGTCTTTATCCCCAAGGCCAATGGGAAGGAACGCCCTCTGGGCATTCCGACCATGCGGGACAGGGCGATGCAAGCTCTGCATCTGCTGGCTTTGGAGCCAGTATCGGAGTCGACGAGTGACCTGAATTCCTATGGGTTCAGGCTAAATCGTTCGACAGCTGATGCGATGGCCCAAATCCGCGTTTGTATGTCCCAAGAGGCTTCTGCCAAATGGGTCCTTGAAGCGGATATCAAGGGATGCTTTGACCACATCAGTCATGACTGGTTGGAAAACAACGTCCTGATGGACAGAGTGATCCTCCGGAAATGGTTGAAGGCTGGCCTGATTTATAAGGGGCAGCTACAGGCGACTGAGGCCGGTACGCCGCAAGGAGGCATCATCTCCCCGACGTTGGCAAACGTAACGCTGAATGGGCTGGAGCGAGAACTGGAAATGCATCTCGGTGCAAAACTAGGAATCATGAAAGCTCGAAGGCTCAAAGTGAATGTGGTGCGGTACGCGGACGACTTTGTAATCACCGGCGACTCGCGTGAACTGCTGGAGTGCGAGGTCCGACCTTGGGTAGAGGCATTCCTTGCAGTTCGAGGACTGCAGTTATCGGAGGAGAAGACGCGTGTCACTCACATTGACGACGGCTTCGATTTCCTTGGGTGGAATTTCCGGAAGTACTCGGGAAAGATGCTCATCAAACCGAGCAAGAAGAACGCAAAAGCGTTCTACAGCAAGGTGGCGGAAACGATTCGCAGCAACAAGACGGTGAAGCAGGAGGAGATGATCCGACTGCTAAATCCAATGTTGCGCGGATGGGCGCAGTATCACCATCCGGTTACGGCCAAAAAGGCGTACACCCACATGGAGCATCTGGTGTTCCGGAGGCTCTGGTGGTGGTCCAAGCGGCGACATCCGCGAAAGAGCAGTGGTTGGGTGCGACAGAAGTACTTCCACTCAATCGACGCTCGACAGTGGGTGTTTGCGGTCCGGACGGTTCGAGACGATGGCAGTTGGGGCCTGATGGAGTTGTACCAGCTCAGCGGTACGGCGATCAGGAGACACAAGAAGATCCAAGGAGAATTCAATCCCTTTGATCCGAAGTGGGAGCAATATGGCGAGCAACTGCGGCAGACGCGTCTGTGGGATTCGATGCGCTACCGGAAGCAGTGGGCAAAGCTGTACATGTCGCAGAGCGGGCTGTGTGCGCACTGCGGCTGTGCCTTGACGGACGAAACAGGCTGGCACGACCATCATCTGGAATATAGGATGCGTGGCGGATCAGACAAGTTGTCCAACCGGGTCTTGCTTCACCCGCACTGTCACCAGCAGGTACACGTTGGTAAACTTGTAGTAACTAAGCCGGTTCTGTCGTAGACAGAACTTTGTTCGTAGATTTGAGCCGTATGCGGGGAAACTCGCACGTACGGTTCTCGGGGGGCCCGATCTTCGTAAGAAGGTCGGGCTACCCGACAATTCACTCTTGGACTAAGCCGCCGAGGCCCTTCCGACCCCGGAGCGCACGTGCATGAACTGCACGCCGCGACCCAGCCGAAGCCGCGACGCAGACACCGATCCGATGACCACCGGTTTTCTACAGAAGATTTTTGGCAGCCGCAACCAGCGGCTAGTCAAGCAATATCAAAAGACCGTCACGGCGATCAATGCGCTCGAGCCGCAGATCGAGCAATTGACGGACGATCAACTGCGCGCCAAAACGGGTGAATTCCGCCAGCGAATCGCGAGCGGCGAATCGCTCGACAAGCTCCTGCCGGAAGCCTTCGCGGTGTGCCGCGAGGCCAGCAAGCGGGTGCTGAAAATGCGCCACTTCGACGTGCAGCTGATCGGCGGCATGGTTCTGCACTACGGCAAGATCGGCGAAATGCGCACCGGTGAGGGCAAGACGCTCGTCGCTACGCTGCCGGTGTACCTGAACGCGCTGTCGGGCCGCGGCGTCCACGTGGTCACGGTCAACGACTACCTTGCCCAGCGCGACGCCGAATGGATGGCGCGCCTGTACAACTTCCTCGGTCTGTCGGTCGGCATCAACCTGTCGCAGATGGATCACGGCGCGAAGCAGGAAGCCTACGCGGCGGACATCACGTACGGCACGAACAACGAATTCGGCTTTGACTACCTGCGCGACAACATGGTCTACGAGACCGACGCGCGGGTGCAGCGAGCCCTGAATTTCGCGGTGGTCGACGAGGTCGACTCGATCCTGATCGACGAAGCCCGTACGCCGCTGATCATCTCCGGCCAGGCCGAAGATCACACCGACCTGTACGTGCGCATGAATGCGCTGCCGCCGCTGCTCGAACGCCAGATCGGCGAAGAGAAAGCGGACGGCACCGGCGTTGAAAAGCCGGGCGACTACACGCTGGACGAAAAAGGCCGCCAGGTGTTCCTGACGGAATCGGGCCACGAAAAGGCCGAGCGCCTGCTCGCCGAGTGGGGCCTGATCGGCGAGGGCGAGAGCCTGTACGCGCCGCAGAACATCACGCTGATGCACCACGTGTACGCCGCGCTGCGCGCGCACACGCTGTTCTTCAAGGACCAGCATTACGTGGTGCAGAACGGCGAAGTGGTGATCGTCGACGAATTCACCGGCCGTCTGATGTCGGGCCGCCGCTGGTCGGACGGTCTTCACCAGGCGGTCGAGGCGAAGGAACACGTCAAGATCCAGAGCGAGAACCAGACGCTCGCGTCGATCACGTTCCAGAACTACTTCCGCATGTACGCGAAGCTGTCCGGCATGACCGGCACGGCGGATACGGAAGCCTTCGAATTCAACGAGATCTATGGTCTCGAAACGGTCGTGATCCCGACCAACCGTCCGCCCAAGCGGATCGACAAGCAGGATCAGATCTACAAGACCGCCAAGGAACGTTACGACGCGGTGATCCGCGACATCCGCGATTGCTACGAGCGCGGACAGCCGGTGCTGGTCGGCACGACGTCGATCGAAAACTCCGAGTTGCTGTCGCATCTGCTGAAGCAGGCCGGCTTGCCGCACGAAGTGCTGAACGCCAAGCAGCACGCGCGTGAAGCCGAAATCGTCGCCGAAGCCGGCCGTCCGAAGCGCATCACGATCGCCACCAACATGGCCGGTCGCGGTACCGACATCGTGCTCGGCGGCAACGCGGAAAAGCAGGCGTCGTTCCTCGAACTGGACGAAACGCTGGCTGAAGACGACAAGCAACGCCGCATCCAGAAGCTGCACGACGAATGGCAAGCGCTGCACGATCAGGTGAAGGCCGCGGGCGGTCTGCACATCATCGGCACCGAGCGCCACGAATCGCGCCGGATCGACAATCAGTTGCGCGGCCGTGCCGGCCGTCAGGGCGACCCGGGTTCGTCGCGCTTCTATCTATCGCTGGAAGATCCGCTGCTGCGCATTTTCGCCGGCGATCGCGTGCGCGCGATCATGGACCGCCTGAAGATGCCGGAAGGCGAAGCGATCGAGGCGGGCATCGTGTCGCGCTCGATCGAATCGGCGCAGCGCAAAGTGGAAGCGCGCAACTTCGACGTTCGCAAGCAATTGCTCGAATACGACGATGTGTCGAACGATCAGCGCAAGGTAATCTACCAGCAGCGCAACGAATTGCTCGAAGCGAACGACATCACCGAAACGATCGGCGCGATGCGTCAGAGTGTGATCGCCGAAATCGTTCACCAGTTCGTGCCGGCGGGCAGCATTGAAGAGCAGTGGGACGTGCCCGAGCTGGAAGAAGTGCTGCGCAACGAATGGCAGCTCGATCTCGCGATCCAGGAAATGATCAACGAGTCGAACTCGATCAGCGCGGACGAGATTCTCGAAGCGGTCGAAGCCGCCGCGGACGAAGCCTACGAAGCGAAGGTCGAACTGGTCGGCCGTGAATCGTTCAGCGCGTTCGAGCGCTCGATCATGCTGCAAACGCTGGACCGTAGCTGGCGCGAACATCTGGCCGCGCTCGATCACTTGCGTCAGGGCATCCATCTGCGCGGCTATGCGCAGAAGAATCCGAAGCAGGAATACAAGCGCGAGGCGTTCGAACTATTCGCCGCCATGCTCGACGCGGTGAAGCTCGAAGTCACCCGTGTGGTGATGAACGTGCAGATCCAGTCGCCGGAACAGTTGGAGCAGGCTGCCGAACAGCTCGAAGAGCAGGGCGGCCACCTCGAAAACGTCGAGTTCCGCCACGCCGAATTCGCCGAAGCAGCCGCCGCAGCGCCTGTTGCCGCGGAGGCAGCCACCGCCGCCATGATCGGCGATGCAATGAGCCACGGCTCGTCGCATACGGCAGCAGCGAACCTGAGCGCGGACAACGTGCCGAAGGTCGGCCGTAACGACCCGTGCCCGTGCGGCAGCGGCAAGAAGTACAAGCAGTGCCACGGCAAGATCGTGTAATGCCGAATGCGGCGCGCTGAGAGGCGCGCCGCGTCGTTTTACGCGTTAGGTTGCCTTGATTTCGCGGTGGTCCGGCAGCACGCCCGGGCCATCAGTTCCGTTTCCCCGATGCCGGCGCCTGCCGGCATTTTCTTCGACAGGTCGCGACCATGGCTGTCAATTTTCCCTCGATCGATCCCGCTCAACTCCACCCCGTCGCCGGCGTCTCGCTCGGCTGGGCGGAGGCGAATATCCGCAAGCCGAACCGCAAGGACGTGCTCGTCATTTCCGTGGGCGATGGCGCCACGGTGGGCGGCGTGTTCACGCAGAACCGGTTTTGCGCGGCGCCCGTCACGGTGTGCCGTGAGAATCTGGAACGCGTGCGCGCCGGCGGCAAGCCGATTCGCGCGCTGGTGATCAACACCGGCAACGCCAACGCGGGCACGGGTGAGCCGGGCCTCGTGGCGGCGCGCGACACCTGCGCCGAACTCGCGCGTCTCGCGGACATTACGCCGGAACAGGTGCTGCCGTTTTCGACGGGCGTGATTCTGGAGCCGCTGCCGGTCGATCGTTTGAAAGCGGGTTTGCCGGCCGCGCTGGCGAACCGCAAGGAAGCGAACTGGTACGACGCCGCGCAGGCGATCATGACCACGGACACGCTGCCCAAGGCCACGTCGCGGCAGGTCACGATCGAGGGCCACACGGTCACGCTGACCGGCATCAGCAAGGGCGCGGGCATGATCAAGCCGAACATGGCGACCATGCTCGGCTTCCTCGCGTTCGACGCCGCCGTCGCCCAGCCGGTGCTCGACGCGCTGGTCAAGCATGTGGCGGACCGCTCGTTCAACTGCATCACGATCGATGGCGATACGTCGACCAACGACTCGTTCATTCTGATCGCGTCGGGCAAATCGAGCCTGCCGGCGATCACGTCCACCGACTCGCCCGCTTATGCAGCGCTGCGCGACGCAGTGACCGAAGTCGCCCAGACCCTCGCGCAACTGATCGTGCGCGACGGCGAAGGCGCGACCAAATTCATGACCGTGCAAGTGGAAGGCGGCTCGAGCGTCGGCGAATGCCGCCAGATCGCGTATGCGATCGGCCACTCGCCGCTCGTGAAAACGGCCTTCTACGCATCGGATCCGAATCTCGGCCGCATTCTCGCGGCCATCGGCTATGCCGGCGTGGACGATCTCGACGTCGGCAAGATCGATCTGTATCTGGACGACGTGCTGGTTGCGACTGCCGGCGGCCGCAATCCGGCCTACCGAGAAGAAGACGGCCAGCGCGTCATGAAAAAGAGCGAGATCGGCATTCGTGTCGTACTCGGCCGCGGCGATGCGCAAGCCACGATCTGGACTTGCGATCTGTCGCACGACTACGTAAGCATCAACGCCGACTATCGTTCGTAACCAGGTTCCTCACCAGGGGTTCAACGCGGCCTCAGGGCCGCTTACTTTCCAGCCATGGATAAACTCGAACAGTTTCTGACCCGGGCCGAAGCCGTGCTCGTTCGCCTCGAAGCGATGCTTCCGCCCGCTTCGCCTGATATCGACTGGTCGACGGCAGTGGCCTTCCGCTGGCGCAAGCGCCAGGGGCGCGGCTACCTGCAGCCGGTGCCGGCCATCTCGGCGATCACGCTCGACGACCTGCAAAACATCGATCGCCAGAAAGGCCTGATCGAGCAGAACACGCGTCAATTCGTGCACAAGCAGCCGGCCAATAACGTGTTGCTGACGGGCGCGCGCGGCACCGGCAAGTCGTCGCTGATCAAGGCGTGTCTGAACGCGTATGCCAAAGACGGGTTGCGTCTGATCGAAGTGGATAAGGACGATCTGCACGACCTCGGCGATATCGTCGACCTGATCGCGCAGCGGCCGGAGCGCTTCGTGGTGTTCTGCGACGACCTCTCGTTCGAAGACGGCGAGTCGGGCTACAAGGCGCTGAAGGTTGCGCTCGACGGCTCGATCGCCGCGCAATCGGACAACGTGCTGATTTACGCGACGTCGAACCGCCGCCATCTGTTGCCCGAATACATGAGCGACAACGAAACGTACAAGCACACGTCCGACGGCGAGATTCACCCTGGCGAACTGGTGGAAGAAAAGATCTCTCTGTCCGAGCGTTTCGGGCTGTGGGTCAGCTTCTATCCGTTCAAACAGGACGACTACCTGTCGATCATCGGCCACTGGCTGCGCCATTTCGGCTGCGATGACGCCGAAGTCGAAGCGGCGCGTGGCGATGCGCTAGTGTGGGCGCTCGAGCGCGGGTCGCGTTCAGGACGTGTCGCGTGGCAATTCGCGCGCGACTGGTCCGGCCGCAAAACCTCAGCGTGAGCGTCGGTATGAACGACGACGTCGAGAAGAACGCCGCCGGCCGCAAGGTGACGCAAGTCGCGGTCGGCGTGCTGGTCAAGCCCGACGGGCGCTATCTGCTGGCGCAGCGCCCGGCAGGCAAGCCGTACGAGGGCTACTGGGAGTTTCCGGGCGGCAAGCTGGAAGCGGGCGAATCGGTCGAAGCCGCGCTCGCTCGTGAGCTGCACGAGGAGCTGGGTATCGATGTCGAGGCAAGCCATCTCTGGCATACGCTCGAACACGACTACCCGCACGCGTATGTGCGGCTCTTTTTCTGCAAAGTGACGCAGTGGTCCGGCGAGCCGCACGGCCGCGAAGGTCAGGCTTTTGTCTGGCAGACGCTGCCCGCGGATGTCGAGCCGCTGTTACCGGCGACCATTCCCGTGCTGGAATGGCTCGCAGCCGAAAAGAACTGAAGCGGAAAGAGAAGACGCGCGATACCGGGCGCTGCTCTGGCGCAGCGCCGATCGGCATGGCCCGCCCAGTGGGCGCTGCTCAATGCGGGGTGTAATCCCCGCCGGGCGTCTCGTCCGACGACGCTTCCTGCTCGGACCCGCCGATCTTGTACTTCTCAGCGGCCCAGGCGCCGAGGTCGATCTGCTTGCAACGGTCGGAGCAGAAGGGGCGGAAGCGGTTTTCAGGGGTCCAGCGGACGTCCTTTCCGCAAGTGGGGCATTTGACGACAGTAGGCATACGGTCAGGCAATCAAATCGCAAACGGGACAAGTAACGAATATAGGGGCATTTTTCGCCGCTTTAAAGGCGCGCCCCTTCCTTTCTGATTTACCCGGTGAACGTGACAGGCTTGCGAGCGTGTTTTACAGGCTGCAAAGCGTGAGCTGGAAAGGCACGTCGACATCGACCGCACGTGGACGTAAATCGCCGTCCTGCACCGTGAAGCGCACCCACAGCATGTACTTGTTCGCACTGGCTTCGGGGATCACGCGCAATTCCGGTGCCACCCGCACTTGCATCAATTGATACGAACGACCCGACAGCATCTGCTGATAGCTGCCCTGCATGGCCATGACCTTGGACGCCTGGCCGGATTCGCGCGCAAGCCGCAAGACGATGATGGCCGCGTCGCGTAGCGGCAGCAGCGGTGTCACCCACTTGGCGATGTCCTGGCGGCGCTGATCGGGATGAATCTGCTGCCAGGCGTAATAGGATGGCAAATCGAACTTGCAGGTGCCACCTGGAATGATCGCGCGGCTGCGGATGCTGGCGAGCCACTCGTTGTCGGCAAGATGCTGGCCGGTCTTGCCCTGCATCTGCGAAAGCCCCGCGAGAGTTTGCTCGATCTCGCCGAGTACGGCCTCGAGCGCACTCTGTTCGATTCCCGGATTGCCGCGAAACGGCGCCAGTGTTTGCCGTTGGCGTTCGAGTTCTTTCATCAGATCCGACTTCAGATCCGCGCGGCCCGCAACCTCTGAAATTTCGAACAACGTTGTCAGTGCGACGTGATGTTCCCTGGCGTCTTCCTGAGTCAGAAAGAACGTGAAGCGCTCGAACAGATCTTCGAGGCGCAATAGCGTCCGGATTCGCTCGTTGAAGGGATACTCGTAAAGGATCAAGCGGGCTCGCCTCGGGCGTGGTCGGTGACGGGAATGCAGAACATTCTAATGCCGTGAGACTACCCTAGCAATCACGCACTTTTTCAGCACGCATTTGCAACTTTTTTCACGTATTTCGGGCGGTTTTCAACGCACTTTTGGCATGCGCATCGCTGCGAAGTTCAACCGGGATTTCCCGAGGCTTCACGTCGGCGTCATGCGCCGGCGAGCGACAGATACACGCGATGCAGCGCGCCGACTTCCGCTGTTAGCGCGTCGAGCGGCGCGTTGTCGTTGTCGATCACGTCGTCGGCCGCGGCGAGGCGCGCTTCGCGCGTGGCCTGGCGGGCGATGATCGCCAGCACCTGTTCGCGACTGAAATTATTGCGGCTCATCACGCGCGAGATCTGCGTTTCGACGCTGCAATCCACCGTCAGCACGCGATTCACGCGCGTCTTCCATTTGCCGGATTCGACCAGCAGCGGCACCACGACGATCACATAAGGCCCTCGCGCGTCGCGCTGCGCGCGTTCGGTTTCCGCGCGAATCAATGGATGCGTGATGCCTTCGAGGCGTTTGCGCGCGCTGTCGTCGCTGAATACGAGTGTGCGCATGCGGGCGCGGTCGAGTGAGCCGTCAGGGGCGACGAACGCCTCACCGAATTCGGCTGCGATTGGCGGCATGGCGATGCCGTGCGGCGCGGTTATGCGGTGCGCGATCAGGTCAGTGTCGACGAGCGGCACACCGTGCGCCGCGAACAGGTCGGCGACAGTCGATTTGCCACTGCCGATGCCGCCGGTCAATCCCACAGCAAACATGCTTCAGCCTCCCAGAGCCAGATAAAGCGGCGTGCCGAGAAACAGCGTCAGTGCGCCGCCCGCGGCGAGAAACGGCCCGAAGGGCAGGGGCTCTTCGAAGCGCATACGGCCGCGCCATGTTGCCAGCAGGCCGACGACTGCGCCGGTCACCGCGGCGACCAGCACGATCTGCGGCAGCGCAGCCCAGCCGAGCCACGCGCCGAGCGCCGCCAGCAGTTTGAAATCGCCATGACCCATGCCTTCGACGCCGCGTATGAGTAGAAATGCCCAATGCACGACCCACAGCACCAGATAGCCGAAGATCGCGCCGAGCACCGCATCATGCAAGTTCGTAAACATACCGTTGAAGTTGACGATGATGCCCGCCCACAGCAACGGCAGCGTCATGGAGTCGGGCAGCAGATGCGTGTCGATGTCGATCGCGCTCATGGCGAGCAGCGTAGCGCACAGACCAAAGGCGGCGAGCGCCGTGAAGGTCGGACCGAACAACTCGAGTGCGCCAGCCGCAAACGCTGCACTGGCGATTTCGAGCACCGGATAGCGCAGGCTCACGCGCGCCTTGCACGCGGAGCAGCGGCCGCGCAGCAATAAATAGCTCAGCACTGGCAGGTTCTCCCATGCGCTCAACACGTGGCCACAATGAGGACACGCACTGCGCGGCACCCACAGGTTGTAGCGTGCCGGCAAGCCGTCTTCTTCCTGTGGTTGATCGGCGGCCTCGCTGACTTCAGCGCGCCAGGCGCGGTCGAGCATGATCGGCAGCCGATGCACTACAACGTTCAGGAAGCTGCCGATCACGAGGCCGAACACAATGGCGAACGTCATCTGCAGTGCTGCGGGCAAGCTGCCGAACGCCTGGCCGAGGCCGGTCGCGAAGTGGTCGGGCAGCAAGCCCGAGAGCAGGCTGGAAGAGGTGTCTGGCACGAGTGGAAGAGTAGCCCGCATAGATTAAGGATGGATTCGGCTGCGATCCTACACCACGTTGCCGAGTTGAATAATGGGAAGATACATCGCGATCACGAGGCCGCCGACCAGCGCGCCGAGCACGACGATGACGAGCGGCTCGCATAGGCTCGACAGCGTGCCGATCTTTTCGTCTACCTGACGATCGGCCAGCGACGCCACGTCGATCAGCATGGTGTCGAGTGCTCCGGACTCTTCGGCAACCGCGATCGGCTGCACGACCTCCGGTGGAAAGCAGCGTGCCGCGCGCATTGCGGCGGCGAGCCGCTCGCCGCGCCGCAGCCGCACGGCGATTTCCACGGTGGCGCGGTCGAAGTAGGCGTTGCCGGTGGCGTGAGTCAGCGAATCGAACGCGTCGGCCAGCGGCGTGCCGGCAGATAACAACGTGCCGAGCGCGCGGCTCCAGCGCGCCGCGCACAACGTGCGCAGCAGCGGACCGGCGACCGGTATTGTCAGCGATACGCGCGCAAAGCGGATGCGCGCGGCTTCGGAACGTCGCAGCAGAAACGTCGCTGCTGATCCGGTTGCGAAGATCATGGCGAACGCCGGTATGCTCCATCGCGCCACACCGGACGACAATGCCAGCACGAACTGCGTGGGTGCGGGCAGCTTGGCGCCGAAGCCGTCGAAGATCTGTTTGAAGGTCGGCACGACCCACACGAGCAATGCCGCGGTGATTGCCATCGCCAGCACAAGGATCGCGACGGGATAGGTCAGTGCCGCGCGTACTTTGGCGCGCTGCGCGGCGGCGCGTTCGCGGTCATCGGCGATGCGGGCGAGGACGGCCGCGAGTGCACCAGCCGCCTCGCCAACTTCGACCAGCTGGCAGTACAGCGCATTGAATTGCGCGGGATGCCGCTGCAATGCCGCGGAAAAACGCAGGCCGCCGGTGATGTCGCGTGCGAGAGCGCCGACGATCCGCGCCATACCTTGACGCCGCGAAGTCTCGGCTTGCGCGAGCAGGTCCAGCGCGGGCGCGAGTGGCAGACCCGCGCGTAGCAGGCTGGCGAGCTGTCGCGTGAATAGCGTGATGTCCGCGGCGCGCGTGGTGGGACGCGGCGCCGGTCCGTGCACGGTCAGTTCGAGGATGAACAGATTGTCGCGCTTGAGTACCGAGCGCGCGACGGCTGCGTCCGGCGCGATGAGTGCGCCGTTTTTCCGCACGCCGTCGGCATCGACGCCGCGCCATTTGAAACGCATGTCGGAGGCCGGTGGTCTTTGGATCGTCGCCGTGTTCATGCGACCTCGGTGGCGGCGAGCGCTTCGGCGAGGCTGGTGGTGCCGTCGCGCACGCGCGTCAACGCCGCGTCGCGCAACGTACCCACCTGTTCGGTTTGCGCTAGCCGCGCGAGTTCATGCGTGCCGGCGCTCGCGACGATCAGCTCGCGCATCGCATCGGAGACGGGCATCACCTGATGAACGCCGACGCGGCCGCGATAGCCGATGCCGTGACATGCGGCACATCCGGCGGCGGCGTAAGGCTGCCAGCCATCGAGTTGATGCTCGCTGAAACCCGCCGCTCGGAGCGCCGCGACCGACTGCGGCGCCGGCACTCGGCACGCGGCGCAGAGCCGCCGCACCAGCCGTTGCGCGGTGACCATCCGCAACGCGGCCGCGAGGTTATACGGCTCGACGCCGATATCGATCAGACGTGCGACGGCTGCCGGCGCGTCATTCGTATGCAGGGTCGACAGGACGAGGTGGCCCGTTTGCGCAGCTTTCACGGCGACGTCAGCGGTCTCTTCGTCGCGAATTTCGCCGACCATGATCACGTCGGGATCCTGGCGAAGAAACGCACGCAGCGCGACCGCGAAAGTGAGCCCGGCTTTTTCGCGCACGCTGACCTGATTGATGCCGGCCAACTGGATCTCCGCGGGGTCTTCCACCGAACAGAGATTGCGGGCCTCACCGTTGAGCAGATTCAGAAAGCAGTACAGCGACAATGTCTTGCCGCTCCCGGTGGGGCCGGTGACAAGCATGAGGCCGTGCGGCGCGCGAATCGCGGCGTCCACTGTTTTGCGCTGATGCGGATCGAGGCCGAGCGAGTCGAGTGAAAGATCGGCGGGCAGCGCGTCGAGTCTGCGCAGCACCAGTTTTTCTCCGAAGAGCGTGGGCAGCGAGTTGACGCGGTAATCTTCAACGCGTCCCGGCGAATTGGAGATGCGCAGCCGGCCGTCTTGCGGTACGCGACGCTCGGCGATATCCATACGAGCCAGCACCTTCACCCGAGTAATGAATGCGTCGCGCAGATGCGCGGGCGGCGGCGGGATTTCGTGCAACACGCCGTCGATTCGCAAGCGCACGCGCCAGCCGTGTTCCGCTGGCTCGATGTGAAGGTCCGACGCGTTTCGGCGAGTTGCTTCCTGCAATGTGTCAGTCAGGAGACGCACGGCGGGAGCGTTGTCGGTGTCGGCGGGATTTGCTGCGTTGAGGTCGGGTGCGAATGGTTTCAGCTTCGCTCTGACGGCGCTTTCGTGGGCACTTGCGATGGGACGCGGCGACGCTGCCGCGGGTTGGAAAGATGCTTGCATGAGAGACCGGTGATGAACCGCCTGTAGAACACGACGGGTTCATCTTCCGGCAAGGTGGCGGGCGCCGCTATTCGGCCAATCGGCTAATGGCGGGCGCGGTGTCTGTGTGCGATGCTGCTACAAGTTTGGCCGCTGTACTCTGCGCGTATCCTGCTGCTGCCTGCCTTCTTTGGCTGTGGTGCTTGCCCGTTTCGCGCTGTTGCCTGGCGTACCAGGCTGTCGCGCGCCGCATTGCGGAGTTGCCCAGTTAAGTCTGCGAACCTAGCCGCGCAATACCTTGCCGGCTTTCGCACGCGTCGGCGGTCTGAACAACTTGACCGTACGAATCGCCTGATCGTCGCTTCGCATCACTTCGAGTTTGACGTCGCCGATCTGCACACACACGTCGCCGTCGGGAATATCTTCGAGAATTTCGAGGATCAGGCCGTTGAGCGTTTTCGGCCCGTCGGTGGGCAGCGTGAGATGCAGCCAGCGGTTCAACTCGCGCAGCGGCATGCTGCCGGCCACGATGCATTCGCCTTTCTCGTTCCAGCCGCCGCGCGAATTGGCGCCGCGCGGAATCGAGGTGGTGAACTCGCCAATCAGTTCCTCGATGATGTCTTCCGGCGTGACGAGGCCTTGCAACTCGCCGTATTCGTTGACGACCAGCGCCGTGCGGTGACGGCTCTCCTGGAAGAATTGCAGTTGCTGGAAAACCGGCGTGCCACTCGGTACGAAGTACGGCTCGGCCAGCAGTTCGCGAAGCGTCTCGCGCTCGAGCTCCTGGTTGTGCAGCGCCGCCAGTGTCTTGCGGACGTGCAGCACACCGAGCACCCGATCGATGTCGCCTTGATAGACGATCAGCTTGTTGTGATAGCAGGTTTCGAGTTGATGCAGGATCTGTTCGAACGGCGCGTCGAAATCCAGCGCCTCGATGCGGCGGCGCGGGATCATCACGTCGTCGACGGAGATGTTTTCCAGGTCGAACAGGTTCAGCAGAATGCTGCGGTGCTTGGTCGGCATGAAGCTGCCCGACTCGAGCACGATGGTGCGCAGCTCTTCGGTCGAGAGTCGCTGGTCGTGCGCGCCCTTCGTATTGATGTGCAGCACGCGCAGAATGCCGTTTGCGAAAAGATTGACGAACCACACCAGCGGTCTGGCGACGCGCATCATCGGCGCAATCAGCAAGCTGGCCGGCAGCGCGACTTTCTCAGGGAACGTCGCGCCTACGATCTTCGGCGTTATTTCCGCGAACACGATGATCAGAAACGCGACAATACCGGTCGCGATCGACAGCACCAGGTTGTTGCGGCCGAACGTGTGCAGCGCGATCGAGGTGGTGAGCACCGGAATGATGGTGTTGAACAGATTGTTGCCGATCAGCACGACGCTCAAAAGCTGATCCGTCTGCGCGAGGAGACCTTGAGTGGTCTTTGCGCCGAGCGCGTTCTGGTTGGCCAGATGTTTCAGGCGATGGCGATTGATCGCCATCATCGCCGTTTCGGAAATCGAAAAGAAGCTCGAGCAGATAAGCAGCAGAAAGACGGCGCCAATCTGCGCCCATAAGGGAAGTTGTTCCACGCGTCGTGAAGGATAGGGGAAGGATGAAGAGAATATAGCAGAGGGGCTTGTGCGCGCCGTCCGGGCTGGCGGCAAAAGACAGGGCGGCGATGGCGGTGCGGGGCGCGTGAGGGAAACAACACGCCCCGCGCGACCCAAAAAACAAAAAACCGCCGAGCAAGCTGGGCGGTTTTTTGAGCCTTGAACTAACAAGGCGAATCTGGTCGGGGTGAGAGGATTCGAACCTCCGGCCTCTACGTCCCGAACGTAGCGCTCTACCAGGCTAAGCTACACCCCGATGTGTACTGCAGACTCGATTCAGACTATGTCAGCGTTTCAGTCTCGTTCAAGACTGTCTTGCCGTCGAGTAAGAACATAATTCTAGCAGGCTCTCTTTAAAAATGGAATCCGGAAATGAAGAAATTGCTGCTGCCGCGGCCTGAGCTTCCTTTTTCGCACATTCGAGCGTGTGATCCAGCGCGCCGGAGCGCGTGATCGCCTCAAAAATGGTGTCGAAACGGTCCGTGCCGCCTTGCTCGATAACTTCTCGTGCGAGCGCCGATTGTTCCGGCGTGCCGCGTTCGATCAGATAGATCAGCGGCAGCGTGGGTTTGCCCTCGCGAAGGTCGTCGCCGGCGTTCTTGCCCATCGATTCAGCCGTGCCCGTGTAGTCGAGCCAGTCGTCCATGATCTGGAATGCGGTGCCGATGCGCCGGCCGAACTCTGCGGCGGCGGCTTCCGTTTTCGCGTCCGAGCCGGCCAGCACCGCGCCGAGTTGGGCGGCTGCTTCGAACAGCTTGGCGGTCTTGTAGCGGATCACCTGCATGTAGCGGGCTTCGTCCACGTCGGCGTCGTGCATGTTCAGGAGCTGCAGCACCTCGCCCTCGGAGATGATGTTGGTCGCCTCCGACAGAATCTCCATCACGCGCATCTTGCCCACACCGACCATCATCTGGAACGAGCGCGAGTACAGGAAGTCGCCCACCAGCACGCTCGCGGCGTTGCCGAACAGCGCGTTGGCGGTCTGGCGGCCGCGCCGCAGGTCGGATTCGTCGACCACGTCGTCGTGCAGCAGCGTGGCCGTATGGATGAATTCGACGACCGCGGCCAGCTCATGCCGGTGCCCCGTGGTTTCGCCCAGCGCGCCCGCCACCAGCAGCAGCAACGCGGGCCGCAGCCGCTTGCCGCCGGCGCTGATGATGTACTCGGAAATCTGGTTGATCAGCATCACGTCGGACGCAAGACGGTGCCGTATGACGCGATTGACCTGCTGCATGTCTTCGGCGATCGGAGCGAGCAGGCTGGCGGCGTTGGAGGAGGGGGTGGCAGTCGACGACATGATGGCTGAATTGGGTAGTGCCGCGAATTATAAGGCGAATCGCGACAGTTCCGGGTCGCAGGCTGCGGCGCGGCGCGTTCCGGGCGGCGGCAGAACCGCGCGCCGGGGCTGTGCGGCAAGGCGCCGGGCGCTACGCGCGGTGCCCCTCAATGAGTTTTGACCGAGCAGCTAACTCTATGTATAATCACGGGTTTCCGCGCGCGGTGCGTGGGAAAAATGAACACAGAGTGAGGTTCTCAATGTACGCGGTCATAAAAACCGGTGGCAAGCAGTATAAAGTTGCCGTCGGCGAAAAACTTAAAGTAGAACAGATACCGGCAGACATTGACGCTGAAATCACGCTCGACCAGGTTCTCGCAGTGGGCGAAGGCGAATCGATTAAGTTCGGTACGCCGCTGGTCAGTGGGGCTTCCGTCAAGGCTACCGTCGTGTCGCAAGGTCGTCACGCAAAAGTGACCATCTTCAAGATGCGTCGCCGGAAGCACTACCAGAAGCATGGCGGCCACCGCCAGAACTATACCGAACTGCACATCGACGCGATCAACGCGTAAGCGCACCGGTTAAGGAGCAAATCAAATGGCACACAAAAAGGCAGGCGGATCATCCCGCAACGGCCGCGACTCCGAATCGAAACGCCTTGGCGTGAAGGTTTACGGCGGTCAGGCTATCAACGCTGGCGGCATCATCGTTCGTCAACGTGGCACGCGTATGCACCCGGGCGAAAACGTTGGCATCGGCAAGGATCACACCTTGTTCGCGCTGACGGACGGCCACGTCAATTTCTCGACGAAGGGCGCAGCGAAGAAGCACATGGTCAACGTCGTCCCGGCAGCAGTCTGAGTTTACTCAGGCACGGGCTTCAGGACCGGAAAAGGCCCCGCGAAGTTAGCGGGGCTTTTTTTATTCCGGCAGGTTTTCGCCGGATGAATGGGCAGGAACGCCCTTCATGCCGATGTGTCCTATGCCGTTCGGCCGATTGATCGGCGCACGGCGGTCGCGGCAAAATAGCAGCATCCGGCGGCACCAAAAGCAGCATCAAATTAAGCAGCACCATCTGGCAGCACACCACGGGACGGAGTTACGCATGAAGTTCATTGACGAAGCGAGGATTGAAGTCATCGCCGGCGACGGAGGGGATGGCAGCGCGTCGATGCGCCGCGAGAAGTTCGTTCCGTTCGGCGGCCCGGATGGCGGCGACGGCGGCCGGGGCGGCAGCGTGATCGCGGTCGCGGACCGCAACATCAACACGCTGATCGACTACCGCTACGCGAAGAAACACCTGGCGCGCAACGGCGAAAACGGCCGCGGCGCGGACTGCTACGGCAAAGGCGGCGACGACATTACGTTGCGCATGCCGGTCGGCACCACGATCACCGACATGGAGACCGGCGAACTGATCGCCGATCTGACCGAGCACAACCAGAGCGTGCAGATCGCTCAGGGTGGCGCGGGCGGTCTCGGTAACCTGCATTTCAAATCCAGTACGAACCGCGCACCCCGTCAGAAAACGGACGGCAAGCCGGGCGAACGCCGCATGGTGCGCCTGGAGTTGAAGGTGCTGGCGGACGTCGGCCTGCTCGGCATGCCGAACGCCGGCAAGTCGACCTTCATCGCGTCGGTGTCGAACGCGAAGCCGAAGATCGCCGACTACCCGTTCACGACGCTCGCGCCGAATCTCGGCGTGGTGCGTGTCGGGCCGAGCCGCAGCTTCGTGATCGCCGACATTCCTGGCTTGATTGAAGGCGCGGCGGAAGGCGCGGGCCTCGGCCACCAGTTCCTGCGGCACTTGCAGCGCACGGGCTTGTTGCTGCATATCGTCGACTTGGCTCCGTTCGACGACGCGGTCGATCCGGTCGCGGAAGCCAAGGCGATCGTCAACGAACTGCGCAAGTACGACGAGCTGCTGTATGAAAAGCCGCGCTGGCTAGTGCTGAACAAGCTGGACATGGTGCCCGAAGACGAGCGCGAAGCGCGTGTCTCGGCGTTCCTCGAAGGCTTCGGCTGGGATGGTCCGGTGTTCGAAATCTCGGCGCTGACTGGCCGGGGCTGCGAAAACCTTTGCTACGCGGTGTTCGACCACATTTCCGCGCATTCTGACGCACAGCGCGCGGCGGAAGCCGAAGATCTCGCTGCGGACGTGCGCTTCCGCGAGAAGCCGCAAGCCCCTGCCGCCGCAGACGACGCCGGCATCGACCCGCAGGTATAAAAAGCTCGAGCGCCGGCGCCCGAGCGGGCTGCCGGTATGCATCACGCGTCATCTTGGGAGACCGCGCACAATGCGTTCCGTCATCGCAGATTCACGGCGATTGGTAGTGAAAGTCGGTTCGAGCCTCGTCACGAATGACGGGCGGGGCCTCGATCACGCTGCTATCGGCCGCTGGGCCGCACAGATTGCCGCGCTGCGCGCGCAGGGCAAGGAAGTGGTGCTCGTCAGCTCGGGCGCCATTGCCGAAGGAATGCAACGGCTCGGCTGGACCAAGCGGCCACGCGAGATCGACGAACTGCAAGCGGCCGCGGCCGTCGGCCAAATGGGTCTTGCGCAGGTGTATGAAAGCCGCTTTGCCGAGCATTCCATTCAGACCGCGCAGATTCTGCTGACCCATGCCGATCTGGCCGATCGCGAGCGCTATCTGAATGCGCGCTCGACGTTGCTCACGCTTCTACGCTTGGGCGTGGTGCCGATCATCAACGAGAACGACACGGTCGTCACCGACGAAATCAAATTCGGCGACAACGACACGCTGGGCGCGCTCGTCGCAAACCTGATCGAAGGCGACGCACTCGTCATCCTCACGGATCAGCAAGGACTTTTCACCGCCGATCCGCGTAAGGATCCGACTGCCACGCTGGTTCAGCAAGCCGATGCCGGCGCGCCGGAGCTCGAAGCGATGGCGGGCGGCGCGGGTTCGAGTCTCGGTCGTGGCGGCATGCTGACCAAGATTCTCGCCGCCAAGCGCGCGGCGCACAGCGGCGCCAATACGGTGATCGCAAGCGGGCGCGAAGCAGATGTGCTGTCACGGTTGGCCTCGGGCGAGGCGATCGGCACGCAGTTGATCGCGCGCACGGCGCGCATGGCGGCGCGCAAGCAATGGATGGCGGATCATCTGCAGGTGCGCGGCCATGTGGTGATCGACGACGGCGCCGTCGAAAAGCTGACCGAAGGGGGCAAGAGCCTGCTGCCTATCGGCATCGTCGGCGTTCAGGGTGCCTTTGCGCGCGGTGAAGTGATTGCTTGTCTGAGCGCCGCTGGGCGCGAAGTGGCGCGCGGTCTGACGAACTACAGCAGCGCGGAAACCAAGCTGATTCAGCGGCGCCCAAGTGGCGAGATTGAATCGGTGCTCGGCTATATGCTGGAGCCGGAGCTGATTCACCGCGACAACCTGGTGCTGGTCTAAGTCACCGATAGTCCCAAGCGCGGGAATACGGATACGGCAAACAAAAAGCCGTTCCGGCGAAAGCTGGAACGGCTTTTTTACGCCCACAACCCGCCAAGGATCCAAAGCTCAGTGGATCAACGAACTCGCTGTGCGCTTATAGCGGATGTTTTCCAGAATCGAGGCCGCGTTTCCCATGGGCATCTTGTTCGCGCATAGATAGTCCTGATACAGCGCAGCCTGATAAGCGTTGAGCGCGCCGTTCTCGATGCGCGTGAAGTTGTTTGCGACCGTCGTGTCCCAGCCGTCGTGATCCGAATTCAGGCCCGCATACTGGCGCCATTCGTACGTGTCGCAGCGAATCCCTTCGTAGATTACGTTACGAGCGCCGCTCGGGCTTGCCACGACGACGGTAAAGCGAACCACTCCGTCCGTACCGACAGTCAGCGACTTCCGGTCGACTGCGAATTGCAGCGGCGTATTGCCGGAGACTTCGAAAGGCAGCAGATTCGACTCTTGCGGCAGCGGCGGCAGAGCGTCCACCTTGTTCTCAACCCAAGTGCCCTGACGATCCAGCAAATAGGTAAACGCGCTGTCGTCTTTATTAGTAGGTTTGCCGGCGCTCGAACAACCAGCCAGCAGGGCGCCGGTGGCGACGCACGCCACGACGAGAGCAAGTGCTTTCAATATGGTTTCCTCGAAACACTGGCGCGGCTCGTCGAGCCGCGCCAGAGAGAGGCGGCGTGGACAGCCGCTCAGAGTTGTTAATTGCGCACGCCCGGGCGGAACAGCGAGCCGGCCGTTTCGCCTGCCGATTCGTCTTCGTGATCCGGCGCGGCATCGACTTCTGCCGTTGACCCGGATTCCGGACCGCAATCGGACGCGATCGTTACGTGAACCGATGTTTCGATGCTGACGGTGGTCACAGAAGTCACCGTCATTACCGTGGAATCCGGCGGACTTTCCATTGACGACGCTATCCGGGGATAACGCGGCCCATGGTGCCCGCCAGGTTTTTCCGCACGCGGC
Organism: Paraburkholderia sp. BL18I3N2; assembly: GCF_003001875.1. Classification (NCBI taxonomy): domain Bacteria; kingdom Pseudomonadati; phylum Pseudomonadota; class Betaproteobacteria; order Burkholderiales; family Burkholderiaceae; genus Paraburkholderia; species Paraburkholderia sp. BL18I3N2. The sequence continues at coordinate 49,631 of NZ_PVNC01000009.1, forward strand.
GCAGCCCGGCGCATGAAACGGGATAGCTCCGTCAGCGCCAACTGATATACATCCCGCTTGAACTCGATCACACAGTCGAGCGGCACCCAGTACTCGTTCCAGCGCCACGCATCGAACTCAGGGTGGTCGGTGGCGCGCAAGCAGATGTCGCAGTCGCGTCCAACCATCCGGAGCAAAAACCAGATTTGTTTCTGGCCGCGGTAATGACCGCGTACTTCGCGCTTGATGAACTTGTCAGGCACCTCGTAACGCAACCAGTCGCGCGTGCGACCGATCACCTTGACGTGCTCAGGAAGCAGCCCGGTTTCTTCGTGTAACTCCCGATACATCGCTTGCACGGGGGTCTCTCCGTACTTGATGCCCCCTTGCGGAAACTGCCAGGAATGTTCACGGAGCCGTTTGCCCCAAAACACCTCGTTGTGCGCGTTCAAGAGGATGATGCCGACGTTCGGGCGAAAGCCTTCACGATCCAGCATACAACCACCTTCGAATCCTTTAAAATTGCTTTGATTATAAACAGATAACGGGTCTGACGCACCGATTCGCACCAGATTGGAACGATTCGCCGCCAAAGGCCCGCGTTTGCGGTAGCCTGTCAGTCTTTCCGTGCCTTATCCCTTGTGCAAAGGCTTTGCGCGGCGGCTTCGGCGCTGCGGTCGGATTGCGCTGCACCGGTGTCAGTGTATTGTCAGGTGAGCCATGCCGGCTCAGAGCCGGATCTGTGTCGATTTCCCCACCGTTTTCACCTTTCGGGCGGTCCCTCCGGAGCCGCCGCTTTTGGATAATCTGAATGAAAGCTTCCCGTTTCTTTATCGGTACCCTCAAAGAAGCTCCCGCCGACGCAGAGATCGTCAGCCACAAGCTCATGGTGCGCGCCGGCATGATCCGCCGCGTTGCCGGCGGTATCTATAACTACCTGCCGATCGGCCTGCGCTCGATCCGCAAGGTGGAAGCCATCGTGCGCGAAGAAATGAACCGGGCAGGCGGTATTGAATTGCTGATGCCGGCGGTGCAGCCGGCCGAGTTGTGGCAGGAATCGGGCCGTTGGGAAAAGTACGGTCCCGAACTGCTGCGCTTCAAGGATCGCAGGCAGTCCGATTTCGTGATCGGACCGACCCACGAAGAAGTGGTCACGGATATTGCGCGTAATCAGATCAAAAGCTACCGCCAGCTTCCGGTGAACTTCTACCAGATTCAGACCAAGTTCCGCGACGAAATCCGTCCGCGTTTCGGCGTGATGCGCGGCCGCGAATTCATCATGAAAGACGCGTACTCGTTCGACAAGGACATGGACGGTCTGCGCGAGTCGTATCGCAAGATGTACGACGCGTACGTGCGCATTTTCACGCGCCTCGGTCTGGACTTCCGCGCGGTGGCGGCGGACAACGGTTCGATCGGCGGCAGCGGTTCGCACGAATTCCACGTGATCGCCGAGACCGGTGAAGATGCGATCGCCTACTGCCCGACCTCCGATTTCGCGGCGAACGTCGAAGCGGCCGAAGCGCTGCCGCTCTACGCGGAACGCGCGGCGCCCGCCGAAGAGATGAAGAAGACCGCCACGCCGGGCAAGGCGAAGTGCGAAGCGGTGGCCGAACTGCTGAACATTCCGCTCGAGCGCACGATCAAGTCGATCATCCTCGCCACCGAAAATGAAGGCGCCGAGCCGACCATCTGGTTGCTGATGCTGCGCGGCGACCACGATCTGAACGAGATCAAGGCGAGCAAGCTACCCGGTCTGGCCGACTTTCGCATGGCGACCGAGGCTGAAATCATCGAAACCTTCGGTACGCCGCCGGGTTACCTCGGTCCGATCGGCACGAAGAAGCCGATCAAGGTCGTCGCGGATCGCACGGTCGCAAACATGAGCGACTTCGTGGTCGGCTCGAACGAAGTGGATTACCACACCACTGGCGTGAACTGGGGCCGTGATCTGCCGGAGCCTGTCGTCGCCGATATTCGCAACGTGAAGAAGGGCGATCCGTCGCCGGACGGCAAGGGCGTGATCGACATCTGCCGCGGTATCGAAGTGGGCCACGTGTTCCAGCTCGGCACCAAGTATTCCGAAGCCATGGGCGCGACCTGCCTCGACGAAACCGGCAAGCCGCGTCCCATGGAAATGGGCTGCTACGGGATCGGCGTGACGCGTATCCTGGGCGCCGCGATCGAACAGAATTTCGACGACAAGGGCATCATCTGGCCGGAATCGATCGCGCCGTTCGAAGTCGTGCTGTGCCCGATGGGCTACGACCGCAGCGAAGCCGTGCGCGCGGAAGCCGACAAGCTTTACGCTGCGCTGGTCGAAGCGGGTATCGACGTGATCCTCGACGACCGCGGCGAGCGCCCGGGCGTGATGTTCGCCGACTGGGAACTGATCGGCGTGCCGCATCGTCTCGTGATCGGCGACCGTGGCCTGAAGGAAGGCAAGCTCGAATACCAGGGCCGCCGCGACGCTGAAGCGACGCTGCTGCCGGTCGAAGACGCCGCGCAAACGGTGATCGGGAAGGTTCGCGCAGCGTTGGCGCGTTAAGCGGAGCGGACGGTGGAGTACACCTTCCTGTCCGCGACCGTCCTGCTGATTCTGATCACCGATCCGCTCGGCAACATTCCGCTCTTCATAAGTTGTCTGCGCGGTGTGTCGCCGAAGCGGCGCACGATCGTCATTCTCCGTGAGGTGGCGATTGCGTTTGCGATCCTGTTGATCTTCATGGTGGTCGGCGACCGTTTTCTGCGCATGATGAGCCTGACCGACCAGTCGTTGCGAATCGGCGGCGGGATCGTGTTGTTTCTGATTGCGCTGAGGATGGTGTTTCCGCATCCGGACGGTCCGTTCGGCGGCGACACGCGCGGCGGCGAGCCGCTCATCGTGCCGCTCGCCATTCCGGCGCTAGCGGGGCCGTCGGCGCTGGCCACCGTGATGCTGCTGACGTCGCAGGCGCCCGGCAAGATGTTCGAGTGGATCGGCGCGCTGACTGTCACGATGGTGGTCTGCGCGATCGTGCTGATGCTGGCGGAGCGCATTCAGGCGTGGCTCGGCGAGCGCGCGATGATGGCGTTCGAAAGGCTGATGGGTCTGGTGCTGGTAGCGATTTCGGTGGAGATGATGCTCGGCGGGATTCGGTCGTTCGTGCATCAACTTTGAAAGGCGTTCGCCGCCGCGCCAGGTAATCCGCGACTTGCGGCTCTTGGCGCAATGCAGCGCGACGCAACGCGCACAGCACAGCGCAAAGCCCAGCAATTTCACATAAAAAAAGCGGCTCCATGAGGGCCGCTTTTTCGTCTCTTCGACACGCCGCAAAACAGTTACGCGGCGGCGAGAAAAGCAGGCAATTACGCCCCTTCAGTCAGCGCACGAATAGTGGGCAGGTTACGCCAGTAACCCTTCGCATCCATGCCGCAGCCGAACACATAGCGGTCCGGCACTTCGAAGCCGCAATAATCCGGGCGCAGCGGCTTCGCCTTCGGAATGATCTTCTCGCACAGCACCGCGCTCAGGAAGCGCTTCGCGCCCATCGCGAGAATGCGGTCGCGGATTGCGGCCATCGTCTCGCCTTCGTCGAGAATGTCGTCGAGCACCAGCACGACGCGATCTTTCACCGACTCCGCCGGCGCCACGCGCCACTGCATCTCGTTGCCGCCCTTGGTGGTGTTGCGGTAGCGGGTCAGGTGGATGTAGTCGAACTCGAGCGGGAAATCGAGGTGCGGCAACAGCATGCCGGTGAACACAGCCGCGCCGCCCATGACCGACAGCACGAGCGGGAAGTCCTCGCTCATCTCGTTGCGGATGGCGGCCGCCATGCCGCTGATCGACGCGTTGACGTCGTCGGCCGAAACGATTTCTTCGGAGTGGGTAAAAATGTGGAGAGCTTCTTCGCGGTTCATGACGTCTGACGGGCGGTGACTGTATACATAGTGTGAGTGAGGACGGCGGCGCGCGGTACAGAATAAACCCGCACAAAGCGGGAGTCGGCCCAGCGGAGTCAGGGGCGCGTTCCGTGGTTCATGCGCGGAACGCGCGTCGCCGTCTTGCTAAAGCTTAGCGCATGCCGGGCAACATGCCCTTCATGCCGCGCATCATCTTTTGCAGATTGCCGCCTTTGAGCTTTTTCATCATGGTGCGCATCTGGTCGTACTGGTTCAGCATGCGGTTGACTTCCTGCACCTGCACGCCCGCGCCAGCGGCAATACGGCGCTTGCGCGTGGCCTTGATCAGATCCGGCTTGGCGCGCTCCTGCGGCGTCATGGAATTGATGATGCCTTCCATGCGGCGCATCTGCTTCTCGGCCTGGCCCATGTTGGCGCCCGCGGCGGCTTGCTGGAACTGCGCGGGCAGCTTGTCCATCAGCGACGACAGGCCGCCCATGCCCTTCATTTGCGTGAGCTGTGCGCGGAAATCGTTCAGATCGAAGTCGCCGCCCTTCTTGACCTTGTCTGCGAGCTTCTGTGCGGCCTGCACGTCCACGCCGCGTTGCGCTTCTTCGACGAGGGCGAGAATGTCGCCCATGCCGAGAATCCGGTTCGCCATGCGATCCGGGTAGAAGACTTCGAGGCCGTCAAGCTTTTCCGCGACGCCGACGAACTTGATCGGCTTGCCGGTGACGTGACGCACGGAGAGCGCCGCGCCGCCGCGCGAGTCGCCGTCGAGCTTGGTGAGGACCACGCCGGTGAGCGGCAGCGCGTCGCTAAATGCCTTGGCGGTGTTGACCGCGTCCTGGCCGAGCATCGCGTCGACCACGAACAGCGTTTCCGCCGGCTTCAGCGTGTTATGCAGCGCGGTGATTTCCTGCATCATCGCTTCGTCGATACCGAGACGGCCGGCCGTGTCGACCAGCAGCACGTCGTGATAGTGGCGCTTGGCCCAATCCACCGCGGCGCGCGCGATGTCGACCGGTTTCTGATCCGGTTCCGACGGGAAGAAATCCGCGCCGACCTGCTCGGTCACCGTCTTCAACTGCGCGATCGCGGCAGGACGGTAAACGTCGCACGACACGGTCAGTACTTTTTTCTTGTACTTCTCGCGCAGCAGCTTGGCGAGCTTGCCGACGGTGGTCGTCTTACCCGCGCCCTGCAGACCCGCCATCAGGATCACGGCCGGCGGCGTGACGGCGAGGTTGAGCTCGACCGCCTTGCCCTCGTAGTCGCCGCCGATGATCGCGGTCAGCTCGCGCTGCACCACGCCGACGAGCGCCTGGCCCGGCGAGAGGCTGCTGATGACTTCTTCGCCGAGCGCCTTTTCCTTCACCTTGGCGATGAACTCGCGCACGACGGGCAGCGCCACGTCGGCCTCGAGCAGCGCGAGACGCACCTCGCGCAGCATTTCCTGGGTGTTCGCCTCGGTGAGCCGGGCTTCGCCGCGCAGCGTCTTGACGACGCGCGCCATCCGTTGAGTCAGATTGTCGAGCATGGGGAGCGATGAACAGTGCGGCCGGAGCGGGGCGCGATGCAGGAGACGTCGCGGAGCAGGGGCCTAGTGTAAACTTCGAATATGGATATTGTACTGTATGCCCTCACTGCGCTCCTCTACGGCGGTTTAGCCGTGGCCGGCTGGCGCTCGCACCGGCACGCCGCGTTGCGTCCCATGCTCGAAAGCGTGCCGCCGGTGCCTGCCGCAGCGGCGCCCGTGTCGGCTCCGTCGGCTGCTTCGGGCATGAGCGGCTCGGGCCGCGCGCTGCTGTTCGTCGCGCTGCTCGCTCACGGCGTGCTGCTGCATACCACCATCTTTCCGCAGAACGCGATGGTGTTCGGATTCGCGTTCGCGCTCTCGGCCATGTTCTGGCTCGGCGCCGGCATCTACTGGATCGAGAGCTTTTTCTTTCCGCTCGACGGTCTGCGCCTGCTGGTTCTGCCGCTCGCCTGCGTCGCCTCGTTGCTGCCGCTCGCATTCAACGGCGTGCGCGTGCTGCCGTATTCGGCCGCGCCGATGTTCAAGCTGCACTTTCTGATCGCCAACATCGCCTACGGTTTGTTTGCGATCGCGGCGCTGCACGCCATTCTGATGCTGCTGGTCGAACGGCGTCTGCACGCCATGCGCGGCGGCATGGCGCAGCGGCACGCGGCCGCGGCGGGCAACGGCTGGCTGTCGAGCTGGCTCGATACGCTGCCGCCGCTCCTCACGCTCGAGAAGCTGCTGTTCCGTTTGATCGGCGCGGGTTTTGTCTTGCTGACGTTGACGCTGGTGTCGGGCATTCTGTTCAGCGAGCAACTGGTCGACCGCGCATTACGGCTCGATCACAAGACCGTGTTCGCGATTCTTTCCTGGGTGATGTTCGGCGCGCTGCTGACCGCGCGCAAAGTTTCCGGCTGGCGCGGCCGTGCGGCATTGCGCTGGGTGCTGGCGTCGTTCGTCGCGCTGTTGCTGGCGTACGTCGGCAGCCGTTTTGTTTTCGAGGTGCTGTTGCACCGAGCTGTAGTGTGAGCGTGTCCCATGCGACAAATATTTCTGCTGATCCTGTTGTTCATCGTCGGCCAGTGGCTGGTGAAGGCGCTGCGTCGTCATGACGCGCAGGCGTCTCAACGCAGCGGCGCGAACGGCGCCGCTGACGCCAAGGGCGCGAATGGTGCGAATGGTCCGAACGGTGGTGCGCGCGCTGCCGCGCCGGCGCAACTCGCCGAGCCGATGATCCGTTGCGTCGAGTGCGGCGTGCACGCGCCGAAGAGCGATTCCGTGGTGGTGGCCGGGCAGGCATTCTGCAGCGCCGCGCACGCGCAGCGTCACGGCGCGCGACCCATGGGCCGCGACGCTCGATGAGCGTCGAGTTCACCGTCGATGCCGACGGTTGGGTCGCCGCCGCACGCAAACTGCCATCGCCGAATTTCGAAGCGCGGCCCGAAGCGGCCGTACCGACGCTGATCGTGGTTCACAACATCAGCCTGCCGCCCAACGAATTCGGCGGCACCGCAATTGCCGAGCTGTTCCTCAACACGCTCGATTGCGACGCTCACCCGTACTACGACTCCCATCTGCGCGGCGTACGAGTATCGGCGCATTTCGTGATCCATCGCGACGGCGCGCTCGAACAGTTCGTGTCGTGCAACGAGCGCGCGTGGCACGCCGGGCCGTCGAATTTTTTCGGCCGCGAGCGCTGCAATGACTTCTCGATCGGCATCGAGTTGGAGGGCAGCGACACCACGCCTTTCGAAGCGGCTCAATACCGCACGCTCAGCGCCCTGGTGAGCGCGCTCAAGGCTCGCTATCCGGTCGAAGCGCTCGCTGGTCACTCGGACATCGCCCCCGGTCGCAAGACCGATCCAGGGCCGCATTTCGAGTGGCAGCGTCTGCAGCGCGACACCTCGCTCGACGCTCAGTATTTCCCCTATCTCAAGTTTTCCAAAAGGCCGTAACGGCCCTTCGCGCGACTTCGCGTGATGCGAGGAGAGCAAGGCGCTGCCTTGTTCTCCGGGGAGTCGTGTTCGCGCCGCGCCAAGCAAAAGTCAAGACTTTCAGAGCAAATAAAACGATTTGACCTGTCTCGAATCTCCACTATACTTGGTGCCACAAATCCAGTTGTGCACTATATCTTGTGTTGCTCTGTGCATAACCATGTGCATAACCGTGTGATAAGCGCGTGCACAACTGGTGAACAAGTCAGCGGCGTCCGCTCTCCGAGCACGGCGCCGCAAGCATTTCAGGCAGCGAAAAAATATTCCTGTGGCGTGGCCGGAGAGACCACCGGCGGCATCCAGAAGCATTCAGGAAAGGGGCTTAGCAAGTGATCGCGACATACACGATGAAGACCGTTATCAATTCGAACCAGGCTTCATCGCATTCGCATCCCGCCAACCGGCTCAGCCGGTCCCTTTCCTGCACCCCATCGCTTGCGCACGCGGCGGCGCAGCGTTCGTTTTAATCCGCGGATCTTCCCGCAACATTTCCAGGACCAGGAGCTTTGCACATGCAAACCACCGACAACGTGACGACCCGGTACGAGGGCTCACCGACTGGCCAGGCCTTCGGCCAGGCACAAGGCGCACAAGCGCTCGCGCCGCAAGCGACCTTCGCCGACTACAAGGTGATCCGTCGTAACGGCAGTGTCGTGTCGTTCGAACCGTCGAAAATCGCCATCGCCGTGACGAAGGCATTTCTGGCCGTGAACGGTGGTCAAGGCGCCGCCTCGGCGCGTGTGCGCGAACTGGTCGAGCAACTCACGCAGAACGTGGTGCGCGCACTCGTGCGCAGCCGCCCGAACGGCGGCACGTTCCATATCGAAGACATTCAGGATCAGGTCGAACTCGCGCTGATGCGCGGCGGCGAGCACAACGTCGCGCGTGCGTACGTGCTGTATCGCGAGAAGCGCACGCAGGCGCGCGGTCATGACGACCAGATCGTGGCGAACACGCCGGGTCTGAACGTGACCGACAACGGCGTCACGCGTCCGCTGGACATGGCTGCGCTGCGCGGCATCATCGAGTCCGCCTGCGCGAATCTGGGCGACGCGGTGAACGCCGATCCGATCATCGCGGAAACGGTCAAGAATCTGTACGACGGCGTGCCGATGAGCCAGGTCTACGACTCGGCGATTCTGGCGGCCCGCACCATGATCGAAAAAGACCCGGCGTACAGCCAGGTCACCGCACGCATCCTGCTGCACACGATCCGCCGCGAGATCCTCGAAGAAGAAGTCACGCAAGCCGAAATGGGCGAGCGTTACGCCGAATACTTCCCGCAGTTCATCAAGCGCGGCGTGCAAGCCGAGTTGCTCGACGACAAGCTGCTGCAGTTCGACCTGAAGCGCCTCGGTGCCGCACTCGACAACAACCGCGATCTTCAATTCGGCTACCTCGGTCTGCAGACGCTGTACGACCGCTACTTCCTGCATCACGACAACGTCCGCATCGAAATGCCGCAGGCATTCTTTATGCGTGTCGCGATGGGCCTGTCGTTGAACGAGATCGACCGCGAAGCCCGCGCGATCGAGTTTTACAACGTGCTGTCGAGCTTCGACTTCATGTCGTCCACGCCGACGCTGTTCAACTCGGGCACGCGCCGTTCGCAACTTTCGTCGTGCTACCTGACCACGGTCGACGACGACCTCGACGGCATCTACGAAGCGCTGAAGGAAAACGCGCTGCTGTCGAAGTTCGCCGGCGGTCTGGGCAACGACTGGACGCGCGTGCGCGCTTTGGGCTCCCACATCAAGGGCACCAATGGCAAGTCGCAAGGCGTCGTGCCGTTCCTGAAGGTCGTCAACGACACGGCGGTCGCCGTGAACCAGGGCGGCAAGCGCAAGGGCGCGGTGTGCGCGTACCTGGAATCGTGGCACCTGGACATCGAGGAATTCCTCGAGTTGCGCAAGAACACCGGCGACGACCGTCGTCGCACGCACGACATGAACACGGCGAACTGGATTCCCGACCTGTTCATGAAGCGCGTGATGGAAGGCGGCGACTGGACGCTGTTCTCGCCGTCCACCTGCCCGGATCTGCACGACCTGTTCGGCGCCGATTTCGAAAAGGCTTACACGGCTTACGAAGACAAGGTCGCGCGCGGCGAGATCAAGCTGTTCAAGAAGATTCCGGCGGCGCAACTGTGGCGCAAGATGCTGGGCATGCTGTTCGAAACCGGCCACCCGTGGATCACGTTCAAGGATCCGTGCAATGTGCGCTCGCCGCAACAGCACGTCGGCGTCGTCCACTCGTCGAACCTGTGCACGGAAATCACGCTGAACACCAGCGACGCCGAAATCGCCGTCTGCAACCTGGGCTCGGTGAACCTCGTCGCTCACCTGAAGGAACAGGCCGACGGCACGCTCGTGCTCGACCACGACAAGCTCAAGCGCACCGTCAGCGTGGCCATGCGCATGCTCGACAACGTGATCGACATCAACTACTACGCGGTCGCCAAGGCGCGTAACTCGAACCTGAAGCACCGTCCGGTCGGCATGGGCATCATGGGCTTCCAGGACTGTCTGCATCTGCTGCGCACGCCGTACGCGTCGGAAGAGGCGGTCAAGTTCGCCGATACGTCGATGGAAGCGGTTTGCTACTACGCTTACTACGCGTCGACGGAACTGGCGCAGGAGCGCGGCCGTTACTCCAGCTACCGCGGCTCGCTGTGGGATCGCGGCATCCTCCCGCAAGACTCGGTGAAGCTGCTGGCCGACGCACGCGGCGGTTACGTCGAAGTCGATTCGAGCGAGTCGATGGACTGGACCGAACTGCGTTCGCGCATCGCCACCTACGGCATGCGCAACTCGAACTGCGTCGCGATCGCGCCGACGGCGACGATCTCGAACATCATCGGCGTGTCGGCTTGCATCGAACCGACCTTCCAGAATCTGTATGTGAAGTCGAATCTGTCGGGCGAATTCACGGTGGTCAACGACTACCTGGTACGCGACCTGAAGGCTCGCGGCCTGTGGGACGAAGTGATGGTCGCCGACCTGAAGTACTTCGACGGCACGCTCTCGCGCATCGACCGGATCCCGGCCGACCTGCGCGCGATCTACGCCACCGCGTTCGAAGTCGATCCGAAGTGGCTGGTCGAAGCGGCATCGCGTCGTCAGAAGTGGATCGACCAGGCGCAATCGCTGAACATTTATATGGGCGGCGCGTCGGGTAAGAAGCTCGACGAGATCTACAAGCTCGCCTGGGTGCGCGGCTTGAAGACCACGTACTACCTCCGCACGATGGCGGCGACCCACGTCGAGAAATCGACGGTGGCGCACGGCGCGCTGAACGCGGTGAGCTCGGGTGGCGGTGAAGGTTCGGGCGGCGCCGCGGGTGGCGCGGCGGGTGGTTTCGGTGCGAACAACGGCGCGGCTGGTGGTGCCGCAGGTGGCTTTCAGGCTGCAGCGGCCGCGCCAGCAGTCGCGGTTGAAGCAGCGCCGGAAGCGGATGGTCCGGTGTGCATGATGCGTCCGGGCGACCCTGGTTTCGACGAGTGCGAAGCTTGCCAATAAGAAGCACGCAGGTAGCAGGATCGCTGCTTGCTGACTGCTTGTAGGTAATGACCCGCATGCAGCGAACAGCGAAGCTGAAGGAAGTGAAGCAGAAGTGAAGTCGATGAGCGGCGCGGCGAGTGAAATTCGAAGCGCGCTGTTCATCGCAGCGCAGCGAAGCGACGTGACGCAGTGAAGCAGGGCAGGTCGCTGACTTCGTGACGCGGTTATCGTGAGCCGGTCAATCAGCAGTCCGCAGTCAGCAGTCGGCAGCACCAGACGAAGCGCGCGACACAGTGCGCGTAGCAAACGCTTCGATCGATGGGTCGATCAACGCAACCGGCCCGATGCATCGCTCGACATGGTATTGAACTTCACCTCGCCGGCACTGACGAACAGACGAGTGCGAGGCAAATGCGAAGCACACGCAGGGCAAGCGCGAAGCAAGCGCGGACCACCGCGACGAGCAACGCGAGTCAGCAGTCGCAAGACGCTACAGGCACGCTCCGCAATACATATAGATAGAGCAGCGAAACGTCGCATCGACACGTTGCTCTCGAGCTCGCGAAGCACCTCGACGACACACGTTCAACACGCTTCACATGAGGTGATGCACACACTCCGTTGAACAAAGTGTTGTATGAACGTAGCAACGCGAATCGAAAACAGGATTTTTCATCAGCGAACTCTTTTATCGCTCGTGAAAAGATGGTACAAACCGTTCTAAATTGATGGTGACATTTATGCTCAACTGGGATGACGAGATCACTGCCGTAACTCCCTCGAGCGCTACGCAACAGAATGTGTTGCGCAACGCTGCGGGATCGGCTGTCGGTTCGCAAGTCGGAACGCGTTCCGCTCCTCATGCTCCCTCGGCTCAAGACGTCTTCGCGAACGACATTGCTGTCGCTCCCGTCGCTCATGTGACCCACGCTGCTGCCGAGACGGCTGCTGTTTCGGAAGCGCGAGTCAACGTCGCCGACAAGCGCATCATCAACGGCCAGACCGACGTCAATCAGTTGGTGCCGTTCAAATACAAGTGGGCTTGGGAAAAGTATCTGGCTGGTTGCGCCAACCACTGGATGCCGCAAGAAGTGAACATGTCGCGCGACATCGCCCTCTGGAAAGACCCGAACGGTCTGACCGAAGACGAGCGCCGCATCGTCAAGCGCAACCTGGGCTTCTTCGTGACGGCCGATTCCCTCGCCGCCAACAATATCGTGCTGGGCACCTACCGCCACATCACGGCGCCCGAATGCCGGCAGTTCCTGCTGCGCCAGGCGTTCGAAGAGGCGATCCACACGCACGCCTACCAGTACATCGTCGAGTCCCTAGGTCTCGACGAAGGCGAAATCTTCAACGCGTATCACGAGGTCTCCTCGATCCGCGCGAAAGACGAATTCCTGATTCCGTACATCCACGTGCTGACCGATCCGGCCTTCAAGACCGGCACGCTCGAGGCAGACCAGACGCTGCTGCGCTCGCTGATCGTGTTCGCCTGTGTGATGGAGGGGCTGTTCTTCTACGTCGGCTTTACCCAAATCCTGGCGCTGGGTCGCCAGAACAAGATGACCGGCGCGGCGGAACAGTACCAGTACATCCTGCGCGACGAGTCGATGCACTGCAACTTCGGCATCGACCTGATCAACCAGATCAAACTCGAAAACCCGCAACTCTGGACGGCTGAGTTCCGCGCGGAAATCCGCGAGATCTTCCAGCAAGCGGTCGAACTTGAATATCGTTACGCAGAAGACACGATGCCGCGCGGGGTGCTCGGCCTCAATGCGTCGATGTTCAAGAGCTATTTGCGCTTCATCTGCAACCGCCGTTGCCAGCAGATCGGTCTCGATCCGCTGTACCCGAACGAGGAAAACCCGTTCCCGTGGATGAGCGAGATGATCGACCTGAAGAAGGAACGCAACTTCTTCGAGACGCGAGTAATCGAATATCAGACTGGCGGCGCGCTGACCTGGGAGTGATCCGGGTTCGTACCGCAGATGCATTCATCGATGGGGATGCCGTCGGCTTGGGCCGCGGCAATTTTGGCTAGGAGCAGAATCGCCTGATGCAAAGCATGCCCGGTGCGCCGCGTGCCTTCGCGGCCCACAACTATGACAGGCACTTTGCGAACCCTTCAGTGGGATGGGCAAACTTCCCCCCGGAAAAAGCCGCTGGCGTCGTTGCCGGCGGCTCGATCAAGCAATTGCCGGCGTTGAGCTTTCACGCCGAACAGATCTGGCGCGCGGTGCCTTTTGGCACGGCGCGCCTTACCGCATTCATTAGCGTAAGCGCGCAGCACCTGCGTACGCCGATGAATAGCCCGCTTCGTAGCGCGCGCCCTGAGAAGCGTCCGCGGGAAGCGGGTTTTGACGAAGGGTGTAGTTTGAACTGACTCTCATCTGAAAACCTGAAGGAGAAAATGATGGCAACTGCAAAAAAAGCCGCCGCTAAGAAACCCGCAGCCAAGAAGGTCGCAGCAAAGAAGGCTGCTCCGGCTAAGAAAGCTGCTCCGGCAAAGAAAGTCGCTGCCAAGAAAGTGGCAGTGAAGAAGGTTGCAGCAAAGAAGGCAGCACCGGCCAAGAAGGTTGCAGCGAAGAAAGCTGCTCCGGCCAAGAAGGCTGCTGCCAAGAAAGTCGCAGTGAAGAAGGTTGCGGCTAAGAAGGCTGCACCGGCTAAGAAAGCCGCAGTGAAGAAGGTTGCAGCAAAGAAGGCAGCACCGGCTAAGAAGGCTGCAGCGAAGAAGGCTGCACCGGCTAAGAAGGCTGCTGCCAAGAAGGCTGCGCCTGCGAAAAAGGCTGCTGCTAAAAAGGCTGCGCCCGCGAAAAAGGCTGCCGCTAAAAAGGCTGCGCCTGCCAAGAAGGCTGCCGCGAAGAAAGCCGCTGCTCCTGCCAAGAAGGCTGCCCCTGCGAAGAAGGCTGTTGCCAAGAAGGCGGCTCCCGCACCCGCAGCGACTTCTGTCTCGAGCGCACCGGCGGCGACGGTGAAGACCGCGCTGAACCCGGCAGCGGCATGGCCGTTCCCGACGGGCAGCCGTCCGTAAGCTGGACGACAAGCGGTAGAAGTACTTCGACACGTCGCATGTGATGTGTCCGATGATCGAGTAGCGCTTGAGTAGCTTGGTGAGCGCTACTCGGTCAGTCCCGTTGCCGGTTTCCGGTGACGGGATTTTTTTTGCCCTGAGAAACCACCCGGCGAGAAACGTACAGGCGAAAAAAACGCATGCACAGGGGAGGGCATGCGTGTGAGGTCGTCGCGGCGGCAGACAGCCTCGCCGCGCGAGAGGGGAAACTTAGTGCGTGACGCGCGTGACGCCGCCGCTGGAAAGCAATCGCACGCGCTCGCCGGCGCGGAAGATCTCGCCGGTGGCGCTTTGCGTGATGGCGCGCATGTCGCCGTTATCGAGCCGGACCGTGATCTCAAGGCCGTCACGCACCGCGACACCGTTCTCAACCGCGTTGCCGGCCACGGCACCCGCCAGACCACCGATGATGCCCGTGACAATCGCGCCGGTGCCGCCGCCGATCCTGCTGCCGGCCACCGCACCCAAGGCGCCGCCACCGATCGCGCCGAGACCGCTCGGCTGGCCGTTGTTCGAGCTGATCTTCACGGCGCGCACGCTATCCACCGTGCCCATGCGAACCGTTTCTTCACGCTGTGCTTGCGATGCCGTGTAGACGTCCGCAGAACTGCTGTTATACGCACACCCCGACATGGCCAGCGAACCGGCAATCAAGGCGGCCAGGACCAGGCGACTCGTTGTTCTCATTCCCTAAACTCCAGTAGCTCTCGGTATTACGGCAGGTCGTATCCGAACGCCTGCTTGAACCGCTCGTTGATCTCGGCCCGGCTGGGCGCGTAATTTTGCGGACCCTGATGTTCGATCTTCAGCGCGCCCATCAGGCTCGCGAGACGCCCGGTAGTGGCCCAGCCAAGCTTTTTCTCGATGCCGTACAGCAAGCCGCCGCGGAACGCGTCGCCGCAACCTGTCGGGTCGAGCACTTGCTGTGCCTTGACCGCCGGAATCTCTTCGATGCCGCCCGCGTGATGGATCTGCGCGCCATGCTCGCCGAGTGTGACGATCAGCGCCTCGACCTTGCCGGCAATCTCTTCGATCGACCAGCCCGTCTTGTTGCTCACCAGTTTGGCTTCGTAATCATTGACCGCTACATAAGTGGCGAGTTCAATCATGCGCCGCAGCGACTCGCTGTCGAAGAGCGGCAAGCCCTGACCCACGTCAAAGATGTACGGGACGCCCGCGGCCGCGAGATGCTCAGAGTGCTGGATCATGCCGTCGTAGCCATCCGGCCCGACGATGCCGAGCGTGATGCCCTTGGCCTCGTCTGCGCGATTCAGATGCGCCTGCATCATCGCGCCGGGGTGGAACGCGGTGATCTGATTGTTTTCCAGGTCGGTGGTGATCATCGCCTGCGCCGTGTACGTGTCCGGCACCACCAGCACGCTCTCCGTCGACAGCCCGAGTTGCTCGAAGCGGTCCATATAAAGCTGCGCGTCGACCGAGCCGAGCGTGCCCATGATGCGCGCGTCGCCGCCCAGCAGATGCAGCGAGTAGGCGATGTTGCCCGCGCAGCCGCCGAACTCGCGGCGCATGGTCGGCACGAGAAAGCTCACGTTCAGGATGTGGACCTGCTCCGGCAGGATGTGCTCCCGGAACCGGCCTTCGAAGGTCATGATGTTGTCGTAGGCGAGCGAGCCGCAAATCAGCGTAGCCAAGGCGAGCGTTCCTGTAAAAACGATAAAGAGAATGGGCGCGACGATGTGACAGCGCCGCGCATGAAGCGCGGCGCCGGGTTCATGCGCGAAGGTGTTACTTCAGCGCGGCGAGGGCTGCGTCGTAGTTCGGTTCGTCCTTGATTTCGCCGACCAGTTCAGCGTGAACGACCTTGTCGTTCTCGTCGACGACCACCACAGCGCGTGCCGTCAGGCCGGTCAGCGGGCCGCTCGTCACGTCGACGCCGTAGGCTTGCGCGAACTCATGGCCGCGGAACGTGGACGCCGTGACGACGTTCTCGATGCCTTCGGTCGTGCAGAAGCGCGAGGCGGCGAACGGCAGGTCGCCCGACACGACGATCACGGCCGTGTTGGTCAGCTTGGCGGCGGCTTCGTTGAACTTGCGGGTCGAGGTGGCGCAGGTCGGCGTGTCGAGGCTCGGGACAATGTTCAGCACTTTGCGCTTGCCGGCGAAATCGGCGAGCGACACCGGCTTCAGATCCTTGCCGACCAGCGAGAAGGCGGGAGCGGCCTGGCCCACCGACGGGAACGTGCCGGCCACTTCGATCGGGTTGCCACCCAGCGTAACTTGACTCATGTTGTCGTGCTCCGAAAATTCGTCAGGATTGACGGTGAACGCGCCCGGTCAGTGCCGGGCGCGCGGGAAAGCGTTACGGATAAAAAATCTGTACGCGGAAATTGGAAGCGACCGCATTGCCCGTGTCGAGATGCACGATCATGGTCTGGGTCGTATGCGCGGGCAGGCCGGCCGCGATCTGCGTGCCGGGCGGAACGTAGTCTTGCGGCCACAGCACGCGGCGCACCGCGACGTTGTTCTGGTCGTCGAGCAGCGTGAGTTCGATGGCCGGATAGGCGAGCGCGATGTTGAAGCGATTGCGCAGCGGCATCTTCAGTTCGAGCTTGTGCGGACCGTCGATCTGCCGCAGATCGGACGGTTCGACCTGCAAGCCGTCGATGTCGTGCGGCGGCGCGACCTGGCAGCCGAGCGTCAAGCAGGCCTTCGCATAGAGCGTCTGCGAGCGCGGGAAATACACCATCACCGTTTCGCGTTGCCACCAGGCGAGCTGCGCGAGCAGCGCGATGATCAACAACGCCGCCACCACCGAGCCGGCGATGATCCAGCCCATGCGCCGCGGTTCGGCCGGGCGGGTCTCGCGCACCACGGGGAAGGGATCGGGGCCGTCGTTGACGGGCTGCACGAAGAAGGGTTCGCCGCTGGCGGAGACCGGGCCGGCGGCGGGGCTGGCAGGGGCAAAGGGCGTCGCGGCTGCGGCTGTAGCTGCGCCCGCTGCACCTGCTGCACGTGGATGGGTCGCGCCTACACCGGACGCACCTACACCGGACGCACCTACACCGGACGCACCTACACCGGCCGCGCCTAAGCCGGCCGCACCTAAGCCGGCCGCACCGAAACGCGGCTCATTGTCAGGAATGCCATACAAGGTAGCCGGCTCGTCCAGAACCGGCTCTTCGAGCGGTTCGCTTGGCACCGCGTCGGGAGCCCGCTCGGTCTTGTGCCACACACGCGGCGCTTCGGTATCTTCCTCGGGCGGGTCCAGGTGATACGCGAACGGGTCGAGCGGCGCGTCCGCGAGCAGTGGTTCATCGTCCGGAGGAAGCGGTGCGTTGGAGGCGCCGGGCGGCAGTTCAGGCTCCGTGGCATGGCGCGGCGTGACGGCGACGCCCGCGCCGGTCGAGACCGGCGAGAGCGGCACATTGCCGGCGTTGTGGCGCAGACGGTCGTCGATGGCGGCGTCGGGCGCGGCCGCCCACGGGTCCCAGGCTTCGGCGCTGAAGTCGGGGCCTTTCGGCCGCACGCCCGAGAGCGCTTCTATCGCCGCAGCCGCGGCGACCGGTTTCGCGGTGGAAAAATCACCGCCTTCGCTGATGTCGAACAGGCTGCTCGATGCGTCGAATACTTCATGGCAATGTCCGCAGCGCACGAGGCCGCGGCGCAGCGCAAGCTGTTCCGTTTGCAGACGAAAGACGGTTTCGCAGAAGGGGCAACGCGTCGCCAGGAGCATATTGAGCCGGTGAGCCGGAAGGCCGTTGGTTGGACAATACGCCTTATTCTAATGGCTTTCGCGACGCGTTCCCGACAGGCATACCCAACCTTCGTGTTCGCGCCATACGCTGATGTCGATCCACCGTGAGTAGACCTGCGCGACCTCGTCCGCTTGCCGCGCCAGTATGCCGGACAGCGCGATCTTGCCGCCCGGCTTGACCTTCGACGTGAGCATCGAGGCCATCAGTTTGAGCGGGTTGGAGAGGATATTGGCGACCACGATATCGAACTCGCCGGTGGGGCATTCGTCGGGCAGGCCGTAGATGACTTCCGCGCGGTTGCGCTCGCTATTGTGACGCGCCGACTCGACCGCTTGCGGATCGATGTCGATGCCGTACACGGGATTCGCGCCGCACTTTTTCGCGAGGATCGCGAGGATGCCGGAGCCGCAACCGTAGTCGAGCACGGACTGCTCGGGCTGCACCGACTGCTCCAGCCATTCCATGCAAAGCCGCGTAGTGGGATGGCTGCCGGTGCCGAAGGCGAGCCCAGGATCCAGCTCCAGCACCAATGCTTCGGGGTCCGGCGCATCGTGCCATGACGGCACGACCCAGATGCGTTCGCCGATCTTGATCGGATCGAACTGCGACTGCGTGAGCCGCACCCAATCCTGATCTTCGACTTCACGCACGGTGAACGACGGCGCCGCCGGGAGGCCGATTTCATTGGCCGCGGCGGTGAGCAACACAGCCGGCTCGTGCTCCGGCGCGAGCAGCGCGATCACGCGCGAACGCTGCCACGCCGTGCGATCCGGCGTGAGACCGGGTTCGCCGAACAGCGGCTGTTCGTCGGGCGTGTCGGCGTCCGCATCTTCGACCGACACGGACAACGCGCCCAACTCGAGCAGCGCGTCGGAGAATTCCTCCGCGTGCTCGCGTGCCAGCTCGGCGATCAGTTCCCGGTAGCTCATGAGTTACGCTTCTTCCGGCGCGGCCTGCAGCTTCGCGGCCAACCGGTTTTCGAGGTAATGAATGCTGGTGCCGCCTTCGACGAATTTCGCGTCCAGCATCAGTTCGCGGTGCAGCGGGATGTTGGTCTGAATGCCTTCCACCACCATCTCCGACAACGCGATGCGCATGCGCTTGATCGCCTGTTCGCGCGTCGCGCCGTAAGCGATCAGCTTGCCGATCATCGAATCATAGTTCGGCGGCACGAAATAGCCATTGTAGGCATGCGAGTCGACGCGAATGCCGGGGCCGCCCGGCATGTGCCACGACGTCAGACGTCCCGGCGACGGAATGAACTTGAACGGATCTTCCGCATTGATCCGGCATTCGATCGCGTGACCCTTGAACACGATGTCGCGCTGACGGAAGGCAAGCTTCTCGCCGGCCGCGATGCGGATCTGTTCCTGCACGATGTCGACGCCCGTGATCAGCTCCGTGACCGGATGCTCGACCTGCACGCGCGTGTTCATTTCGATGAAGTAGAACTCGCCGTTTTCGTACAGGAATTCGAACGTACCCGCGCCGAGATAGCCCATCTTCTTGCAGGCGTCCGCGCAACGATCGCCGATGCGGTCGATCAGGCGGCGCGCGATACCCGGCGCCGGCGCTTCTTCGATCACTTTCTGGTGACGGCGCTGCATCGAGCAGTCACGTTCGCCCAGCCAGACGGCGTTCTTGAACGAATCGGACAGCACCTGAATTTCGATGTGCCGCGGGTTCTCCAGGAATTTCTCCATGTAGACCTGCGGGTTACCGAACGCACGGCCGGCTTCTTCGCGCGTCATGTTGACCGCGTTGACGAGCGCCGCTTCCGTGTGGACCACGCGCATGCCGCGGCCACCGCCGCCGCCGGCCGCCTTGATGATGACCGGATAGCCGACCTGGCGGGCAATCTTCACGATCTCTTTCGGATCTTCCGGCAACGCGCCTTCCGAACCCGGCACGCAAGGCACGCCGGTTTTGATCATGGTCTGCTTGGCCGTGACCTTGTCACCCATCATCCGGATCGTTTCCGGGCGCGGGCCGATGAAGGTAAAGCCGGACTGTTCGACACGTTCGGCGAAGTCGGCGTTTTCCGAGAGGAAGCCGTAGCCGGGGTGGATCGCTTCGGCGTCGGTGACTTCCGCCGCGCTGATCAGCGCGGGCATGTTCAGATAGCTCAGATTCGAAGGCGCCGGGCCGATACAGACGGCCTCGTCGGCGAGCTTCACGTACTTGGCTTCCTTGTCGGCTTCGGAATAAACGACGACCGTCTTGACGCCGAGTTCGCGGCAGGCGCGCTGGATACGAAGCGCGATCTCGCCACGATTGGCAATGAGGATTTTTTCAAACATAGCGGTTTTTCGACTCATCAATGGGCGCCGGGTTGCTCACAACGCCGGCTGCCTCAGAGGATCGGTCGCGCGCCTGGGGACAATGGGCGCGCGGGCGGCATGCGTAAAGCGTGCCGCGTCAGCCGACCACGAACAGCGGTTGGCCGTACTCGACCGCCTGACCGTTTTCGACGAGGATTTCCTTCACCACGCCGGACTTGTCCGACTCGATTTCGTTGAGCAGCTTCATCGCTTCGATAATGCAGATCGTCTGGCCTTCCTTGACCGTGTCGCCCACCTGGACGAACGGATCGGCGCCCGGGGACGGCGCGCGGTAGAAGGTGCCGACCATGGGCGAGGTCACCACATGGCCTTGCGGCGCGGCGGCGGCCGGCGTGGCCGGTGCGGCTGCCGCCGCGGCCGGCACTTCGCCACCGATTGCCGGTGCCGGCTGCGCGTATTGCGGCGCATACGAGGCGGACGGCTGCACGTAAACCGGCGGCGCATTCTTGACGATGCGGACCTTGCCTTCGCCCTCGGTCACTTCGAGTTCGGAAATACCGGACTCCGAGACGAGGTCGATCAGAGTTTTCAGTTTACGTAAGTCCATCAGGCAGCCCCTTTAATGCGAAAAGTGCCGGCGCGTACGCAGCCGGCGCAAATTAGACGTGTTTGGAATCAGCCGCGCGACGAGCCGGCTGACAGCCGGTCGAGCGCGAATTCGAGCGCGTACAGATATCCCTTCCAGCCGAGGCCGCAAATCACGCCCTCGGCCTGGTCGGAGAAATACGAGTGATGCCGGAACGGTTCGCGACGATGCACGTTCGACAGATGAATCTCGACGAACGGGATGCCGACCCCCGCCAGTGCGTCCCGAATGGCCACGCTGGTGTGCGTGTACGCGGCGGGATTGATCAGTATGAAATCGGTTTTTTCAGTCCGCGCGGATTGGATTCGGTCCACCAGAGCGCCTTCGTGATTGCTCTGGAACGACGCGAGTTCGACGCCTGCGTCCGCTGCGCGGTCCGCCAGCGCCTGATCGATCTGCGGCAAGGTCACGCGACCGTAGACCTCGGGTTCCCGGGTGCCGAGAAGGTTGAGGTTGGGTCCGTGCAGTACCAGCAGTCGCGTCATGGTCGCTTCTTTTTCCGTGGAATTGGGCGCACTTTAGCGCTGATTAGAGAAACTTGTCTAGTTTCGCGCACGTATGGATCGATGCGGGCGGCGCCTTGCGGCCGCGCCGGGCGCCCATCTTCTCTCAAATCCGCGGAATTTGTGCGTAATTTCACGCCTTCCGCAGGTAATCGAGCGTTAAAAGAATGTGAAATTTAAAGCGTATCGAGCGTCTGTTTCAGCGCTTGCGGGTCGATTTGTCCTAATTTTGTCGAGCGAATGTTGCCTTTTGCGTCGATTACGACGGTAAACGGCAGCCCGCCCGCAGTATTGCCGAACGCGCGCGCAAGGTCGGCACCGCCGAAGCCGGTGATATAGATCGGGTACGCCACTTTCACTTTCTGCAGGAACGCCTGAACGTTTTTCTCGGAATCGACGCCAAGTCCGACGAACTGGATGCCTTTTTTCGCGTAGTCGCGTTGAAGCTGCGACAAAGCCGGCGTTTCCTCGACACAAGGCCCGCACCACGAGGCCCAGAAGTTGACGACGATTGGGTGCCCTTTAAGCACACTTAGCGTTTGTGGCTTGCCGTCCACCGTCGTGACGGCGGCTGTCCAGAGTTGCCCGACCGCGCTCTGAGAAGAGGCTGGTTGCGCGGCGTGCGCGACTTCCTCGACACCGCCGTTCAGCCAGTGGTTGGCCAGTACACCGCCGCCCGCGGCGGCGATGGCGACGCACGCGCCCGCCAGAATCCGTCTCGTATTCATCTTGGTCAGTCTAGTTGGTTGTTGGGGCGACGCCGCTACCGTCGAGCAGCGTCTGCACTGCCTGCAGATTCGCGCGCGCCGTGCGGCCGCGCGCGTCGGCACGCACCGCGCCGCGCAGGTCGTCCGTCTCGTAGAGCGCGACGTGCACGCCGACCGGCTCCGCCTCGCGCCCTTCATTCGTGGGGCGCCACAGGAAGCTGAGCGTCTCGACATAGCCGCGGCCGGCGAAATGCCGCGTTTCGGAGACGTCGTACTGAATGTCCGCGTTCAGAAAATAGATCGCGACTTCCTTCGGGTTGTCGCAGAACACCTGAAGGTGAATATCCGAGTGCTCGCCGGCGGTGCCGCCCAGCACCGCGCCGGTCAAATAAGGATTGAACGGCGCAAGCCGTTCCATCCAGTCGACCGCGATGCGGCGCAGCCGCCGCAGCAGCGCGGGCTGGCTGTCGCCCTGGAACAGCGACTGATATTCGCGGATTTCTTCTTCAATCTGGTCGTTATCCGGCAGCCATTCGCCGGCAACACGGCTCTCGCCGACCACCTGGCGGGCGGCTTTGCGCTTCGCCGTGGCGTAGTCCAGACCGTCTTCGGCGATCATGCGGGCAGCCGCGATGGCGATTTCCTCGCGCACGCGCTGCGGATCGAAGTGTGATTTGCGAACCATCCCCCGATCATACTAGAGATTGACGACGGCCTTTCCTGGCGGGTCGCGCAGCGCGCCGGGCGCGGCGGCGCGGGCGAGCGCGCATAGGGCGATCGAAAGGCGTCGGTTACAATAGCGTCCTTTGCAGACGGTCGTTTCGGCCGCTCTTCTGCGCTCCCATCCCTCTCAGGAAAACGCCGGGCCGCGCCCACTTTTCTTGCCCCCTCGGGGGACTGGCGCGAAGCGCCGGACTAGTAGGGGCCCTTCCAGGAAAAACGCCCGCGCGGCACGACAGGCTTATGCACATCCACATTCTCGGTATCTGCGGCACGTTCATGGGCGGTCTCGCGGTCCTCGCGCGCGGCGCGGGCCACACCGTGACGGGCTGCGACGCCGGCGTCTATCCGCCCATGAGCACCCAGCTCGAGGCGCAAGGCATTGGCCTGATTGAAGGCTACGACGCGGACCAGTTGAACGGCCTGAACGCGGACCTGTTCGTGATCGGCAATGTGGTCTCGCGCGGCAACCCGCTGATGGAAGCCATTCTCGACCGCGGCCTGCCGTACACCTCGGGCCCGCAATGGCTCGGCGAACATGTGCTGAATGGCAAATGGGTGCTGGCGGTGGCCGGCACGCACGGCAAGACGACAACCAGTTCGATGCTGACGTGGCTGCTCGAAGACGCCGGCCTCAATCCGGGTTTTCTGATCGGCGGCGTGCCGCTGAATTTCGGCGTGTCCGCGCGGCTGACCGATTCCAGCTTCTTCGTGATCGAAGCCGACGAGTACGACACGGCCTTCTTCGACAAGCGCTCCAAGTTCGTCCACTACCGGCCCAAGACCGCGGTGCTGAACAACCTCGAATTCGATCACGCCGACATCTTCCCGGATCTGGGCGCGATCGAAACGCAGTTCCATCACCTGATCCGGACCGTGCCGGGCATCGGCCGAGTGGTCACGAACGGTCGTGAAGACGCGCTCGAGCGCGTGCTGACGCGCGGCTGCTGGAGCGAAGTGGAGCGCTTCGGCGTGCAGGGCGGCTGGCAAACCCTGCCGGCGGAAGACGGCGTGCCGGTCGACGAGCGTTTCGCCGTCTATCACAACAGTGCGCGCGTCGGCGTGGTCGAGTGGCAGGTGCAAGGCGAGCACAACCGCATGAACGCGCTGGCCGCGATCGCCGCCGCACGCCATGTCGGCGTGCCGCCGGCGCAGGCCGCCCGGTCGCTGGCGAGCTTTCGCAACGTCAAGCGGCGCATGGAAGTGCGCGGCAGCGTCGACGGTGTGACCGTGTACGACGACTTCGCGCATCACCCGACCGCCATCGACACGACCGTGGCCGGGTTGCGCGCCCGCGTCGGCCGCGACAACACGCGGATTCTCGCCGTGCTGGAACCGCGCTCGAACACCATGAAGCTCGGCGTGATGAAAGCGCAATTGCCGGCCAGTCTCGCCGACGCCGACCTCGTATTCGGCTACGGCGCGCCGAGCGGCCGCGACGCGCTCGGCTGGAATCTCGGCGAGGCGCTCGCGCCGCTCGGCGGCAAGGCACAGGCTTTCGACAATCTCGACGCGCTGGTCAAAGCGGTAGTCCACGCAGCGCGCCCCGGCGACCAGGTTCTGGTGATGAGCAACGGCGGCTTCGGCGGCGTGCATCAGAAACTGCTCGACGCCCTTTCCGCGCGAGGCGCTTCGTGATCCTTTATCTGCACGGTTTTCGCTCGTCACCCAATTCGTTCAAGGCGCGCGTGCTGGCGGCGCGGCTCGTCGAACTCGGCCGCAGCGACGAATGGTGCTGTCCGATGTTGCCGGTTTCGCCGTTCGAGACCGTGGCGCTCGCCGAATCGCTGGTGGCTGCGGCCCAGCCGAAAAACGTCACGCTGATCGGCAGTTCGCTCGGCGGCTATTTCGCCACGCATCTGGCTGAAAAGCACGGCTGGCCGGCGGTGTTACTGAACCCGGCGGTCGTGCCGCAGCGCGATCTGAGCGCCTATCTCGGCGAGCAGCCGTTGTGGCATGGCGGCGGCAGCATCGTCGTCGAGCCGCATCATCTGGATGAGTTGCGCGCG
The DNA here is from genome assembly GCF_003001875.1 of Paraburkholderia sp. BL18I3N2. Taxonomy (NCBI): domain Bacteria; kingdom Pseudomonadati; phylum Pseudomonadota; class Betaproteobacteria; order Burkholderiales; family Burkholderiaceae; genus Paraburkholderia; species Paraburkholderia sp. BL18I3N2. Next base: position 74,167 of record NZ_PVNC01000009.1, read on the forward strand.
CTCGGCGTCGCCGAGATCACGCGGCCCGAACGCTACTATTTGATGGCCGCCACCGGCGACGAGGTGCTCGACTACCGCGAAATGCTTGCGCACTATCCCGGCGCACGGACTACGCTGATCGAAGGGAGCGACCACGCGATCAGCGAGTTTGCGCAATACGTCGACGACGTGCTGGCCTTTTGCGACGCGGAAGACGTCGAGCCGCCGGCGCCGCGCGAAGCCGCTTGAAGCCGCTTGATGTCGCGATAAGTCACGTCACGCCGGGCGTTCCGGCAGCGCGGCAGTTGCCGCGCATCATGAGTCATGCCGCAGGCGCGCGCGTACCGCGCCGCGGATCCACTACCACGAACACGTTGCCGTGCCGCGCACGCGATGACCGATCGCTGAACCAGATCGGGCGCGCCGGCAGATGCAAGTCAGAACGAGAGTATTGAGTGAACGTTTTCTTTGAGGAATCGGGCAGTTTCAAGGCCGGCAGCGTGCTGTCGCGCCAGGGCGATGCTTTTCAGGTCGAGTTGCCGGGCGGCCGGCGCGCCAAGGTGCGCGCGAAAGACGTGCTGATCGAATTCGAAAAGCCGAGCGCGGCCGAGCTGATGCAACAGGCCGACGCCGCCGCGCAGGAGATCGATCTGGACTTCCTGTGGGAGTGCGCGCCTGACGACGAATTTCCGTTCGCGACCCTCGGCGCCGAATATTTCGGCGAAAGCTTCGGGTCGATCGAGCGCGCCGCGCTGGTGTTGCGCATGCATGGCTCGCCGGTGTACTTCCGCCGCAAGGGCCGCGGCATGTATCAGCGCGCGCCGCAGGAACAACTGAAGATGGCGCTCGCCGGCCTCGAGCGCAAACGCCAGCAGGCGCTGGTGCAAGCCGGTTACGAAGACGAGCTGAAAGCCGGCCGCTTGCCTGAAGCCTTCACTGGCAGCAAGGCGCTGGGACTGTTGACCAAGCCGGACAAGAACACGATCGAGTACAAAGCGCTCGAAGCCGCGGCGGCGGCGCGCGGTATTTCGCAAGCGCGTCTGATGCTGGAAAACGGCGCCATTCCGTCGGCGCGCGCGCTGCACGAAGCGAAATTCCTCTCTGAGTTTTTCCCGCACGGCACGGGCTTTCCCCCCGTTACCGTCGGCAGCTTGCCGGAGGATCTGCCCGAAGCGAACGTGCAGGCGTTTTCGATCGACGACATCACCACGACTGAAATCGACGATGCCTTCTCCGTCGAGCATCTGGCCGATGGCCGCGTGCGGATCGGCGTGCACATCGCCGCGCCGGCGCTCGGCATTCAGCGGGGCGACGAGGTGGATGCGATCGCGCGCACGCGTCTGTCGACCGTGTATATGCCGGGCGACAAGATCACCATGCTGCCCGACAGCGTGGTCGAAGCGTTTACGCTGGCCGAAGGCGGCTTGCGTCCGGCGCTCTCGCTGTATGTGATCGTCAATCGCGAGACGCAGGAGATCGTCGCGAGCGAAACGCGCGCCGAGCGCGTGTTCGTGAAGAACAACCTGCGCCACAACACGCTCGACGAGCTGGTCACCGAAGAGGCGCTCGCCGCCGGCAGCGGCGACTATCCGCACAAGGACGATATCGCCGTGCTGTGGCCGTTCGCGCAGGCGCTGTTCGAAAAGCGCCAGGCCGCGCGCGCCGGTTACGGTTTGCGTCGCGAAGTGCAGCGCAACACCGACTTCAACTTCTACGTGGAAGGCGAGCACATCACGATCACGCCGCGCCGGCGTGGGTCGCCGCTCGATACGATCGTCGCCGAACTGGCGATTCTCGCAAATTCGTCGTGGGGCGCGTTCCTGCATGACCACGGCGTGCCAGGCATTTACCGCACGCAACGCGCATTCGGCGCGCCGACCGGCCCGAAGCGTACGCGCATGCAGACCAACGCCGCGCCGCACGAAGGCCTCGGCGTCACGCAGTACGCGTGGAGCACGTCGCCGCTGCGCCGTTACGTCGACCTGGTGAACCAGTGGCAGCTGATTGCCTGCGTGCAGCATGGCGTGACCGCGAAACTGGCCGCGCCGTTCAAGCCCAAAGACGCCGATCTGTTCGCCGTCGTGCAAGGTTTCGACGATACGTACACCGCGTATGCCGATCATCAGCGTCGCATGGAATATTTCTGGTGTCTGCGCTGGCTGAAGCAGGAGAACAGAAAGCAGGTGGTGGCGTCGGTGGTGAAGGGCGATCTGGTGCGTCTTGAAGAGATTCCGCTGCTTCTGCATGTGCCGGGCCTCGGTGTGCACGCGCGCGGCACGCGTTTGCAGATGGAAGTGATGTCGATCGATGAGTTGACCGTCGAAGCGTCCGTGCGTCTGCTGCACGTGCTCGACGCGCCGACGGTGACGAGCGGCAGCGAGGCTGAAGAAGCGGACGAGGGCGAAGAGGAGATTATCGACGCCGCGGACGAGAGCGCCGAAGGCGAAGCCGAGGCGCAGGCCGAAGCCGAACTCGACGGCAACGACGCGGCTGCCGTGAAGGACGACGCCGAAAGCAGCGAGGGTGCGGACGGTGCCGCTACGCATCAGCACATTGCGGAGCCGGGACGATGAACACCCAGGATTCACGCGACCGCTACGCGGTCATCGGCAACCCGGTCGGCCACAGCAAGTCGCCGTTCATTCATGGGCGCTTCGCCGCGCAGACCGGCGAGGCCGTCGAGTACGGCCACCTGCTCGCGCCGGTTGATGCGTTCGTGCCGCACGTGCGGGCCTTTATCGACGCAGGCGGGCGCGGGCTGAACGTGACCGTGCCGTTCAAGCTCGACGCGCATGCCTTTGCAGACACGTTGTCGCCGCGCGCGGCGGCGGCGGGCGCGGTGAATACGTTGCGTATCGACGCGAACGGTGTCTACGGCGACAACACGGACGGCTTCGGTCTCGTGCGTGACATCGAGGTGAATCTCGGTGTGTCCTTGAAGGGCGCGCGCATTCTGTTGCTGGGCGCGGGCGGCGCCGCGCGCGGCGTGGTGCTGCCGATGCTGGACCGCGCGCCGCATACGTTGACCATCGTCAATCGCACGGCGGAAAAGGCCGAGGCGCTGGTGGCTCAATTCGCGCAAGCCGCGCGTGACGCCGCGTGCCAATTGAGCGGCGGCAGTGCGCGGGCGATCGAGGCGGGCACGTACGACGTGATCGTCAACGCGACGGCGGGCAGTCTGGACGCGTCGCTGCCCGAGTGCGACGACCGCGCGTTCGGCAACGGCACGCTTGCCTACGACATGATGTACGGCGCGCATCCGACGGTCTTCATGGAACACGCGCGGAAGCTCGGCGCGCGCGGCGCCGATGGGCTCGGCATGTTGGTCGAGCAGGCCGCTGAATCGTTTTACGTGTGGCGTGGTGTGCGGCCTGACGGCGCGCCGGTGCTGGCCGAATTGCGCGCGCTGTTGACGGCGCCGTCGCACGCCTAAGGGCGGCGTTTACTTTGCAGCGGCCTATGACACGAGGACTCGACGCACGATGACAGCAACGCGGCGCGTGAGCCGGCCACGTCCGGTGCGATGGATCGTCTATCTGGGCGCCGTGGTGGCGATTGCGTGGCTGGCGACGCAGGCGTTTTACTTCGGGCAGATCGCGGTGTGGAATTACGTTAATCCGCGGAGTACGTCGTTTATGCGGTCGGACGCTTGGCGGTTGTCGCAGGATCGGCCGGATCTTTCAGTGCAGCATACTTGGGTGTCATATGACCAGATTTCGCGGAATCTGAAGCGCGCAATTATCGCTTCTGAGGATGCGAATTTTGTTAATAACAACGGGTATGAGACCGACGCTATTTTGCAGGCCTGGGAGCGGAATAAGGCTAAGGGCAAGATTGTTCGCGGTGGGTCGACCATTACTCAGCAGTTGGCGCGGAATTTGTTCTTGTCGCGGGAAAAGAGTTATATCCGCAAGGGACAGGAACTCATTATTACCTGGATGCTTGAGACCTTGATGGATAAGGAGCGGATCTTTGAGATTTATCTCAACTCCGTTGAGTGGGGGAATGGGGTTTATGGGGCTGAGGCGGCGGCTCATTATTACTACAAGACGTCGGCGAGTAAGTTGACTGCTGCGCAGTCGGCTCGGTTGGCTGTGATGCTGCCGCAGCCTAAGTATTTTGATGAGCATCGGGGGTCGCAGTATCTGACGCAGCGGGCGCGGGTTATTGCGAGGCGGATGGGGGCGGCTGAGTTGCCCGATTAATGCGGGTTTTTCGCGCTGCGTGGTGGTTTGGTTGGTTTGGATTTAGGTGTTGGCCTTTCCTTGAATTCTTTGTGGTCTATTAGCGTTGCCCCTGTGCGGGGCGGCACCTACTTTCTTTGCCGCGGCAAAGAAAGTAGGCAAAGAAAGCCGCTTCACACCGCCAGCCTTTAAGCGGGCCCCTCGCGCAGTCGCAGTAGTGGTGCATCTGGAATCCGTGTTCTCGCACGTTCGGCGCTAGTGACAAGGCCGTCATACTTCCCGCCTCGCGCTACGCGCTCGCCGGAAGGGTCCGCTCCTAAGCAATGGGTTTCTCTGTGCGCTGTGGGGCCGTCGGCTTCGCCTCGGCTTTGGGCCGTAACGACTTTCTGTATTTGCTGCGCTTCGGTTCGGAGCTTCTTCGAAGCGCCGTATATCGACGTGGAGCTTTGTCAATGCGCTGCTGTCGTTGCTCGCGTGATGGTTCTAAAGCGAGGTTGCCTGTTCTGCATCATTCTTTTTGCGCCGATGCGCTCACGGTCTTCTGATGCCGTCTTTGTGGCCTTTGCCAGAAGGTCTGCTGCGTGGCGCGCTGTAATGCGGCTCTGCGGAATTCCCTTCGCGTCAAGCGCGATTACCTGATACAACTCGCGGTCCGTCTTGACTTCGCGTTGGTAATCCTCGGCCGTGTCGAGCAGCAGTTCCAGTAATTTCCGCTGGCGATGTCTTTCCTCGAGCGTCACAGCTGGACTCCTAACTATCGAGGCCGTGAGTGTGATCAACTTGTCGAGTTGACTCAATTGCCGTTCGACCAATCCGAAAGCAGACAGGGCAAGTTTTTCGTATTGAAGAGCGTCAACGGATGGGCGCGACGTGATTCGAGAGCTTTTGACAGATTTACTCATGGCGCGATCTCCGGTTGCTGACTGGGGGCGCCCGACACGCATTTGCAAGGTGGGTGAGCGGGCACACTGACGGGGTTAACAGACCGGAGCGCAGTACCAAAAACCGGCGAGCCGTGAGGCTCCCCCGCCAAGGCCCGCCCATTGTAAAAAGACGTGCAAAGGCAGCCGCACGGTTGTTTGAGTAATCGTACGGGGTACTACGCTAATAGGCTGTTAAACCTGTATGTCGTGCAACGCACGACAAAAGAAGTTTAATGCGTGTCTCCCCGAAGCGAGCACCTGCGCAGGCTAAAAGGTGTGTGCCGGAATCAATTCAGAATATTCGCAAACCCGAGTTCGCATATTCGACGGCCGCGCTCAGAAGAGGACGCGCGAGCAACTGCTGGACGGGAATCCGCGTCGCGGAGTTGAAAGAACCCGCGACACTGTCGACGACTACACCTCAAATGACTCTTCAAGCACGGCACTTCAGCGCCGCGCCGAGGCAAAGCCGACGGCCCACCGCAAACAAAAAAAACACTGGTGGAAGCAGACCCTTCCGGCGAACGCGCAGCGTGAGGCGGGAAGTATGACGGCCTTGTCACTCGCGCTGAATGTGCGATAGGACAGATTCCAGATGGACCACTACCCCCTCCAAGCCAGGGGCCCCGCTTCTGAGCTAGCGGTGTGAAGCGGCTTTCTTTGCCTACTTTCTTTGCCGCGGCAAAGAAAGTAGGTGCCGCCCCGCACAGGGGCAACGCCAATAGACCACCGTGAATTCAAGGAAAGGCCAACCACCGACAGAACACAGCCCCAAAACCCCGCGCCAGCCCAAAATCCCATTATATGAATCAAAAACTCACATATTGGAGCTTTCTCAAAAACCGCCCTACAATCCACACCAACACGCACAAAGCGCCGCGCGAGCAAAGGGACTCACCCACCGCAAGGCGTCACCTGCGACAGCAAAAAAAACCGGAGACAACGCCCAACCATGCCTAAAAACCAGAGGCAGCACCCCCACGCCCGCAGCACGGCGAGCAACCCAGGCCCACTCTCCGGCCCCGCGCTGTAAGCGCAAAAAACCACCGAAAAGCGAATCGCCATGAACAAAGCGATGCCTACTCACGCCGCGAGCGAAGCCGAATCCGAAGCCGACCAGCCGCCATCCGTCGACCACGCGACTAGCGCCACGCCGCCGCGTCCGTTGTCCCCCGCCGCCAAAACACCGCGCGCGAACGCCAGCATCCACCCGGCCCCGGTGGACGGAATCGCGCTCCCCAGCACGCTGCTCGACATCACCCCGCAACAAGCCGGCACGCAAACGCTCCTGCGTGGCCTGGCGATCCTCGAAGCCGCAGCAGCAGGCGTGCGCGACCTGCGCACTTTCGGCGCCGCGCTCGGCACGACCCGCAGCACCACGCATCGTCTGGTAAGCAGCCTCGTGCAAGCCCGCTACCTGCGCCAGGTGCAAGGCGGCTACCTGCTCGGCCCGAAGCTGATCGAACTCGGCACCATCGCGCTCGAACAGATGCCGCTTACCGCGGTCGCCCGCCAGCATCTCGAATCGCTCGCGGAGCAAACGCTCGACACGATCCACCTCGGCGTGCGCGACGGCGACGACGTCCTGTACATCGACAAAATCCCCGGCACCCGTGGCCTCGAAATGCGCTCGCGCGTCGGTCACCGCATGCCGCTGGCGTCAACGGGGATCGGCAAAGCCATGATGCTCGACCTCACGCCGGACGTCTGGCAGTCGCTCTTCGACGCCTCGCGCCGCGCGCTCGCCAGCGTCAGCTTCAAGCCGGACAACCGCCCGGATGCACAGACCTTCATGCAGCGCATGACCAACTACGCGGCCGGCGGCTACACCTTCGACCTCGAAGAAAACGAAGCGTCGATCCGCTGCGTCGCGGCACCCGTGCGCGATGCGTCGGGCGCGGTCGTGGCGGCGTTGTCGGTGGCGAGCACGATTCCGTACATGTCGCTCGAACGCATGGACGAACTGATTCCGGTCGTGCAGCGCGAAGCGCGCGCGATCTCGGAAGAACTCGGCTGGCGCGCTCCGCAGCCGGCAACCCGCAGGATCAAACGATGAAGCGAGCGGGTTCTCCCACCCAGGCGGCCGGCCATGCCGCAGCCGTTGCGGTCGACGCGAGCCACGAGCACGCCGCGCTGATCGCGCTCGACTGGGGCACGACGTCGCTGCGCGCCTATCTGTACGACGCGTCCGGCAACGTGCTGGCGACGCGCGCATCGACGGCGGGCATCATGAATCTGCCGCGCAGCGCGGAGCAGGGCGGCTTCGACGCGGCCTTCGACGACACCTGCGGCGCCTGGCTCGAACACGCGCCCGCCGCCCCGGTGATCGCCGCAGGCATGGTCGGCAGCGCGCAAGGCTGGCTGGAAGCGCCGTATGTGGACACACCTGCGAGCGCCGATGCGCTGGTGGCCGGCATCGTCCGCGTAAAGGCTGCGTGCGGCGTGACGCTGCATATCGTGCCGGGCGTCCTGCAACGCGGCGAATTGCCCAACGTCATGCGCGGCGAAGAAACGCAAATCTTCGGCGCACTCGGCGAAGAAACGAACACCGCCGACAGCGGCAAGTGCTCCTTGATCGGCCTGCCCGGCACCCACGCGAAATGGGCGGTTGTGCAGGCGGACCGCATCGAACGTTTTCATACCTTCATGACCGGCGAAGTATTTGCGGCACTGCGCGAACACACGATCCTCGGCCGCACGATGCTCACGCCCGATAGCCCGGACACCAGCGCCTTCCTGCATGGCGTGAACATCGCGCGGGAAAAAGGCCAGGCGGGTGTGCTCGCGACCGTGTTCAGTTCGCGCACGCTCGGCCTCACCGGACAACTTTCCCGCGAACAGCAACCGGACTATCTGTCAGGGTTGCTGATCGGCCACGAACTTGCCGGCCTCGACGCCGTGCTTGCACAACAGCAAAGCGCGCTCGCCGGGCAGAGCCTGCGCCTGATCGGCAACGAAGCGCTGTGCGAGCGCTATCGGCTCGCGCTCGCGCAATTCGGCTGCACGCAGGCGGAGCCGGTCAAGCACGCCACCGAGCGCGGCCTGTGGCGCGTCGCCTCGCAGGCGGGACTCGTCAAACCGGCCGCCAAGACGGCGCGCGCCTGACCGGCAGCGCCGCCGCCCACGAAACAAGGAACCGACATGCAACCTCACATCAATCTGCCCGCTCCGTACATGCCGCACGCCGGTTTAATCGCGGCTTTCGAGGTGTGTCCGCTGATCGCCATCATGCGCGGCGTGACGCCCGCCGATGCCGCCGAGCACGGCCAGGCGCTGTACGAAGCCGGCTTCCGGATCGTCGAAGTGCCGCTCAATTCGCCGCAGCCTTTCGACAGCATCGCGGCGATCCGCAAGGTGTTGCCGGCGGATGCGATCGTCGGCGCGGGTACGGTGCTACATCCAAGTTTCGTCGACGACGTGAAGTCGGCGGGCGGCGAACTGATTGTCATGCCGCATAGCGATCCGGAAGTCGTCAGCGCGGCGAAGGCGCGAGGCATGGCCTGCGCGCCGGGCGTCGCGACGCCCAACGAAGCGTTTATCGCGCTGAAGAACGGCGCGGACGTGTTGAAGATGTTCCCCGCCGAACAACTCGGCTGCCAGGTCGTGAAAGCATGGCGCGCGGTGATCGCGGCGGAAGTGCCGCTGGTGCCGGTCGGTGGCATCACCCCCGACAACATGGGCCCGTTTCTGAGCGCGGGTGCAAACGGCTTCGGCCTCGGCTCGGCGCTGTATAAGCCGGGTCAGAGCGCGGCAGTGACGGCTTCGCACGCGAAGGCGTACATCAACGGTTTGCGCATCGCTCGCGCGGGTGCGAAGAAATGAAGCGGCTCGCCGGCAAAGTCGCTCTTGTCACCGGCGCCGGACGCGGCATCGGCTCGGCGATCGCGCATGCTTTCGCGCGTGAAGGCGCGGCGGTCGTGCTGGCTGAACTGGATATCGAGACCGCGCAGCAGACGGCGGAGCACATCAAGGCGCAGACCGGCGCGCGCGTGCTCGCGGTGCACACGGACGTGACGCAGTCCGCGTCGGTTCAGCACGCGGTGAGCGAAGCCGAACGCGCATTCGGCTCGCTCGACGTGCTGGTGAACAACGCCGGCATCAACGTGTTCTGCGACCCGCTCACGATGACCGACGACGACTGGCGCCGCTGCTTCGCAGTCGATCTCGACGGCGTGTGGAACGGTTGCCGCGCGGCGTTGCCGGGCATGGTCGAACGCGGCGCGGGCAGCATCGTGAATATCGCCTCGACGCATTCGTTCAAGATCATTCCGGGCTGCTTTCCGTACCCGGTTGCAAAGCACGGCGTGATCGGACTGACGCGCGCGCTCGGCATCGAATACGCGCCGCGCAATGTGCGGGTCAACGCGATCGCGCCGGGTTACATCGAAACGCAATTGACGCACGACTGGTGGAACGAGCAGGCCGATCCGGCCGCCGCGCAACAGGCGACGCTCGATCTGCAGCCGATGAAACGCATTGGCCGCCCGGAAGAAGTGGCGATGACGGCGGTGTTTCTCGCCTCGGACGAAGCGCCGTTCATCAACGCCACCTGCATCACCGTGGATGGCGGACGCTCGGCGCTGTATCACGACTGATTTACAGAACTCGGATTGCGAAGGGGCGCAATGAGTACACCGGACGACGCGCTGGCCGCGTGTGTCAGACCCGGTACAAGAAGACGCGGCCAATACCTTCTCGTTATCAATTAGTCAGGAGACACGCATCATGAAACGTAGAATTTTCCTCACGCTGGCAGCAGCGGCGACGGGTGTGCTCTTCAACGCACCGGTCGCGCAAGCCGCCGATCCGGTGAAGATCGGCTTCCTCGTGAAGCAGCCGGAAGAGCCGTGGTTCCAGGACGAGTGGAAGTTCGCCGAAATCGCCGCCAAGGAAAAGGGCTTCACGCTGGTGAAGATCGGCGCGCCGTCGGGCGAGAAGGTGATGAGCGCAATCGACAATCTGTCGGCGCAAAAGGCGCAGGGCTTCGTGATCTGCACGCCTGACGTCAAGCTCGGACCGGGCATCGTCGCGAAGGCGAAAGCCGATGGCCTGAAGATGATGACGGTGGACGATCGTCTGGTGGACGGCGCGGGCAAGCCGATCGCGTCGGTGCCGCATATGGGTATCTCGGCGTACAACATCGGCAAGCAGGTCGGTGATGGCCTGGCTGCGGAAATCAAGAAGCGCGGCTGGGACATGAAAGACGTGGGCGCGATCGACGTGACCTACGAACAACTGCCGACCGCGCATGACCGCACCAGCGGCGCAACCGATGCACTGATCGCCGCCGGCTTCCCGAAGGCGAACATCATCGCCGCGCCGCAAGCGAAGACCGACACGGAAAATGCGTTCAACGCCGCCAACATCGCGCTGACGAAGAATCCGAACTTCAAGCACTGGGTCGCTTACGGCCTGAACGACGAAGCCGTGCTCGGCGCCGTGCGCGCAGCGGAAGGCCGCGGCTTCAAGGCGGACAACATGATCGGTATCGGCATCGGCGGTTCGGACTCGGCGCTCAACGAGTTCAAGAAGCCGTCGCCGACGGGTTTCTACGGCACGGTCATCATCAGCCCGAAGCGCCACGGCGAAGAAACTTCGACGCTGATGTACGACTGGATCACGCAAGGCAAGGCACCGCCGCCGCTCACGCTCACGACCGGCATGCTGGCCACGCGTGACAACGTCGCCGATGTGCGCCAGAAGATGGGCCTCGCGGCGAATTGAGCGGGGTGATTCAGTACGCTGCGCAATGAAGTGAACTGCCGGCGCGCCTTTTGCCAAAGATCGGCGCACCGGCAGCAGCAATAAAAGATCAGCAGTTGAGACAGACGGTTCATTCGAAGCATTAGGAGGCGAAGTGTCAGCGACGCTACGTTTTGACAATATCGGCAAAGTCTTTCCAGGCGTGCGCGCGCTCGACGGTGTGTCCTTCGACGTCAACGTCGGCCAGGTGCACGGCCTGATGGGCGAAAACGGCGCGGGGAAATCCACCCTGCTGAAGATTCTCGGTGGTGAATATCAGCCCGACTCGGGCCGCGTGATGATCGACGGCAACGAGGTGCGCTTCACGAGCGCGGCGTCGTCGATCGCGGCGGGCATCGCGGTGATTCACCAGGAACTGCAATACGTGCCCGATCTGACGGTCGCGGAAAACCTGCTGCTCGGACAACTGCCGAACTCGCTCGGCTGGGTCAACAAGCGCGAAGCCAAACGCTTCGTGCGCGAACGCCTCGAAGCGATGGGCGTGGCGCTCGACCCGAACGCGAAACTGCGCAAGCTCTCGATTGCGCAACGGCAAATGGTCGAAATCTGCAAGGCGCTGCTGCGCAACGCGCGCGTGATCGCTCTGGACGAGCCGACCAGCTCGCTGTCGCACCGTGAGACCGAAGTGCTGTTCAAGCTGGTGCGCGACTTGCGCGCCGACAATCGCGCGATGATCTATATCTCGCACCGCATGGACGAGATCTACGAGTTGTGCGACGCCTGCACGATCTTCCGCGATGGCCGCAAGATCGCCTCGCATCCGACGCTCGAAGGCGTGTCGCGCGACACCATCGTCAGCGAGATGGTGGGGCGGGAAATTTCGGACATCTACAACTACTCGGCGCGCCCGATCGGCGAAGTGCGCTTCGCCGCGAAAGGAATCGAAGGCCATGCGCTCGCACAGCCGGCCAGCTTCGAGGTGCGGCGCGGCGAGATTGTCGGCTTCTTCGGTCTGGTGGGTGCGGGCCGTAGCGAACTGATGCATCTGGTGTACGGCGCCGATCACAAGAAGGGCGGCGAGTTGCTGCTCGACGGCAAGCCGATCAAGGTGCGCAGCGCGGGCGAAGCGATCAGGCACGGCATCGTGCTGTGCCCGGAAGATCGCAAGGAAGAGGGCATCGTCGCGATGGCGACCGTGTCGGAGAACATCAATATCAGTTGCCGCCGTCACTTTCTGCGCGCGGGGATGTTCCTCGACCGCAAGAAGGAAGCGGAAACCGCCGACCGTTTCATCAAGCTGCTCAAGATCAAGACGCCGAGCCGCCGCCAGAAAATCCGCTTCCTGTCAGGCGGCAATCAGCAGAAAGCGATTCTGTCGCGCTGGTTGGCCGAGCCGGATCTGAAAGTGGTGATTCTCGACGAGCCGACGCGCGGTATCGACGTCGGCGCGAAGCACGAAATTTACAACGTGATCTATCAGCTTGCCGAACGCGGCTGCGCGATCGTGATGATTTCGTCGGAACTGCCGGAAGTGCTCGGCGTGTCCGACCGCATCGTCGTGATGCGCCAGGGCCGGATTTCCGGCGAGCTGGCGCGCAAAGATGCGACGGAACAATCGGTGTTGAGCCTTGCGTTGCCGCGAAGCTCGACCGCACTGCCCGGAACGGAAACCGCTGCCCAACAGGCGGCCTGAACATCATTCGGACGAAAGTCCGGCAACCCGTGGGGAACGGGAGGAGTCTTCAACATGCAAGCCAGAGAAAACCTCGCGCAACAGGCCGCCAAGAGCGCCGCCGACGCGCTGATTCCGCAGTCGAACGACAAGGCCAAATGGTGGCAGCAGATCACCGAATACAGCCTGATCGTGATCTTCGTCGTGATGTTCGTCACGATGTCCCTCACCGTCGATCACTTCTTCTCGATCGAGAACATGCTCGGTCTCGCGCTGTCGATCTCGCAGATCGGCATGGTCGCGTGCACGATGATGTTCTGTCTCGCCTCGCGCGACTTCGACTTGTCGGTCGGTTCGACGGTCGCGTTCGCCGGCGTGCTGTGCGCGATGGTGCTCAACGCGACCGGTAACACCTTCATCGCGATCGTCGCGGCGGTGGCGGCGGGCGGCGTGATCGGTTTCGTCAACGGCGCGGTGATCGCGTATCTGCGCATCAACGCGCTGATTACGACCCTTGCCACGATGGAAATCGTCCGCGGCCTCGGTTTTATCGTCTCGCATGGTCAGGCGGTGGGCGTGTCGTCGGATACGTTTATCGCGCTCGGCGGTTTGAGCTTCTTCGGCGTGTCGCTGCCGATCTGGGTCACGTTGCTCTGCTTCATCGTGTTCGGCGTGATGCTCAATCAGACCGTTTATGGTCGCAATACGCTCGCCATCGGCGGCAATCCGGAAGCGTCGCGTCTGGCCGGTATTAACGTGGAACGCACGCGCGTCTACATCTTTTTGATTCAGGGCGCGGTGACGGCGCTGGCCGGTGTGATTCTGGCTTCGCGTATCACGTCGGGTCAGCCGAACGCCGCGCAGGGCTTCGAGCTGAACGTGATCTCGGCGTGCGTGCTGGGCGGCGTGTCGCTGCTCGGCGGCCGCGCGACGATTTCCGGCGTGGTGATCGGCGTGCTGATCATGGGCACGGTCGAGAACGTGATGAACCTGATGAACATCGACGCGTTCTATCAGTACCTCGTGCGTGGCGCGATCCTGCTCGCCGCCGTGCTGCTCGACCAGTTGAAGAACCGCGGCTCGCGCGATTAAACCCGCGACCCACTCACTTGCTCTAAAAGGAATCGAACGATGTCGTCTCCGGCCAATGCAAACGTCCGTCTCGCGGACAGCGCCTTCGCACGTTATCCGAGCCTCGTTGACCGCACGGTGTTGATCACGGGCGGCGCGACCGGCATCGGCGCATCGTTCGTCGAGCATTTCGCGGCGCAAGGCGCACGCGTCGCGTTTTTCGATATCGACGCGAGCGCCGGTGAAGCGCTCGCCGACGAGCTCGGCGATTCGAAGCACAAGCCGCTGTTCCTGTCGTGCGATCTGACCGATATCGACGCGCTGCAAAAAGCGATCGCCGACGTGAAGGCCGCGCTGGGTCCGATCCAGGTGCTGGTGAACAACGCCGCGAACGACAAGCGCCATACGATCGGCGAAGTCACGCGCGAGTCGTTCGACGCGGGCATCGCGGTGAATATCCGTCACCAGTTCTTCGCGGCGCAAGCGGTGATGGACGACATGAAAGCCGCCAACAGCGGCTCGATCATCAATCTCGGTTCGATCAGCTGGATGCTGAAGAACGGCGGGTATCCGGTCTATGTGATGTCGAAATCCGCGGTGCAGGGTTTGACGCGCGGTCTCGCGCGCGACCTCGGTCACTTCAATATTCGCGTCAATACGCTGGTACCGGGCTGGGTGATGACCGAGAAGCAGAAGCGCTTGTGGCTCGACGACGCGGGCCGTCGTTCGATCAAGGAAGGGCAGTGCATCGACGCCGAGCTGGAACCGGCCGACCTCGCGCGCATGGCGCTCTTCCTCGCCGCCGACGACAGCAGAATGATCACCGCGCAGGACATCATCGTTGACGGAGGCTGGGCGTGAGCGCGAGCGGTTCACCAGGCGCGGCCGCGCTGCTGCTCGATACGAAATGCACGCTCGGCGAGGGTGCGACGTGGTGCGCGCAGACCGGCCGTTTCTACTGGACGGATATCGAAGGCGCGCGTCTGTGGCGCTACGACCCGCGGGACTGTAGCAACATGTCCTGGCACATGCCCGAACGCCTCGCCACCTTCGCGTTGTGCGCGGATCCGCGTTACCTGTTGCTCGGCCTGGCCACGCATCTGGCGTTTTTCGAGCTGGCCACCGGCGAGACGCGGCGCATCATCGACGTCGAAGCCGGCTTGAACACTCGCGTGAACGACGGCCGCTGCGACCGTCAGGGCCGCTTCGTGTTCGGCACCAAAGATGAGGGCGCGCCGTTGCAGGCAATCGGCGGCTTCTACCGTCTCGGTCACGATTTGTCGCTGGAGCGTTTGCCGTTGCCCGCGCCGGCGATCTCGAACAGCATCGCTTTCAGTCCCGACGGCGCGACCATGTACTACTGCGATTCGCCGACACGCGAAATCCGCGCGTGCGACTATCGCGCGGACGGCGGCATCGCCAACGACCGCCTGTTCACGCGGCTCACCGACGCCACCGGCGAACCCGACGGCTCCACCGTGGATCGCGACGGCGGCCTGTGGAACGCGCAATGGGGCGGCCGGCGCGTGGTGCGTTATGGCCCGGACGGCGTGGAAACGGAGCGCGTCGACGTGCCGACCGCGCAGCCGAGTTGCGTCGCGCTGGGCGGCACGCAGCTGGACACGCTGTACATTACGAGCGCGCGCTGTGATCTCGATGCAGCGGCACTCGCCAACGATCCGCATGCAGGCGGCGTGTTTATCGCCACGCTCGGACGGCAAGGTTTGCCGGAGCCGGTGTTCCAAGGCGCGCCGGCTTAGCGCAGAATGACGCTGCCTCGCTCCCGAGGCAGCCATGAAGCAATGAAGCACGGTCGGGCAGTGAATCAGAAAGTGAATCGCAAGTTGATGGTGCAATCCCAGTGGCAGCAAATCGGCAGCATGCAGTTCGGACCCAGAGGCGACCCGTTTAAAAAAAATCGCCCAACACTATCCGTCAGCAATGACGGCAACGTCCCAAGCCTCTCGATGGAGCCAGATATGACTGTTGCGAATCTTGTTTCCTCCTCCCCTCAGACCTCACAGAGTCGACGCTCGCGGCTCGCCGCGGCGGCCAATCCGGTGCTGCCGGGTCCCAGCACGTCGGCGGTGGCCGTCGGCGAAGACAGCGGCGGCGATGTCGCATGCATCACGCTCGCCAACGCGCATTTGCGGCTCGACGTCGCGCCGACGCTCGGCGGCGGTGTCACCCGTTTCGACTGGCGCAACGACGGCGCACTCACGCCGATCTTCCGCCGCTGCCGCCACGTCGCGGCCGATACGCAACCGAACCAGTTGGCCTGTTATCCGCTGCTGCCGTATTCGAATCGCATCGGCGGCGGGCAATTCAACGTGGCGGGACGGCGCGTCGACGTGCCGCGCAATCGCGCCGACGAACCCTTGCCGATTCACGGCGACGGCTGGCAATCGGCCTGGCAGGTCGCGGAGTCGGATCGTGAAAAGGTCCGCCTCACGCTCGACCGCCGCGACGGCAAGCCGTACGCGTACCGTGCGACGCAAATTTATACGCTGGACGGCCCGACGCTCGTCGTCGCGCTCGAAATCGAAAATGCCGGCCGTGAGGCGCTGCCTTTCGGGCTGGGCGTGCATCCCTTCTTCGTGCGCGACGCGGACACCGAGTTATCTGCCGCGGCCGGCGGTTTGTGGCTCTCCGGCGACGACTGGCTGCCGGTACGGCATGTGCCCGCGCCGCCCGCCTGGCAATTCGGCGTGGCGTATCCGCTGCCGGAAACCATGGTCAATCATGCTTTTACCGGCTGGAGCGGGCAAGCGGCGGTGGTGTGGCCGAAGCGCCGCCTGTCGCTGAACATTGCCGCCGACACCGATTACTACGTGCTGTACACGCCGCCGGGCGAAGACTTTTTCTGCTTCGAACCGGTGGATCATCCGATCAACGCGATGAACCTGGCCGGCGGCGCGAGCGAAAACGGCATGACTTTGCTGGGACGTGGCGAGCGACTGACGCGCACGTTCCGCTTCACCGTGGAACGCACGGGTTTGCGCTCGATGCCGGGCGCGCGCGGCTCAAAGCGGCGGCAGTAGCGGGCGAGGGTGGCGCGACAGGGCGAACGCGTGCGTGGCCTGGTGCGCTGCGGACGATCAGCTCAAACGCTTCGCGAGCGCCTGACCAATGCATCTGCACGCTCAGGGGCGCGTTGCGGGCGGTCGCCGCGCCTGTCCGCATCTCGCCGGACCACCGCTGCCGCACGCTCCCGCGGCCCGCCGCGCGGGACGGGTAAAATACGCGCCTCTTCCGTTTTCCCGCTCGCCGCGAGACCCACCATGCCCAATTTCACCCAGACACTCAACGACGCCTGGCAGCGCACCAACTCGCTGCTGTGCGTCGGCCTCGATCCCGAGCCGAGCAAATTCCCCGGCGCGTTCGCGGGCCGTCCCGAGGCGATCTTCGACTTCTGCCGCACGATCGTCGATGCTACCGCGCCGTATGCGTCGTCGTTTAAACCGCAGATCGCCTACTTCGCGGCGCATCGCGCGGAAGACCAGCTCGAGCAGCTGATCGCTCACATTCACGCGAATCATCCGGGTCTGCCGGTGATTCTGGATGCGAAGCGCGGCGACATTGGCAGCACCGCCGAACAATATGCGCGCGAGGCGTTCGAGCGCTATCAGGCGGACGCGGTGACGGTGAATCCGTACATGGGTTTCGACTCGATCCAGCCGTATCTGGAGCATGCAGGCAAGGGCGTGATCGTGCTGTGCCGCACGTCGAACCCGGGCGGCTCCGATCTGCAATTTCTGGAGACGGGTGGCCGTCCGCTGTATCAGGTCGTCGCGCAACTGGCGGCGGAGAAATGGAATGCGAGCGGCCAACTGAGTCTGGTGGTCGGCGCGACTTTCCCGAAGGAAATCGAAGTTGTGCGGGGGATCGTCGGCGATATGCCGCTGCTGATTCCGGGCATCGGCGCGCAAGGCGGCGACGTGCAAGCGACCGTCAACGCCGGCCGCACCGCGAACGGCACGGGCATGCTGATCAACTCGTCGCGGGCGATTATTTACGCGGGCAAGGGCAACGATTTCGCCGAAGCCGCGGCGAAGGCCGCGATGGAAACGCGGGATCGGATCAACGCGTTCAGGTAATCTGCGGGCTGTTGTTGTTCGCGAACGTGTTGAGGTCGGTTTGGGCTTGACGGCTCGATTGACGCGGCACGCGCGCTTTCGACACGTCGATATTTGCGAGGTCCGCATAAGCGCAGGTAGCCTTCAGTGAAGACTGTCTGCCTGGGAACGCTTGGGATTCAGGTTGGGCCCAGCCGCTCGATCAACGCATCATACTGCGGCTTGCCGCGCTTTCGACACGTTGATATTTGCGAGGTCCGCATAAGCGCAGGCAACCTTCATTGAAGACCGCCTATGAGCGCTTGGGACTCAAGTTGGCCCCAGCCGCTCGATCAACGCTGCATGCTGCGGGTGCCGTGCTTTCAACGTGCCGACTTCCGCCAGCTCGAATTCGCTGAATTCAAAACCCGGCGCCACCGTGCAACCGACCAACGCGAAGGTCTCCGGGCCGGCGCATTCCGCCGCGAACCACAAACCTGCCGGCACCACCGCCTGAAACACGGCATCCGGGTGCGTCAGCGCATTGCCCAGCTTATGCGTCACCAGCGCGCCCGTTTCGTCGAGCACGTGGACGTTCAGCGGTTCGCCCGCGTAGAAATGCCAGACCTCGTCGGATTTGATCCGATGCCACGCCGAATGCGCGCCGTCGCAAAGCAGGTAATAAATCGCGGTCGACGCCGAGCGCGTTTCCGCGGAACCGCTGACGTCTTTGTCGCGGAACACGCGCTCCACTGAGCGGTATGTCTCGCTGAAAAATCCGCCCTCGGGATGCGGCTTGAGATCGAGCCGGCGGATCAGTTCGTCTTTGACTGCGTGCGAATCAGGCATGGGCTTCCCGCTTCGAATAAAGCTTAGTGCTCGCGTTCGTCGAGTAAGGCGAGCACACCGCGCAGTGCGTGCGCGGCAGCCTGCACGCGGATCTTCTCGCGGTCGCCCTTGAAAACCTTCGTTTCCACCGACGTATGCAGCCGGTTGCTCCAGCCGAACGAGACCATGCCGACCGGTTTGGTCTCCGTGCCGCCGCCCGGTCCGGCCACGCCGGTAATCGACAGCGAGACTTGCGCGCGGCTGTTGCGCAGCGCGCCTTCGGCCATGGCGCGCGCCACCTGCTCGCTGACCGCGCCATGTTTGTCGATCAGCTCGGCCGGCACGCCGATCATCTCGCTCTTCGCCTGATTCGAATACGTGACGAAGCCGCGCTCGAACCAGCCGCTGCTGCCGGAAATATCGGTGATCGCGGTCGCCACCATGCCGCCCGTGCAGGACTCGGCGGTGACGAGCATGAGGCGCTCGTCGCGCAGACGGTTGCTCACGCGAATCGCAAGCTGGTGAACGACGGAATCGGTAGGCATGGCGTCAATCCGGAAAACGTGGGCTGGCGATGAATGCCCGGCGCCGCAGCGGGCGCCGGGCGGCAATCAAACGGACATGCGCCAGAGCGCGATCACGAGCAGCGTGAAAAACGCGGCAACAAGGTCATCGAACATGATGCCAAAGCCACCCTTCAGACGGCGATCGAAATAGCCGATGGGCGGCGGCTTCACCATGTCGAAAAAGCGGAACACGATGAACGCCCAGAACTGGCCGGTCAGCGTAACCGGCGTGACCATCAGCAGCACCAGCCAGAACGCGATGATTTCGTCCCACACGACCGGCGACGGATCGTCGATGCCGAGTTTCTTCGCGGTGAACCCGCAAATCGCAATGCCGCCGATAAAGCCCGCGACGATCAGCACCCCCCACTCGATCACGGTCAGATAACGGCTGAGCACAGCGAAGGATGCCCACGCGAACAACGTGCCGATCGTGCCAGGCGCAACCGGCGACAAGCCGCTGCCGAACCCCAACGACAGAATGTGCAGCGGATGCGAAAGCATGAAGCGCGCGGTGGCGCGGCGCGGCTGACGGCCAGGCGGGCGCGGATCGGGCGCGCGCGGCACCGGGGACGGCTCGGCAGCGATGAGTTTGTCGGCCGGGCCGAGCGGGGGATCAGTCTGCATGAAAGTGGTCGAAGCCTTGCAACGTCAGAGTGAGCGGCGCGCCGGCGGCATCGCGCCAGCCGATCGCCGGGTGGTCGGCCGCCGTTTCGAGAGCGCTTATTGTACCGATGCGCGTGAGCTGGATGCCCACCGCGCGGCCGGCCTTTTCGACTTCGGCACGCGCCGCAACTGGCGCGGTGAAACAGAGTTCGTAATCGTCGCCGCCGGCCAGCGTGCAGCGTCGCTGGACTTCGGGAGCAAGGCGGCGTAGCGCGGCGGAACGCGGTACGGCGTCGACGTCGACCGTGGCCCGCAGGTTCGAGCGTTCCAGAATGTGCAGTAGATCGCCGGCAAGGCCGTCCGAGAGGTCGAGTGCCGCGTGGGCGATGCCGCGCAGGGCCAAGCCGAGCGCGATCCGCGGCTCCGGGCGTTCGAGGGCGCGACGAAACGTCGCAGTGTCGCTGGCATCCGCGGTCCATTCGCCGCGCTGCACGCCGAGACTGGCGCGTGCGTCCCCGAGCGTGCCGGAAATCCAGATGTCGTCGCCCGGCTGCGCGGCGTCGCGGCGCAGTGCCGCTTGCGGTGGGACGCTGCCAAACACCGTGATGCACAGATTGAGCGGGCCGCCAGTCGTATCGCCGCCGATCAGCTCGCAACCGTACCGTTCGGCCAGCGCGAACAGCCCTTCGCTGAACGCGGCGAGCCAGGCTTCCTCGGCCTTCGGCAAGGAAAACGCCAGCGTGAACGCCTGCGGTTGCGCGCCCATTGCGGCGAGGTCCGACAGATTCACCGCGAGCGCTTTGTGACCCAGTGCCTCGGGATCGACATCGGCGAAAAAGTGGCGGCCTTCGACCAGCATGTCCGTCGATATCGCCAGCATTTCGCCGGCGCGCGGCGCGAGGAGCGCGCAGTCGTCGCCGATGCCGAGCGTGCCGGCGGCGGTATCGGATGGCCGGGCAGCGGCGCGGCGGGCAAAGAAACGGTCGATCAGCGAAAACTCGGAGAGCATGGTGGCGATGGGTGGACGCGAGGGTGAACGATCAAGTGCCGTGAAGTTCGGCTAACGGCGCGCATTGTACGGAGCGAACAAAGGGTAAACATTCGATCCGTCCGCGACTCCGATTCGGGTCGCATTCCGCCCACAGCATGCCACGTCGGCCTTTCGCTATGTTTCAGTCGCGGCAGTTGTACCCGTATTGAAGGAATTGGGCCGGCAATTAGGGCTACAATGCCGTCGAACGTCTATTCTAATCTGCCCTCCGAAGCCCGCCTTATGTCGACTCCCGTCAATAGCAAACTCCGCGAAGCCGCCCTCGATTACCACGAGTTCCCCACCCCCGGGAAGATCGCGATCGCCCCGACCAAGCAGATGATCAACCAGCGCGACCTCGCGCTGGCGTACTCGCCTGGCGTCGCGTTCGCGTGCGAGGAAATCGTCGAGAACCCGTTGAACGCCGCGCGCTTTACCGCGCGTAGCAACCTGGTCGGCGTCGTCACGAACGGCACCGCGGTGCTCGGTCTCGGCAACATCGGACCGCTCGCGTCGAAGCCGGTCATGGAAGGCAAGGCCGTCCTGTTCAAGAAGTTCGCCGGCATCGACGTGTTCGATATCGAGCTGAACGAGTCCGATCCGCACAAGCTGGTCGACGTAATCGCGGCGCTGGAGCCGACCTTCGGCGGTATCAACCTCGAAGACATCAAGGCGCCGGACTGCTTTATCGTCGAACGCGAATGCCGCAAACGCATGAAGATTCCGGTCTTCCACGACGACCAGCACGGTACGGCCATCGTCGTCGCGGCGGCCATCACCAACGGTTTGAAGGTGGTCGGCAAGGACATTAAAGAGGTGAAGCTGGTCTCCTCGGGCGCGGGCGCGGCGGCGCTGGCCTGTCTGGATCTGCTGGTCGATATCGGCCTGCCGCTCGAAAACATCACCGTGACCGATCTGGCCGGCGTGGTCTACAAGGGCCGCGTCGAACTGATGGACCCGGACAAGGAGCGCTTCGCGCGTGAAACCGACGCCCGTACGCTCGCTGAAGCGATTGGCGGCGCGGACGTGTTCCTCGGTCTGTCGGCCGGTGGCGTGCTCAAGCAGGACATGGTCAAGCAGATGGCGGACAAGCCGCTGATTCTGGCGCTGGCCAACCCGACGCCGGAAATCCTGCCGGAACTGGCGCTGGAAGTGCGTCCGGACGCCGTGCTGTGCACCGGCCGTACCGACTACCCGAACCAGGTGAACAACGTGCTGGTGTTTCCGTTCCTGTTCCGCGGCGCGCTGGATGCTGGCGCGACGACGGTGACGCGGGAAATGGAAATCGCGGCGGTCAACGCGATCGCCGAGCTGGCGCGCCAGGAACAGAGCGACATCGTCGCGACGGCGTATGGCATTCAGGATCTCTCGTTCGGGCCGGAATACCTGATTCCGAAGCCGTTCGACCCGCGCCTGATCGTCAAGGTCGCGCCGGCCGTGGCGAAGGCCGCGATGGATTCGGGCGTCGCCGAGCGTCCGATCGAGGACATGGAAGCCTACGAACAGCATCTGCAGCAGTTCGTGTATCACAGCGGCACGACCATGAAGCCGATTTTCCAGCTCGCGCGCGGCGTCGAGCCGGAGAAGAAGCGCATCGTGTTCGCGGAAGGCGAAGAAGAGCGCGTGCTGCGCGCGATGCAGATCATCGTCGACGAAAAGCTGGCCAAGCCGATCCTGATTGGCCGTCCGGCCGTGATCGAGCAGCGTATTGCACGCTACGGTCTGCGTCTCATCGCAGGGCAGGACTACACGGTCGTCAACACCGATCACGACGAGCGTTATCGTGATTTCTGGCAGGAATATCACAAGATGATGTCGCGCAAGGGCATCAGCGCGCAGATGGCGAAGCTCGAAATGCGCCGCCGCACCACGCTGATCGGCGCGATGCTGGTCGAAAAGGGCGAGGCCGACGGCATGATCTGCGGCACGGTGTCGACCACGCATCGCCACCTGCACTTCATCGATCAGGTGATCGGCAAGAAGGAAGGCGCGAAGGTCTACGCGGCGATGAACGCGCTGGTGTTGCCGAACCGCCAGATTTTCCTGGTGGATACGCACGTGAACGTCGATCCGACGCCGGAGCAACTGGCTGAAATCACGATCATGGCGGCTGAAGAAGTGCGCCGTTTCGGTATCGAGCCGAAGATCGCGCTGCTGTCGCATTCGAACTTCGGCACGAGCAACGCACCGACCGCGCAGAAGATGCGCGACACGCTGGCGATCCTGCGCGAACGCGCGCCGGACCTGCAGGTGGACGGCGAAATGCACGGCGACATCGCGCTCGACGCGAATCTGCGCCGCGAAGTGATGCCCGACTCGACGCTCGAAGGCGACGCGAATCTGCTGGTGCTGCCCAACATCGACGCCGCCAACATCTCGTACAACCTGCTGAAGACCGCCGCGGGCAACAACATCGCGATTGGTCCGATGCTGCTCGGCGCGGCCAAGCCGGTGCACGTGCTGACGGCTTCGGCAACGGTGCGCCGGATCGTCAACATGACGGCGCTGCTGGTGGCGGATGTGATCGCGGCCCGTTAATCTGCGGTCCAGCCGAAGCATGGTGCCGGTTTGAATGCCGTGTGCCATGCAAAAAAAAGGCGCGCCTGCAACGGGCGCGCCTTAGGGTGAACTGGGGATTGCCACCCAAGAAAAACGGCAAGTCAGAAAATTCCGCCTCGGAACGCTCAAAGGGCTCGTTGCCCTTCCCGCACGAAATCGAACTGTCTGCAGATTCGTACAAAGCGGCTTGCCGACCGCTCCGCACTTGCCCGCCCTCACTTCGATTCGCACCGTTGAGCTAAGTTTAGCTTGCCTAAGCTAAACATTCTGTCAAAACTCGTCAAAGCCGCGCCGGTGGCCGTTTCGCGCCCCATCTGAGGATTTCGCCTGCCCGGCGAGCGTTGATTCCGGGGGCCATTAGCGATACCCTTACGACTTTCATGGTCGTCAAACTCGTGATCTAACAGCGGGGAACCCTGATACATGGCACGCAAGTGGCAACGCATGAAAGGCGTGCTGATCGGTGCTATTACGCTGTGCGTTTTATCCGGCCCCGTGCCAGGCGCGTTCGCGCGCGACTCCACGGCACCCGTCGACGCGAACGCGCAGTTGCAGGGCACCATCGCGCTGGCGCAGTTGCCGCGCGAAGCGGTCAATACATT
Organism: Paraburkholderia sp. BL18I3N2; assembly: GCF_003001875.1. Lineage (NCBI taxonomy): Bacteria > Pseudomonadati > Pseudomonadota > Betaproteobacteria > Burkholderiales > Burkholderiaceae > Paraburkholderia > Paraburkholderia sp. BL18I3N2. Next base: position 97,945 of record NZ_PVNC01000009.1, read on the forward strand.
GAACTTGATTGCCGCAGGCGGGCCTTACCCGTATGAGAAGGACGGCATCGTATTCGGCAATCGCGAACGGTTGCTGCCGGCCCATCGGCGCGGCTATTACCACGAATACACCGTTCCCACGCCTCGCTCACGTAATCGCGGGGCGCGTCGCATCGTCTGCGGAGGTCCGCTGAAGCGAACCGACAATTGTTACTACTCGGACGACCACTACACCAGTTTTAATCGTATTGTTGAATGACATCGGGATGAACGGCATGAGCGACAACGTCTACGCGCACGACTCCGGAGTCGCGACGGATCTTTTCGCGGCCGGCGACGGCAATTTGTTCCAACGCGTCATGCAGATGCGCGCCGGCGATCAGGGCCGCGAGAACCAGAGCGAAGCAGGCACTGTGGTTTCATCGAATGAGGAGCCCATGAGTCTTTTCAAGACCGTACGACCGAACATCGTACAGTCGATCCGCGCGTTCCGCGTGCAGGATCTCGCCGACGAGGCCAGCCAGCTCGGCCAGCACTTCCTCTATGCGTATTGCGCCAACGCGCAGTCGAAGCAGGAAGTGCTCGAAACTATCGCGACCTCGTTCCTGTTTCCGAAACATTTCGGCAAGAATTACGACGCGCTATACGACTGCCTGACCGATCTGGTTCAGAAGGCGGGTGCTCAGCCGGGCTTCGTGATCGTGCTCGAGCAGTTGCCGGTCGCCCAGAAGTTCGACAAGGAAGGGCGCGAGACGCTGCTGGACGTGTTCCGCGAAGCGGCCGAGTTCTGGGCCGAGCGCAAAGTGGCGTTCCGCGTGTTTTACTCGTTCGCTTGAGTTTTTGCCCGCGCGTTGCGCGCTTGGGCTAAGTGAGAAAGGCCCGCCGATCGGCGGGCCTTTTGCTTTCAGTGCGAATGTCGGCATGGGCTTGCCGCCCTTAAGCAAGACGACCAGCGCGTCACGCCAGCGGCTTACCAGCCGCCCCAGCCGGCCGCCAGCGCCGAGAGAACGGCGATGCCGGCAGTTTCGGTGCGCATCACACGCGGGCCGAGGCCGACGGCGGTGAAACCGTGCGCGGCTGCGGCGGCTTCCTCCGTCGCTGAAAAGCCGCCTTCCGGACCCACAAGCACCGTTACGCGTCCTTTCGGCGGTTCGGAGGGCAACGCGGAAAAGCTGATGCTCGCGCGCGGCGAAAGCAGAATGCGCAGGTCGCCTTCCTCGGGCGTGCGGGGCATCGAGCCGAGCCAGGTGGCGATCTCGCGCACCGGCATCACTTCCGGCAGGCGATTGCGCCCGCACTGTTCACACGACGCCCGCACGATGCCTTGCCAATGCGCGTGGCGCCGCTGCGCACGTTCGCCGGAGAGGCGCACGACGCTGCGCGTGGTGGTCAACGGCACGAAGCTGGACGCACCCAGTTCGACGGCTTTTTCGATCAGCCAGTCCATTTTGTCGCCGCCGGCAATGCCCTGCGCGAGCGTGAGGCGATAGGGCGCCTCGACCTCGATATCGCGGAATTCGCGGATTTTCACCATGGCCGAGCGCCTTTCGACTTCGACGAGTTCGGCGCTGTATTCGCCGCCTTCACCGTTGAAAAGGACGATCGAATCGCCTGGCTGCAGGCGCAGCACGAGCACGTGCCGAACGACGTCATCGGGAAGCGGCAAGACGTCCCCGGGCTGCAGAGGCGTACCGACGAAAAAGCGAGGCATCAGAAAAATACTCATTGGTTCACGAAAGGTGGCGAGCGAGCGCCCAGCGATAGCCGTCCAGATCTTCGACCTGGGCGAAGCGATCGCCCCAGAACTGATCCTGTGGCTCGCTCAGCGACTTTGCGCCGGCGGCCAGCGCCCGCGCATAGATCGCGTCGACATCGTCGACATAGACATAGAACGATTGCGGTGCGATTGCGCCCGCGCTTTTGGGTGTTTTCGCCGCCGAGCCGAACGCGCCTTCCGGAGCGAACATCACAATCAACTGGCCTTGATAGGTCATCTCGACATGCATGACGACACCGTCGTCCTGGACACTGTCACGCACTTCGAAGCCGAACGCCGCTGTGAAGAACGCGGACGCGGCACGTGCGTCGCGCACCGTCAGATAGGGGGTCAACCAGGGCACACCGGCTGGGCGGGAGGCGGTCATGCGATTCTCCGGATCGATGGGGTTGGCGGGGCACGTGGTGCGAGTCCAGGCGGAAATTTGCGTATCGCTATTGCAATCGCGCAATCCGACGGAGCCGTGCATTTTGCCCACGCGTTAGCTTGCTGGCTTTAAGAATTGACTTAGTTTATCGCGCACTGAGCGGGATGCCGAGAACAGTCCGGCGTGCATGAGCGCGTCGTAGTGCATCAGGGTGTCGATTCCCCGGGCGGCCAGGCGGTGCGCGAGCGTATCGATGGTCAGGGCCGCTGGGTCGAGCGTGTCGCTGGCGGTCGCCATCATCCACAGCGAGCCGTACAGCGGCACGAAAGTGCTCATGGTGCGGACGATGGCGAATGCCGCTCTCAGGTCGTGGAGCAGGCGCGCGACGCGTTCGGCATGAAAATACGGCGAGCCGAGATGCACCGAGAGCGCCGCGGTCGGGCTCATGACGCGTTTGAGCCGCTGGTAGAAGGCTTGCGTGTAGAGGCCAGCGGCGGGTGAATCCGGCGGCGTCAGGTCGAACACGACGAGATCGAACTGCGCCGGCGCGGCTGCCCCGACGTATTGCGCGGCGTCGCCGATTATCAGTTCGACGCGTGGATCGTCGAATGCGCCGCCGTGCACCTCCGGCAAGTGTTCGCGTGTCAGACGTACGACTTGCGCGTCCAACTCCGCCACCACGATCCGTCCGATTCCAGCATGCCTCAGCAATTGCCGCGCGGCCCCGCCGTCGCCGCCGCCCAGCACGAGCGCCGTTTGCGGCGACGGATGCGCGAGCGCGGCCGGATGCACCATGCATTCGTGGTAGATGAACTCGTCGCCGGTGGACGTCATCGGGCGGCCGTCGAGGGTGAAAAGCCGGCCGAGTTGCGGTGTGTCCCAAACCTCGATCCGCTGATAAGGCGAATCGACGCGCGCGAGGCGTTTCGCATGCGGAAATCCGTAGACGGCGTCGGGACTCGGCTGGAACAGCAGTGGAGCGCTCACGGATGGCGGGCTCCGTCCGGAGCGCGGTAGGTCGAGATTGCGCAATTGTAAAGGCCGAAGCGCGGCGCGGTTGGGCGGGCGCATCGAGCCACATGACCGGACGGCCTTCGGAGCGGGGCGCGGGCAACGTTCTGTTAGAATGTCACGCTTTCAGCCTTGTCCGTTTGCTCTGCCCGTTTCGCGTCTCCTGGCGCCGCACCGTGCGCCAAAGTGAACCGGCATTCGAGCATCCGGGCCTCAAGCGCGCACCGCTTTCTGACTCTGTCTCCGGACTCGACATGACGACCCCGTCTCCCGCACCCACCTCCTTGATGGCCAACGCAATCCGCGCGTTGTCCATGGACGCCGTTCAAAAAGCGAATTCCGGCCACCCCGGCATGCCGATGGGCATGGCCGAAATCGGCGTGGCTTTGTGGTCGCGTCATCTGCGCCACAATCCGAAGAACCCGCAATGGGCCGATCGCGACCGTTTCGTGCTGTCGAACGGTCACGGCTCGATGCTGCTGTACTCGCTGCTGCACCTGACCGGCTACGATCTGCCGATCGACGAGCTGAAGAATTTCCGCCAGATGCATTCCAAGACGCCGGGCCACCCGGAATACGGCATCACGCCGGGCGTCGAGACGACCACCGGCCCGCTCGGCCAGGGTCTGGCGAATGCGGTCGGCATGGCGCTCGCCGAGTCGCTGCTCGCTACCGAATTCAACAAGCCTGATGCGAAGATCGTCGACCACCACACGTACGTGTTCGTCGGCGACGGCTGCCTGATGGAAGGCATCTCGCACGAAGCCTGCTCGCTGGCGGGCGTGCTGAAGCTGAACAAGCTGATCGCGTTCTACGACGACAACGGCATCTCGATCGACGGCGAAGTGGTGCACTGGTTCCACGACGACACGCCCAAGCGCTTCGAAGCGTACGGCTGGAACGTGATCCCGAACGTGGTCGGCCACGACGTCGAAGCGGTCGACGCGGCGATCAAGCAAGCCAAGCAATCCGACAAGCCCACGCTGATCTGCTGCAAGACGGTGATCGGCGAAGGCTCGCCGAACAAAGCCGGCAGCCACGATTCGCACGGCGCGGCGCTCGGCGACAAGGAAGTCGCGGCCACGCGCGAAAAGATCGGCTGGAAGTGGGAGCCGTTCGTGATCCCGCAGGAAGTCTACGCAGCGTGGGACGCGAAAGAAGCCGGCGCGCGCAACGAATCCGACTGGGACAAGGCGTTTGCCGCGTACGCAGCCAAATACCCGCAGGAAGCTGCTGAATTCAAGCGCCGCGACGCGAAGCAATTGCCCGCCGACTGGAAAGAAAAGGCCAAGGCGATCATCGCCGGAGCGAACGAACGGGCTGAAACCGTCGCGACTCGCAAGGCGTCGCAGCAGGCTATCGAAGCTTTGTCGGCCGTGCTGCCGGAACTGCTGGGCGGCTCCGCCGACCTGACCGGTTCGAACCTGACCAACTGGAAGGCCGCCAAGCCGGTGCGTGTGAACGCCGAAGGCCAGGCTGCCGGCAACTACGTCAACTACGGGGTGCGCGAATTCGGCATGAGTGCCGCGATCAACGGCGTCGCGCTGCACGGCGGCTTCAAGGCGTTCGGCGGCACGTTCCTGACGTTCTCGGACTATAGCCGCAACGCGCTGCGCGTGGCCGCTCTGATGAAAGCGCCGTCGATCTTCGTGTTCACGCACGACTCGATCGGTCTCGGCGAAGACGGTCCGACTCACCAGTCGATCGAACACGTTGCCAGCCTGCGTCTGATTCCGCACCTGCAAGTGTGGCGTCCGGCTGATACCGTTGAGACTGCGGTGGCCTGGACCCACGCGGTCGAGCATCATGGTCCGTCGGCCCTGATCTTCAGCCGTCAGAATCTGCCGTTCTCGGAACGCACGGACGCGCAGATCGCCAACATCGAGAAGGGTGGTTACGTGCTGCGCGACTGGAACGACGAAATCGTCGCGCGCAAGGTCATCCTGATCGCCACCGGTTCGGAAGTCGAACTGGCGCTGAACGCGGTCGAGCCGCTGGCGCGCGAAGGCATTGCGGCGCGCGTCGTGTCCATGCCGTCGACCACCGTGTTCGACAAGCAGGACGCCGAGTACCGTGAACGCGTGCTGCCGCAAGGCGTGCGCCGCGTCGCGATCGAAGCGGGCGTAACGGATTTCTGGCGCAAGTACGTGGGTCTGGAAGGCGGCGTGGTCGGCATCGACACGTTCGGCGAATCGGCCCCGGCGGGCGTGCTGTTCAAGCATTTCGGCTTCACCGTCGAGCACGTGGTAGAGACGGCAAAAGCCGCCCTCGGCTGATCCTGATCAAGCGTTGCCGCTGGCGTGCGAACGCGCGGCGACGCTGTCAGTCAGACGAACCTGGACGTATTTTTTCAGCCCTCAGGAGATAGACCATGACGATTCGCGTCGCAATCAACGGCTACGGCCGGATCGGCCGCAACACGCTGCGCGCCTTCTATGAAAACGGCAAGAAGCATGATATCGAAATCATCGCCATCAACGATCTCGGCGATGCCAAGACCAACGCTCACCTGACGCAATACGACACGGCGCACGGCAAGTTCCCGGGCGAAGTGTCGGTTGACGGCGACTACCTCGTTGTCAACGGCGACAAGATCCGCGTGCTGGCTAACCGCAACCCGGCTGAACTGCCGTGGGGCGAGCTGAATGTGGACGTCGTGCTGGAATGCACGGGCTTTTTCACGACCAAGGAAAAGGCGAGCGCGCACATCAAGGGCGGCGCGAAGAAGGTGATCATCTCGGCGCCGGGCGGTAAAGACGTCGATGCCACGATCGTCTACGGCGTGAACCACAACGTGCTGAAGGCATCGGACACGGTGATCTCGAACGCATCGTGCACGACGAACTGCCTGGCACCGCTCGTCAAGCCGCTGAACGACAAGATCGGCCTGGTGAACGGTCTGATGACCACGATCCACGCTTACACGAACGACCAGGTTCTGACGGACGTGTATCACGAAGACCTGCGCCGCGCGCGTTCGGCCACGCACAGCCAGATCCCGACCAAGACCGGCGCGGCTTCGGCTGTTGGCCTGGTGCTGCCGGAACTGAACGGCAAGCTGGACGGCTACGCGATTCGTGTTCCGACGATCAACGTGTCGGTGGTCGATCTGTCGTTCATCGCCGCACGCGACACGACGGTCGAAGAAGTCAACGCGATCATGAAGGAAGCGTCGGAAGGCTCGCTGAAGGGCATTCTCGGCTACAACGAGGCACCGCTGGTGTCGATCGACTTCAACCACAACCCGGCTTCGTCGACGTTCGACGCTACGCTGACCAAGGTGTCGGGCCGTCTGGTGAAGGTGTCGAGCTGGTACGACAATGAGTGGGGCTTCTCGAACCGCATGCTGGACACGGCTGTGGCGCTGGCCAACGCGAAGTAACCGACTGCGCCTCGCGCGCATTACGCCCTGCAAAGCCGGCGTCGAGCCGGCGATGGTTGGGCAAAGAAAAACCGCTCCTCGGAGCGGTTTTTTTTCGCCCGCGCGTGCGCTTACGCCTACGCCGGCACTTGCGGTGTCGGGAAATAGACGCCGGCGCGCTGCGCGGCGTTCGATATATGCGTCTCGATGGCTTTGCCGGCCGCCGCGGAATCGCGCGCCTTGAGCGCATCCAGAATCACGCGATGCTCGTTGTACGTGGACAGCACCAGTTCGCGCCGGTAGAACGGCATGCGCTGGCTTTCCTTCATGATTTCGGCGCTGCTGCTCAGAATCGATTCGATCGCCGCGTTGCCGGCGATGTTGACGATCCGCATGTGGAAGTCGTAGTCGAGGCGGGCGGCTTCGTCGAGTTCGTCGCAGGCGAGCGCTGTTTGCATGGCTGTGATGTTGTCTTCGAGCCAGGCGAGGTCGGAATCGCTGACCGCCAGCGCCGCCATGCGCGCGATAAAGCCTTCCAGCGCGAAGCGCATCTGATAAGTGTCCGGCAACGACGACTGCTCTGCAAACCGCCATGCATGCGCGGCCGAGGCCTGCGCGCTTTCCACGTACACGCCCTTGCCGGGCCTGATCACCAGCAGACCGAGCGCTTCGAGCGTCGAGAGCGCCTCGCGCAACGACGCGCGGCTGATCGCGAGTTCTTCGGAGAGTTGACGCTGCGCCGGCAGCAAACTGCCCACGGGATAGGCGCCCGCTTCGATCCGTTCGCGGATGGTCGCGATGGCGGCGTCGGTAACGGTATGCGGGACGTTTTTCATCGTTGTCTCACTGTGGTGGCGCGGTCTGACCAGCATTGTAGTACGCGCTCTGAACCCTCGTGTAGCTTGCTGCGCGCCGCCGCTGATCCGGCCCGAAACCGCTATGAAAATAGCGGGTAAACACCGTTCTATGAGTCCTTGACGTCAGTATATCGGCTTCCTACTATTCGAGATAACAGTACTGGTCGGACCAGTCTGAACAGATGTGAATCGTAACCAGGAGGAAGCCGTGTTGAAATTTTTCAATTCGCTGTTTGGCCGGGTCGTCATAGCGCTGGTGGCGGGCATCGTGGTCGGCGCCGTTTTTCCGCATTTCGCCCAATCGCTGCGCCCGCTCGGCGACGGCTTTCTCAAGCTGATCAAGATGGTGATCGGGCCCATCGTCTTTTGCGTGGTGGTCAGCGGCATGGCGCATGCCGGCGACTTGCGCAAGGTGGGGCGCGTCGGTCTGAAGGCCGTGATCTACTTCGAGGTGATGACGACGATCGCGCTCGTAATCGGCGCGGTCCTGGCGTACGTCACGCGTCCGGGCGTCGGCATGAACATCGATCTGCACTCGCTGGATCCGGCCTCGCTCTCGACCTACACCGAGCACGCGAAGAGCCTCAAGGATACCGCCGGCTTTCTGCTGAAGATCATCCCCGATACGGCGATCAACGCGTTCGCCACCGGCGACATTCTGCAAATCCTGGTGTTTTCGGTGCTGTTCGGCTCGGCGCTGTCGCTACTCGGCAATAAGGCGCAACGCGTGAGCAGCCTGATCGACGAACTGTCGCAAGTGTTTTTCCGCGTGATGGGCTTCATCATCAAGCTCGCGCCGCTGGGCGTGCTCGGCGCGATCGCGTTCACCACCGGCACGTACGGCGTCGAGTCGCTCAAGCAGCTCGGCATGCTGGTGCTCGTGTTCTATCTGAGCTGCATCGTGTTCGTGGTCGTCGTGCTGGGCGTCGTCATGCGGCTCGCCGGCTTCAGCGTCTTCAAACTGATTCGGTACCTGCGCGAAGAGCTGTCGATCGTGCTCGGCACCGCTTCGTCGGATGCCGTGTTGCCGCAGATCATGCGCAAGCTCGAATGGATGGGCGTCAAGGATTCGACCGTCGGGCTCGTTATCCCAACCGGCTACTCGTTCAATCTCGATGGCTTCTCCATCTATCTCACGCTGGCCGTCATTTTCATCGCGCAGGCCACCAATACGCCGTTGTCGGTGCATGACCTGATCGTGGTGGTGCTGGTGTCGCTGGTGACGTCGAAGGGCGCGCACGGCATTCCCGGCTCGGCGATCGTGATTCTGGCTGCCACGTTGTCCGCGATTCCGGCGATCCCCGTACTCGGCCTCGTGCTGATCCTGCCGGTCGACTGGTTCGTCGGCATTGCCCGCGCGCTGACCAACCTGATCGGCAACTGCGTGGCGACGGTGGTGGTCGCCGTGTGGGAAAACGATATCGACCGGGCGCGCGCCCACCGCGTGCTGAATCGCGACGCGGCGTTACGTTACGTCCCGGCCGGCGAAGATGCCGAACCCGGTGCCGCCGGCGAGCACGCTCCGGCTGTCTGATCCTGAGAAACCTCATTAGAAACCGCGCGCCGTTGCAGCGCGCTCCCAGCGCCGGCAGATCCGAAGAATGCCGGCTCTCCCTCACTTTTTCGCTGCCTGACCGAGACTAGAGACTATGGCTAATCCGATCCTCGACCCCAACGCTCCCGCTTTCACGCGCCGCTACATGAACCTCGCCGACCCGCGTCTGGGCGCGAAGGCGCTCTTCGCCAGCGACGAATTCTTCGCGCCGAAAGAACGCATGCTGGAGCCGCAGCCGGCGGTGTTCATCCCCGGCAAATACGACGACCACGGCAAGTGGATGGACGGCTGGGAAACCCGCCGCAAACGCACCACCGGCCACGACTACTGTGTGATCCGCCTCGCGCACCCGGGCGTCGTGCATGGCGTGGATCTCGATACGAGCCACTTCACCGGCAACTTCCCACCGGCGGCGTCGATCGACGCCTGCTACGCGGACGGCGACGTGCCACCGGATAACGCCGACTGGCAAACCCTCGTGCCGGCCACCACACTGCAGGGCAACCAGCACCACTACGTCGACGTGAGCGACGCGCGCGCTTTCACGCATTTGCGCGTGAATCTGTATCCGGACGGCGGCCTCGCGCGCTTGCGCGTGTACGGCCAGCCCAAGCGCGATTGGGAGCGCGTGGAGCGCGGCACGCTGCTGGATCTGGCGGCGATCGAGAACGGCGCGTATCTGGTTGCGGCGAACAACCAGCACTTCGGGCCGGCCTCGCAGATGCTGATGCCGGGCCGCGGCGTCAACATGGGCGACGGCTGGGAAACCCGGCGCCGTCGCGAGCCGGGCAACGACTGGGCGATCGTCGCGTTGGCGCGGCCGGGCGTGATCCGCAAGATCGAAGTGGATACGGCGCACTTCAAGGGCAACTTCCCGGACCGCTGTTCGCTGCAAGCCGCGTCGGTGACCGGCGGCACGGACGATTCGCTCATCACGCAGGCAATGTTCTGGCCGGTGCTGCTCGATGAACAGAAACTGCAGATGGACCACGTCCACACCTTCGCGGACAACCTCGCTGCGCTGGGCCCGGTTACGCACGTTCGTTTCAATATCTTTCCTGACGGCGGCGTGTCGCGCCTGCGCCTGTGGGGCGAAATCGCATAGCGGAGTGGCGTCGATGAAGGCATTGCAGATGGAACGCCTCACGCGCGCGGCCTTCGCGCCGTTCGGCGACGTGATCGAACTGGACGGCGCGCGGCATTTCGCCATCAACGGCGGCACGACCGAGCGCTATCACGACCTGGCTAGCGTCGACGTGACGGAGAACGGCGGCCGGCCGCTGATCAACCTGTTCCGCGCGCAGCCGCGCGCGCTGCCGGTCGAGATCACGATGATGGAGCGGCATCCGCTCGGCAGCCAGGCTTTCATTCCCTTAACTGCGGGGCGTTATCTGGTGGTAGTCGCGCCGGCCGGCGAGTTCGATCCGGCGCAGATGCGTGCCTTCTGGACCGACGCGTGGCAGGGCGTGAACTACGCGAAAGGCGTCTGGCATCACCCGTTGCTCGCGCTCGATCGGGTGAGCGATTTCGTGGTGGTCGATCGTGGCGGCGAGCAGCCTAATTGCGACGAATTGTCATTGGCGGAGCCGTGGCGGCTGACGTTCGAAGCCGGCGCTGAGTTGGTGGAATAGGTCGCAACCGCTGCCGCAAAAACACCGCCGCGGATGCAAAAAGACCCGGCCGATTCGCATCGGCCGGGTCCTTTTTTTGCCCGCCTGACCGCGCACCCCAGCGCGGCCGACACCGCGTTAATGCTTGCGATGCGGGCAGTTTTCCTTGGTGCAGGCGCCGTACAGCGCCAAAGCGTGTTCCTGCAGCTTGAAGCCGCGTTCCTTCGCGATGGACTGCTGACGGCTCTCGATCTCCGAGTCGAAAAATTCTTCGACGAGTCCGCAATCGAGGCACACGAGGTGGTCGTGGTGCGACCCTTCGTTCAGTTCGAACACCGCCTTACCCGACTCGAAATTGCTGCGCGAGAGCAGGCCCGCCTGCTCGAATTGCGTCAGCACGCGATACACGGTTGCAAGACCGATATCGAGTTCTTCGTGCAGCAGGTTGCGATACACGTCTTCGGCCGTCAGGTGGCGCACCGGGCTGTGCTGGAAAATCTCAAGGATTTTGAGGCGCGGAAGGGTCGCCTTGAGCCCGATATTCTTGAGATCGGTTGGATTGGTCATGACAAGGGATCCCTAGAGTACAATGCTGGGCTCTCATAGTAATGTGTTTTTGCCGTTCTGGTCATCTTCGATGGAATGAAACTCGCGCGGCTCGTCAGCGGGCCCGCACGGTGAGTGAAATGATTTCAAAATCTCAATTGATCTACCGGGGGAGCCGCATGCGGGGTACCTTGATCGCTGTTGCGACTGTCGCGGTTCTTGCCGGATGTTCCACTTACGACAGCCTGACGCAGCGTATTGCCCAAAGCATCACGCCGTACCGCATTACAGTGGTGCAAGGCAATTTCGTCTCGAAAGAAGCGGCTGCACAGATGCAGGTCGGCTTGTCCCGCGCGCAGGTCAAACAACTGCTCGGCACGCCGCTCCTGACCGACATGTTCCACGCGGATCGCTGGGACTACGTGTTCTATTTCAAGCGCGGCTCGACTAGCGTCGTGCAGCAGCGCGACTTTGTAGTCATGTTCGCGGGCGACCGCGTCGCCAGCTGGTCGGGTGGCGAAGATCTGCCGTCCAACCTCGAGTTGCTGGCTGAAATCGACGGCGACAAGCTGGGCAAGAAGAAGGCCGCAGCGGCCGTGGCAAGTGGTGCGAGCGCGGCAAGCGCGCCGGAGGCCGTTGCCGCGCCGGCTACGCCGGACACCACGCGTTCGCCAACCGTTGCCGGCGCTGCCGCAGCAGGCGTTCCGTCCACGGACGCCAACGCCGAAGCCGCGCAAGCCGCCAATCGTGCGACCAATGCCGTGCAGTTGTCGCCCAATGTGCGCCCGAGCGTGCCGAGCGCGCCGACCGCCAACGGCGGCGGCATTCCGCAGCAAAGCCCGACCGCCGCGGGTCAGCCGCAGTTCCAGTTCCACCGTCCGCCGCCGCCGCAAAATCCGGGTACGGACAACAGCAATCCGGTTGGACCGACGGGCCCGCAAAGCAGCAACGGCGGCCCGACGCACAACGCGCCGCTGACCTCTACTCCGGCTTCGGGAACGGGCGGCTAATCTCGCTGTCCGTGTGTTAAGACGGGCGCTGCGCGCGGGCAACCGCACCGTGCAAAGCGTCGGTCCGGTTCTTCGTTTTTTCAGTCATGCGCGGCGCCCGGGTGTGCTGCCCGCCGCCGCTTTTGCCCGCCTTTGCCGGGTTTTGCCTTTCGAACCCTCGTAGCCATGAAAATTGCCATTGCTGGCGCATCGGGCCGTATGGGCCGCATGCTCATCGAAACAGTCCTCAACGATTCCGACGCCACGTTGTCCGGCGCGCTCGACCGCGCGGGCTCCCCGCAACTCGGTCAGGACGCCGGCGCATTTCTGGGCAAACAGACGGGCGTCGTGCTGACCGACGACGTCGAGCGCGTGTTCGCCGGATCCGATTACCTGATCGACTTCACGCGGCCCGAAGGCACGCTGATGCATCTCGAAGCGGCCCAGCGTCACAACGTGAAAATGGTGATCGGCACGACCGGCTTCGACAACGAGCAGAAGGCGCAACTGCGCGCCGCGGCGGACAAGATCGCCATCATGTTCTCGGCGAACATGAGCGTGGGCGTGAACGTCACGCTGAAGCTGCTCGAATTCGCGGCCAAGCATTTCGCGACCGGCTACGACATTGAAATCATCGAGGCGCATCATCGTCACAAGGTCGACGCGCCGTCCGGCACAGCGCTGGTCATGGGCGAGGTGATCGCCAACGCGCTCGGCCGCAATCTCGACGACTGCGCGGTCTACAGCCGCGAAGGCGTGACCGGCGAACGCGACCCGTCCACGATCGGTTTTTCGGCGATTCGCGGTGGCGACATTGTCGGCGACCATACGGTGCTGTTCGCGGGCGTCGGCGAGCGCATCGAAATCACGCACAAATCGGCGAGCCGTCTGTCGTACGCGCAAGGCGCGCTTCGTGCTGTGCGTTTCCTCGAAGGCCACGCAACCGGGCTCTTCGACATGCAGGACGTGCTCGGCCTGCGTTGAGCGTGTCCTGAGCGAACCGACGGGGCATCGCGCCCCGTGTTCGCGCCCCTGAAATCACAACTCCACGGCGAGGTCAGATGGCAGGCAGCAGCGGCATCATCCATTACCTGCAAACCAGCGATGCCATCACGCATGGCGTCGCGTACGTGCTGCTGGCCATGTCGATTGCGAGCTGGTGCTTTCTGATCGTCAAGAGCTGGGTTCTTACGCGTGCCAAGCGCCAGGCCACGAGCGCCATTGCGCTGTTCTGGCAGGCGCCGACGCTATCCGAAGGCGTCGCGGCGTTAAAGCGCGCGGACCGCGAGCGCGTCTTCACGCCGCTGGCCGAAGCGGCGCTGCATGCGTCTGAAGTGGACATTCCGGGCGCGCTGCTCGCTCGTGTCGACCGCGGCGAGCGGGTGCTGCGGGCGCTGCGTCAGGCGCTCAGCGCGTCGCAGCGGCGGCTCGAATTCGGTCAGGTGTTGCTGGCGTCGGTGGGCAGCACCGCGCCGTTCGTCGGCCTGCTCGGCACCGTGTGGGGCATTTATCACGCGCTCGGCAGCATCGCGGCGAGCGGTCAGGCGCAGATCGAAAACGTCGCCGGACCGGTGGGCGAGGCGCTCATCATGACCGCCTTCGGCCTCGTGGTGGCGATTCCGGCCGTGCTTGCCTACAACGTGCTCGGGCGGATGGTGCGGCAGTTGTCGGAGGAACTCGACGGCTTCGCGCACGACCTGCACGCCTACGTGTGCGCGCCGGCGGAGCAGGGCCATGCGCAGGCGCCGGCGCGGGCCCAGCAGGCCCCGACCCACTAAGCGCGCTCGGGCGGAAGGAGGCGATATGGCATTCGGCGGACTCGAGAAAAAGCAGACGGCCGCGCCCATGGCCGAGATCAACATGACGCCGCTGATCGACGTCATGCTGGTGCTGCTGGTGATTTTTATCATTACCGCGCCTTTATTCACGCACGCGATTCGGCTCGATTTGCCGAAAGTGGCGGCCGCGCCCGCGCGCCAGACGCCGCAAACCATTTCCCTTTCCATCGACGCCGCCGGCAAGCTCTATTGGGACGGCAGCGCGATCATGCTCGAGCAGATGCGCGCGCGTTTCGCGCAAGCGGGCAAGCAGAGCGACCAGCCGGAAATCCAGCTGCGCGCCGAGCGCTCCACGCGCTACGAGGTGATCGCGCAGGTGATGGGCGCGGCGCAGCAGGCCGGTCTCGAGCGGATCGGTTTCGTGACGGATCCGCCTCCGCCGGCTGCAAAGCCGTAGCAGCGCCGAAATCTTCGGAGCGGGCGGCTAGTGTGGCCGTTGCGCTTCCGCGTCGCGTGCGAGTTGCTTTCGCACCGCGCGACGCAAACACTTTCCGAGCCGAGCCGAGCCGAGCCGAGCCGAGCCGAGCCGAGCCGAGCCGAGCCGAGCCAAGCCAAGCCGAGCCGGTTCCCCGCCGTCGCATGCAGCACGCCGCGCGGCGGACCCGTCCGCGGACGGTATAATCAGCCCTTTCCCCAGCCGACGGGGAAACGACGCCATTTCATCCAGCAGAGCACCAAAGCGGCCGGTGCGAAAGCACCGACCCAGCGACTCCATCACACCATGCACGAAAAATACGTTCCCTCCGACGTCGAATCCGCCGCGCAAGGGCAATGGCGCGCCATCGACGCGTACAAGTCGACGGAAACCACCGACAAGCCCAAGTTCTATTGCGTCTCGATGCTGCCGTACCCGTCGGGCAAGCTGCACATGGGTCACGTGCGCAACTACACGATCAACGACGTGATGTACCGCTATCTGCGGATGAACGGCTACAACGTGCTGATGCCGATGGGTTGGGACGCGTTCGGCATGCCGGCGGAAAACGCCGCAATGGCCAACAATGTGCCGCCGGCCAAGTGGACCTACGACAACATCGCTTACATGAAGAAGCAGATGCAGTCCATGGGCCTCGCGATCGACTGGTCGCGCGAAGTCGCAACGTGCAGCCCGGACTACTACAAGTGGAATCAGTGGCTGTTCCTGAAGATGCTGGAAAAGGGCATCGCGTACAAGAAAACCGGCACCGTCAACTGGGATCCGGTCGATCAGACCGTGCTCGCCAACGAGCAGGTGATCGACGGCCGCGGCTGGCGCTCGGGCGCGCTCGTCGAAAAGCGCGAAATCCCGATGTACTACATGCGCATCACGCAGTACGCGGACGAACTGCTGAACGACCTCGAAGGCCTCGGGTGGCCCGAGCGCGTCAAGATCATGCAGCAGAACTGGATCGGCAAGAGCTTCGGCGTGAACTTCGGCTTCCCGTACGAGATCGACGGCGAACAGAAGCTGCTGCGCGTGTTCACCACGCGCGCCGACACGATCATGGGCGTCACGTTCTGCGCAATCGCCGCCGAGCATCCGCTCGCCACGCGTCTCGCGAAAGACAAGCCGGAATTACAGGCCTTCATCGAGGAATGCAAGCGCGGCGGCGTGGCTGAAGCCGACGTCGCGACCATGGAAAAGAAGGGCATGGCGACCGGCTTCTACGTCACGCATCCGCTGACGCAGGAACAGGTCGAAGTGTGGATCGGCAACTACGTGCTGATGAGCTACGGCGAAGGCGCCGTGATGGGCGTGCCGGCGCACGACGAGCGCGACTTCGCGTTCGTGAAGAAATACGGGCTGCCGATCAAGCAGGTAGTCGCTGTTGAGGGCAAGGAATACTCGACCGATGTCTGGCAAGAATGGTACGCCGACAAGAACGGCACGCTGATCAACAGTGGTAAATACGACGGCCTTGGCTACGAAGCAGCGGTGGACCAGATCGCCGCGGACCTGAAAGAACTCGGCCTCGGCGACAAGCAGATCACGTGGCGTCTGCGTGACTGGGGCGTGTCGCGCCAGCGTTACTGGGGCACGCCGATTCCGATCATCCACTGCCCGACTTGCGGCGACGTGCCGGTGCCGGAAAAAGACCTGCCGGTGGTGCTGCCGGAAGACCTCGTGCCGGACGGCACGGGCAATCCGCTCGCCAAGTCCGAAGCGTTCGTGAATTGCACCTGCCCGACCTGCGGCGGCGCGGCCAAACGCGAAACCGACACGATGGACACGTTCGTCGATTCGTCGTGGTACTTCTACCGCTATGCGTCGCCGGATGCGAAGACCATGGTCGACGAGCGCACCGACTATTGGGCGCCGATGGATCAGTACATCGGCGGGATCGAGCACGCCATTCTTCACCTCTTGTACTCGCGTTTCTGGGCGAAGGTGATGCGTGACATGGGCCTCGTCAAATTCAGCGAGCCGGCCAGGAACCTGCTCACGCAGGGTATGGTGCTCAACGAAACGTATTACCGCGAAAACGAAGCGGGCAAAAAGACCTGGTACAACCCGGCCGACGTGACCGTTTCGTTCGACGACAAGGGCCGCCCGGTCGGCGCAGTCCTGAATGAGGACGGTCAGCCCGTGGTGCTCGGCGGCGTCGAGAAGATGTCGAAGTCGAAGAACAACGGCGTCGATCCGCAATTGCTGATCGATCAGCACGGCGCGGACACCGCGCGTCTGTTCGTGATGTTCGCCGCACCGCCCGAGCAGTCGCTCGAATGGTCAGGCTCGGGTGTGGAAGGCGCGAGCCGCTTCCTGCGCCGCGTGTGGAGCTTCAGCCAGGCGAACGAAGCTGCGTTGCGCGAAGGCGGCACGTTCGACGCCGCGCAACTCAGCGACGTCGAGAAGACGCTGCGCCGCGAGATCTACAGCGTGCTGAAGCAGGCCGACTTCGATTACCAGCGTCTGCAGTACAACACCGTGGTATCGGCCGCCATGAAGATGCTCAACGCGCTCGACAGCGCGAAGGGCGCCCGCCCGGCGGTGCTGCGCGAAGCCCACAGCGTGCTGCTGCGCGTGCTGTATCCGGTCGTGCCGCATCTCACGTTCCAGTTGTGGCAGGAACTCGGTTACGCCGACGAACTCGGCTCGCTGCTCGACGCGCCGTGGCCGAAGGTCGACGAGAAAGCGCTGGAGCAGTCCGAAATCGAACTCGTGCTGCAGGTGAACGGCAAGGTGCGCGGCGCGATCACGGTGGCGAAAGAAGCCTCGCGCGAAGCGATCGAACAGCTCGCGGCCGCACATGAGATGGTCGCGAAGTTCAGCGAAGGCAAGGCGCCGAAGAAGATCGTCGTGGTGCCGGGTCGCCTCGTAAACGTGGTCGTGTGAGCTTCGACGAAGACATGACAGCAGGCAGGACGCCGCCGCGCATGGCGGCGCTTGTCCGCGCTGCGGAATCTACTGCGAACCAGGAGCCAATGTGACTCGCAGATCGTTTTTGACGCTGGCTTGCAGCGTATTGATGTTGACCGCTTGCGGCTTCCAGTTGCGCGGCCAGCAGGACTACGCATTCAAACGCCTCTATATCTCCGGCGGTTCCGCGGCGGCGGGCGCGCGCTTGGCGCGTATCGTGGAAGGCGGCAGCGACACGGTGGTGGTCACGTCGGTCGCGAATGCCGACGCCACGTTGCAGATCACCGAAGGCCGCGGCATCGGCACGCTGACGCTGAATTCGCTGGGTGTGGTCGAAGAGTATCAATTGAATCTCAACATGAACTATTCGCTGACGGCCAAGGACGGCACGCTGCTGATTCCGCCGAGCGTGATCGCGTTGAACCGCGCGATGACCTATAGCGATCAGTTCTCGCAAGCGAAAGCCTCCGAAAGCAACATCCTCTTCGACGACATGGAAAAAGACGCGATCGACCAGCTCACGCGCCGTCTGGCCGTCGTGCGCTCGATGCATCCGGCGCCGGGCGAGGAAGTGCCGTCGGTCGCGCCGCGCGCGCCGTTGCCGCCACCGCCGCTGTGAGCGTCGTGCTTCGTTCAATGTGCCGCACCCGTTCAACCTCGCCGACCGGTAGCCATGCAACTGCGACTTGACGCGCTCGAAGCGCATCTCGCCAAGGGACTCGCCGGACTGTACGTCGTGTACGGCGACGAGCACCTGCTCGCGCAGGAAGCGTGCGACCGCATTCGCGCCACGGCGCGCGCGGCAGGCTTCACCGATCGTTCGGTGTTCACGGTGGAGCGCGGTTTCGACTGGAGTTCGCTGCTGGGCGCGAGCCAGTCGATGTCGCTGTTCGGCGACCGGCAACTGGTCGAGTTGCGCATTCCATCGGGCAAGCCCGGCAAGGAAGGCGCGGACGCGCTGAAAGCGCTCGCGGCTGCCGTCAATGACGACGTGCTCACCATGATCACGCTGCCGCGGCTCGACGCGGCCACGCAGAAGTCGGCGTGGTTTACGGCTTTGTCCGATGCGGGCGTCGCGTTGAAGATCGATCCGGTGGAGCGCGCGCAGTTGCCGAATTGGGTTGGGCAGCGGCTCGCCGCGCAGGGCCAGCGAGTCGCCGCAGGCGAAGAAGGGCGGCGCGCGCTGGCGTTCATCGCCGAGCGCGTGGAAGGCAATCTGCTCGCCGCGCATCAGGAAATTCAGAAGCTCGGGCTGCTGTATCCGGCGGGTTCGCTGAGCTTCGAACAGGTTCAGGACGCCGTGCTCAACGTCGCCCGTTACGATGTTTTCAAGCTGAACGAAGCGATGCTGGCGGGCGACGTCGGCCGCTTGTCGCGCATGCTCGACGGCTTGCGTGGCGAAGGCGAGGCCGCGGTGCTGGTGCTGTGGGCCGTGGTCGAAGAAGTGCGCACGCTGCTGCGGATCAAGCGCGGCGTCGCGGCCGGCAAGCCGCTTGCAATGCTGGTGCGCGAGAATCGCGTGTGGGGTCCGCGTGAGCGGCTGATCGGCCCGGCGTTGTCGCGCGTGAGCGAAGGCGCGCTGGAAAAGGCGCTTGCGCTGGCGGCGCGGCTCGATCGCCAGGTGAAGGGGTTGTCGGGCGGAACGCCGGGCAATCATCGCAATGATCCGCCGCCTGATCCGTGGGACGGGTTGTTTGAACTCGCCATGACGGTGGCTTCGCCGAAAACGGCGCCGGTGCCGCCGCCACGACCTCCAAGCGGCGCGGCAGCGGCGCCGGTGCGAAGGCCTGTCTGAACCATAGCGGCTAGCGCTCGAATGCCTGCGCGGAGAGCGCGGAGCCGCTGACTCTAGCGCCGCGAGTCGCACTCAATTGAGCGACATTCGGCAGTCGACGGCTCAGGGTACTGAATGCCACCGGCACTGCCGCCGCAAGCAAAGCGCCTGCACCCGACTTACAATCGCTTGATCTTTCGCTAATTCTGCCTGTCCGCCGTGCTTAGGCGCGCGCGGCATCACGAGACTCACCATGGATATCGACCAGTACATGACCGACCTCGGCCGCCGCGCCCGCCAAGCTTCACGGGCGATGGCACGGGCGTCGACGGCGGCGAAGAACGCCGCGCTCGCGGCTGTTGCGCAGGGTATCGAACGCGATGCCGCGCTGCTGAAGGAAGCCAACGCGCGCGACGTCGCGCGGGCTCGCGAGAAAGGCCACGACGCAGCATTCATCGACCGTCTGACGCTGTCGGACAAAGCGCTGAAAACGATGGTCGAAGGTTTGCGGCAAGTCGCCGCGCTGGCCGATCCGATCGGCGAGATCAGCAATCTGAAGTACCGGCCGAGCGGCATTCAGGTTGGCCAGATGCGCGTGCCGTTGGGCGTGATCGGCATCATCTACGAATCGCGTCCGAACGTGACGATCGACGCCGCCGCGCTGTGCCTGAAGTCGGGCAACGCGACGATTCTGCGCGGCGGTTCCGAAGCGCTCGAATGCAATACGGCGCTTGCGAAGCTGATCGGCGAAGGATTGGAAAAAGCGGGCTTGCCGCAGGAAGCCGTGCAGGTGGTCGCCACGTCCGATCGCGCAGCGGTGGGCAAGCTGATCACCATGACGGAATACGTCGATGTGATCGTGCCGCGCGGCGGCAAGAGCCTGATCGAGCGCTTGATGAACGAAGCGCGCGTGCCGATGATCAAGCACCTCGACGGCATCTGCCATGTGTACGTGGACGACCGCGCGGATCTGGCCAAGGCGCTGACCGTCTGCGACAACGCCAAGACGCACCGCTACGGCACCTGCAACACGATGGAAACGCTGCTGGTCGCGCGCGGCATTGCAGCGGAAGTGCTGCCGCCGTTGGGCAAGCTGTATCGCGACAAGCAAGTCGAACTGCGCGTGGATGCGGCGGCGCGCGCGGTGCTGGCGGACGCGGGCGTGGGACCGCTCGTCGATGCCACCGAGGAAGACTGGCGCACTGAATATCTCGCGCCGGTGCTGGCGATCAAGGTGGTCGAGAACCTCGATGCCGCGATCGATCACATCAACACGTACAGCTCGCAGCACACCGACGCGATCGTCACGGAAGACCACGATCGCGCCATGCGCTTCCTGCGCGAAGTGGATTCGGCGAGCGTGATGGTCAACGCATCGACCCGTTTCGCGGATGGTTTCGAATTCGGGCTGGGCGCGGAAATCGGCATCTCGAATGACAAGCTGCATGCGCGTGGGCCGGTGGGACTGGAAGGGCTGACGTCGCTCAAGTACGTCGTGCTGGGCCACGGCGAAGGCCGTCAATAAACAAGAGGAACGCTGATGCTTTGGGTAAAGACGTTTCACATCGTTCTGATTGCTTCATGGTTCGCCGGCCTGTTCTATTTGCCGCGCATCTTCGTCAATCTGGCGATGGAAACGGAACCCGCGGCGACGGCGCGTCTATTGACGATGGCGCGCAAGCTGTTCCGCTTCATGACGTTCATCGCGGTGCCCGCGCTGGCTTGCGGGCTTTGGTTGTGGCTGGTGATCGGGATCGGGCGCGGGCAGGGATGG
Organism: Paraburkholderia sp. BL18I3N2; assembly: GCF_003001875.1. Lineage (NCBI taxonomy): Bacteria > Pseudomonadati > Pseudomonadota > Betaproteobacteria > Burkholderiales > Burkholderiaceae > Paraburkholderia > Paraburkholderia sp. BL18I3N2. The sequence continues at coordinate 118,720 of NZ_PVNC01000009.1, forward strand.
ATTCACGCAAAGGTCGGCGTGGTGGTGCTGCTTTTGATTTACCACGCTTATTGCGGTGTGCTGCTGCGGACCTTCGAGCGGGGGGAGAATCGTCGCTCGGATAAGTGGTATCGGATGTTTAATGAACTGCCGGTGCTGGGGATGTTGGCGGCGGTGGCGTTGGTGGTGATTAAGCCGTTTTAGGACGGGGTTTTGATTTTGTAGAAGGGCGGTTTGCCGGGTTCGGCAAACCGCCCTTTTTTATGGGCGGCGCTGAGGCGCGATGCGGCGTCCTACGCCGAATGGCTGGTTCGCTTGCCAGCCTATATTGGGACGGCCGCTGCACGCGCGGGCTGATTTATAATTTCCGAACCACTGGCACCAACCGGTGGTCGGGTTTGACAGCCCGCGCTTGAAACCGCACACCCGCCCAGGCGGGTCGTGCGTCTATCTCTGCACGTCTGTATTTTCTATGGGCGGGCTGTGGTGGAGGAGCCGCAAGGCTCGCCGGATTGTTTCAAGCCCGGTCTGTCAACTTCGCTACATGCCCGCTCACCCTCCTTGCAAGCGAGTGTCGGGCGATCCAGGTAAGTTTTAGGGAGATCGCACCATGAGCAAGTCCAACAAAAAGCAACCCGCCTCACGTCCGCCAGTCGATGCCTTGCAGTACGAAAAACTCGCCATGTCGGCATTCGGTTCGTGCGAACGACAACTGACTCAACTTAATCGACTGGCCACACTTGCGACCTCGATATATAGGAATCCTGCACTGACGAACCACGAACGACGCAGTCGACAAGTGCTGCTCGAGTTGCTGGTTGAAACGTGCGAGGAGTACGAGCGGGAAGTGGAATGCGACCGCGAGCTGTATCAAGTGATCGCGCTCGATGCGCGTGGGATTGCTCATCGCCGGATTACGGCAAGTGCTGCGGCGAAACTTCTTGCGGAAGCGGGGAAGGAAACCAAGAAGGACGATGCGAGCGTTTCACGAAGCGTGACAGCGACGCCCACGCCCGCACGGAGTCCGGCCGATGCAGCTGTTGCTGCGACTGCGCACTGAGAGGGACTACAACATGGTTAAGCAAGTTTCCACGCCTCGCTGAAGTCGCCAACGCCGCTGCTCAACAATGCTCCACTACAGCACGGCGCTTGCGAAGTTGATTGGTGAAGGGCGGTAAGCAACTGGCCTGCCGCAAACGCCTATGCAACTGATGGCCGCACCGGTTCGTGCGGCCGTCGGCAATCTGATCACAATGACCAAATTCGTCTACGCGATCGCGACGCGCTGCCCTTAGAGGGGCGGCTCCTCCTTCTCGCAACCCGCTGGACACTCCTGGTTAAGCGGGTTCGCATCCAGTTATCTCAATCCGGATCGGCCGATGTAACGTCGATCGCCGGACGGCAGAAATGCGCGGCGCGCATTGCGTCGCCGCGTTTGCGCGCTCCACGCAGATTCACCGATTTGACTTGCGTTAATCGCAGCCCGCACGCCGATCTTTAATCTAAAGAGCGATTAATCGCTTCTTCGATTAAGACTTTTCCGACGCATCGCGCAATAGTTTCGCCACAAATGTCCGACGCCTAGCAGGTGCGAACGCTGACACTTCACGAATTGAAGTTCAGCATATTCCTATTGCTCGCGCGTCTTGCGTAACGGACGTCTACAGCTGTTCATCTCTCGACTGCCGACAGCGCTGTCGCCAATGACAGTTGCACAAACAATCTGCACTCAATCTCTCGTCTCCTTTGTCTGAAATACCCACGCATGTTTTGAGCGGGTTTTAGTCCTTGTCTGATTCTGTCTGTTGCTCTCGTCTCATATTCTGCAAATCGAACACTAGCAAAGCACGACGGCTCTAGCCACGCTTCGCTCGATGTCGGGCCGCAAACGTGGCTGTCGTGTTTTTAATTTTTTTACCGTGAGTATTCATGAACAAGAATCGATTTCGCCGGGTATTTAGCAAACGTCTCGGCATGCTGGTCGCTGTCGCAGAGAATGTAGCGAGTCAAGGCAAACAAGCCGGCGAGAGCGCCGCAGCAGGCGTAACCGGCCGCGAACTGGGCGTCATTTCGACAATGACCACCACGGCACTCGCGCTGATGGTATTTCATCCTTCCCTGAGCCAGGCGCAGTCGCTTCCGACCAACGGTCAGGTGATGTCGGGTCAAGCAAGCATCTCGCAAACCAATCCGAACACGATGACCATCAATCAGGGTACGCAGCGTACCGCCGTGAACATGAGAAGGCGGGCCGCATGCTGCTGGAACTGCTCAACAAGATCGATCAGAACTACGGCGTATTGATGGATGTCGATACGTGGGCACAGTCGGGCGAAGCGCATAACATCATGGACGACCACCTGCTCGCACGCATCACGTCTGCGATCACTGCGCTGGCCACCGATCCGAAATTCACGATCTCGGATGTCGGTATCAAGCGTCTGATGCTGTTCCAGCGCTGGCTCGCCGCGATGTTCTCGGCAAGCCCCTTCCGCAACGCGGACCACATTCTGCGTTCGCTGGGCATGGATGAAGAAGCGCGCAATGCGATCGAGCTTCGCAACAACGAATTCCGCAAGTTCCAGTTGTTCTACCTGCCAGAGTCCGAAGTGCGCGTCGACTGGGACATTCTGTGGAAAGCCGACAAGGTAATGGCCGCAAGCATGGCGACGACGATCATGTCTTCGCGCTTCCTCGGCACGCCGTCCGCGCATCAGAAGCGCGAAATGCTGCTGCGCTGGTTGCTCGAACGGCTGGCGGAAATCGAAAACATCGACACGCTGCCGATGGGCGTCCTGCACGACATGTACATGCATTGCAGCTACGCGGACCTGCCGGGCAAGCACGACATCAAGAAGCCGATCAACACGCTGATCCGCCGCAAGCTCGCGAGCCTCGACATTCAGGATGTACAGCGCGCTGCCGCTCCGGTTGCCGCCGGCGAAAAGCCGGTGGTCATCGTGGTGCTGGAATGGTTCTCGAAGAACCACTCGATCTACCGCACGCACTCGCAAACAATGGTTGCGATGCGCGACAAGTTTCACCTCGTGGGTATGGGCTACAACGGCCGCGTGGACGATGCGGGCAAGGCCGTCTTCCATGAGTTCATTCCGCTCGAAGGCGCGAACCTGTGGGAAACCGCCCGGCAAGTGCGGGAGACGAGCGAAGCACGCCAGGCGCAGATGATGTACATGCCGAGCGTCGGCATGTTCCCGATCACGATGGTGCTTGCCTGCCTGCGCGTTGCTCCGATGCAGTTGATGGCGCTTGGCCACCCCGCCACGACGCACGGCCATGCAATGGACTATGTGGTGGTCGAAGAGGACTACGTCGGCGACGAAGCCTGTTTCAGCGAGAAGTTGCTGAAGCTGCCGTCGGACGGCATGCCGTATCGTGCGCCCGCCGCACTGCTCGAGTTGAATCTGCCGGAGAAAGCGCCCTCGGACGGCGTCGTGAAGATCGCCATCGCCGGTACGACGATCAAGCAGAATCCGGGCTTCCTCAATACGTGCGCCCAGATTGCGCGCGAATCGAAGGTGCCGGTGAAGTTCCACTTCCTGATGGGCCAGGCGAACGGGCTGATCTATCCGCAAGTTCGCAATCTCATTCGACGTCTGATGGGCGACGCGGCTGTCGTGCACAAGCATCAGAACTACGCGGGTTATATGAAGGTGATCGCGGGTTGCGATCTGTTCCTGAACCCGTTCCCGTTCGGCAATACGAATGGCATCGTCGATACGGTGTGGGCAGGTCTCGTCGGCGTGTGCAAGACCGGCCGCGAAGTGCATGAGCATATCGACGAAGGCATGTTCCGTCGTCTCGGCTTCCCCGAGTGGATGGTCACGAAGACGAATGACGAGTACAAGGCTGCGGCACTGCGTCTGATCGAGAACGCTCAAGAGCGTAACGATCTCTCGGCGATGCTGGCCGGTCCTCAGGCCATCGAAAAGCTGATCTTCGCGGGACGTCCGGAAATTCTCGGCGAGCGCATGCAGGCGCTGTGGCAAGAGCAGATCGACGTAGCAACGTCGCCAGCGGCTGCGTGAGGCGAACATGAACGAAACCAGCAAATCGGCGCTGCGCCGTTCGCACGATCCGGCCTTCATGCAGCACTACTTTGTGGGAGAAGGCCTCGACATCGGCGCTGGTGAGGATCCGCTGGCAGCGCACACGCATCTCTTTCCCCGGGCTCGCCGCATCCAGTCGTGGGGCGAGCAGCAAGGCGACGTGGTGCAGATGAAGGGCGCGGACGACGGGTCGTTCGACTTCGTGCATGCCAGTCACGTCCTCGCCGAAGTCACCAATCCGGGCAAAGCGCTGGCAAGGTGGCTGGATCTGTTGAAGCCCGGTGGCTACGCGGTTTTGACTCTTCCCGACGAGGACCTGTACGGAAAGGGGGCGTGGCCAAACCGCTTTAACAAGCGGCACAAGGCGAGCTTCACGATCTGCAAGCCCGAAAAGCAGTCGACGCAATCGTTCAATATCGTGGATCTGGTCAAGACTCTGTCGCACGTCGCATCTTGCGAACGTGTGAGTCTCGTGCGCGATCACTACGATGAAGCGCGCAACGACGCGGATCAGACCGCACGCGGTCTCGCGGAATGCGCGATCGAAGTCGTGTTGCGCAAGCGTGCCGTACCGACGGCGCAGAACATGCTCGACGACATCGTGAAGGCGCGCAGCGCCGAGGCGAGTATCGACGCTGGCCAACGCGCGGTGAAGACTTATCCATACCGATTCATGGTCTACCACCGGTCAATGATGGAGTGGCTGCGCTGGGACCGGGAGGATGAGGTCGATCGTATTTTGGACCAATGCGTCGTGCGTCTGCCCAATGAGCATCTGCCGCGTTTGTATCGCGCGTTGCATGCAATTTCGCGCGGAAAGCTACACGACGGCTTCCGGTTGCGCGAAGCGGCAATGGCGCCGTTCGGCTGGCAACGCCGCACGACGGCGCAACCGCCTGCCACGTTTTCCGAGTGGAAGGGCGAATCGCTCGAGGACAAGTCGATCGTGATCTGGAGTGAGTTCGGGCTTGGCGACGAGATCTTCTTCTTTCGTTTCGCTCGCATACTGCGCGAGCGCTGCGGCGCAGCGCGCGTGACGGTGATGTGCCAGACGCCGCTCGTGTCGCTTTTCGAAGTCTCCCGCGAAGCCGACGCCGTCATCAACGTGAAACATGCCGCACAATTGCCGGCGCACGATTACTGGGTGTTCCCGCATGCCATTCCTGCGCATCTGCCGTTGGAACTGGATGCCCTGCCTGTATCGGTGCCCTTTCTGCGCGCGCCGTCCGACAAGGCGCCTGCTTTACTGCGGACCCGGTCGCATGCGTTGAAAGTCGGCGTGGTATTCAAAGGCGCACCGACGCATGAAAACGACCACGCGCGCTCGCTGCCGTCACTGTCCGTGCTCGACGAACTGTTTCAACTCGAAGGCGTCGAGTTTTTCAGCCTGCAAAAAGGCGCCGGTGCCGACGAGGCCGCGCAGTACGCGCAACGGCTGTCGAACTTTCATGATCTGGGCGCGGACATCCGCAGCATGGATGAGACTGCCAGCGCCATCGCGGCACTGGATCTCGTGCTGACAGTGGATACGTCGGTTGCGCATGTCGCGGGCGCGATGGGCAAGCCAACGTGGCTGATGTTGCCTTCGTACGGCGATTGGCGCTGGCACTACACGCGGGAAGACAGCCCTTGGTATCCAACGATGCGCCTCTTTCGCCGGCACTTCGGCGGCGACTGGCCGGAAGTCGTCGCGCGCATTCGCGGGCATCTGCTGACGTTGATCGCATCGAACGTGAACAGCGGAGGATCGTAAGGCTTTACTGCACGTGCGATCGTTTGACTGCTTGACCCCAAAGGCCTGCCATCGCGCAGGCCTTTTTACCCGCACCACATCAACCTTCGCCGTCGATCCTCAACCGGCCGATCACCCCTTTCGCCTGCCCAACCCGCTCCACCAACTCAGGTCCGCGCTTGAGCGCGACGCCCACCGCCAGAATATCGCCGATCGCCAGATGCGACATGCGCGATGTCATCGGCGAAAACACGTCGTTTTCCTCGACCACGTTCGAGAACAGACAGATCGACGCGACACGCGCAAGCGGTGAACTGCCGTGCGTGATCGCGATCACTTTCGCCCCGCGAGCGAGCGCCGAACGCGCCGCTTCGATGATGTCGCGGGTTCGGCCGGTATTCGATACCGTGACCAGGACATCGCCAGGCCCGAGCAGCGCCGCCGACATCGAGTAAGTATGCGGATCGGAGTATGCGACGCTCGGCATGCCGAGCCGAAAAAACTTGTGCTGGATATCCTGCGCGGCGATGCCCGATCCGCCCGCTCCATAGAATTCGATGCGCGCCGCGTTCGCGAGCAGCTCAACGGCCGCTTCCACGCTATCCGGCGAGAGGCTGTTGCGCACCTCGATCAACGTGCCGATGGTTCGGTCGAACACTTTGGCGATCAGTCCGGGCGCGCCTTCATCCGGCCGCACATCCCGATACACGGTCGGGACGCCCGACGCAATCCCCTGCGCCAGCCGGATCTTGAACTCGCGAAACCCCGAAAACCCGAGCGCATGACAGAACCGCGCGATGGTCGGTTGGCTCACGCCCGCGCGGGCGGCCACTTCCGTCATCGACAGATCGAGCACCTCGCGCGGCGCCTCGATCACGTAGTCGGCGAGTTTGCGCTCGGAGGGCCGCAACTGCTCGCGCATCTCTTCCACCTGAGACAGCATCATTGGAAAACTCGCACTATGCTGAAGAATGCGTGGACTATATACCGATTGCCGTAAAGGTACAAAAACTACATTTTAGCCCGTAGGTGTAATCCCTAGGTTTTGGCTGAAGCCCGCGAAGTCAAAGCCCAGTGGGCGTTTCGGGTGATTTGATTATGCGGCAGTGCAGCAGCAATGAACATTGCGACCGTGTAGTTTTTCTACTAAGATGGCGTCGTCAACTGATTCGACATCCCCGCGATACCTACCTGGCACAGTGCGCGCATGCCCGCACGTCTTCAGCCAGCGACGAAGGAGCTCCGATGGTTTCCCCGCATTCGCAATTGTTGAAGGTCACGCAACGTGTGGTCGAGCGCAGCAAGCCGACGCGTGAGGCGTATCTCGCCCGCATCCACCAGGCGCAGGGCAAGTTTCCGGCACGCGGCGCGCTCTCCTGCGCCAATCTCGCTCACGGTTTCGCCGGCCTCGAAGGCAACGACAAGCTCGTCATCAAGCAGATTCGCGAGCCGAACATCGGCATCGTGTCCTCGTACAACGAAATGCTGTCGGCGCATGCGCCGTACAAAAACTACCCGGACATCATCAAGCAGGCCGCGCGTGAAAACGGCGGCGTCGCGCAATTCGCGGGCGGTGTGCCGGCCATGTGCGACGGCGTCACGCAAGGCAATGCCGGCATGGAACTGTCGCTGTTCTCGCGCGAAGTGATCGCCATGAGCACGGCGGTCGCGCTCACGCACAACATGTTCGACGCGGCGCTGTGTCTCGGCATCTGCGACAAGATCGTGCCGGGCCTGTTGATCGGCGCGCTGCAGTTCGGCCATATCCCGACCATCTTCGTGCCGGCCGGCCCAATGGGCAGCGGCCTGTCCAACGACGACAAAGCCAAGACGCGTCAGCTCTTCGCGACCGGTCAGTGCGACCGCGGCGCGCTGCTCGAAGCGGAAGCCGCCGCGTATCACAGCCACGGCACCTGTACGTTCTACGGCACCGCGAACAGCAACCAGATGCTGATGGAAGTGATGGGCCTGCATCTACCGAGTTCGGCTTTTGTGCATCCGCATACGCCGCTGCGCGACGCGCTGACCGCGCAAGCCGCGCGCCGTGTGCTGGATCTGACCGTGGAACGCGGCAACTATATGCCGATCGGCCATGTGATCGACGAAAAAGCGATCGTCAACGGCATCGTCGCCTTGCTGGCGACGGGTGGCTCGACCAACCACACGCTGCATCTGGTCGCGATTGCACGCGCGGCGGGCATCGTGATCGATTGGGACGACTTCGACACGCTGTCGCAAGCCGTGCCGCTGCTCGCGAAGATTTATCCGAACGGCAAGGCCGACGTGAACCACTTCCATGCGGCCGGCGGCGTCGCGTTCCTGGTGCGCAACCTGCTGGAAGGCGGCTTGCTACACGAAGACGTCAACACCGTCGCGGGCAAGGGCCTGAAGCACTACACCGAAGAGCCGAAGCTGATCGACGGCAAGCTGCAATGGGTGCCGGGCGCGCAAGCCAGCGAAGACACGGCGGTGCTGCGCGGCATCAAGGAACCGTTCCAGCCGGACGGCGGTTTGCGTCTCATGAAGGGCAAGCTCGGCCGCGGCGTGATCAAGATTTCCGCGGTCGCGGCGCAGCATCGCCAAGTGAAGGCGCCGGCGATCGTGTTCGATTCGCAGGAAGCCGTGCAGGAAGCATTCGACAAGGGCGAGCTGAAGCGCGACTTCATCGCCGTGGTGCGCTTCCAGGGTGCGCGCGCAAACGGCATGCCTGAGCTGCATCGTTTGACGCCGCTGCTCGGTGTGTTGCAGGATCAAGGTTTCCATGTTGCACTGGTCACGGACGGCCGCATGTCCGGCGCGTCGGGCAAGGTGCCGGCGGTGATTCATCTGTCGCCGGAAGCGTTGCTGCAAGGGCCGATCGGCAAGGTGCGCACCGGCGACATGCTGGTGATCGACGCCGAAGCCGGCGTGCTCGATATCGAGATCGACGCAGCCGAATGGGCAGCCCGGCCTAACGCCGTGCCGCAGCATCAGGCGGAAAACGAAGTCGGCTTCGGCCGCGAACTGTTCGGTGTATTCCGTGCGGCGGCGGCGCCGGCGGAGCAGGGTGCGTCGGTATTCGGCGCGATGGTGGGCGAGCGTTCGGTGCATCACGGCGAAGCAGCCAAAACTCACACCGCAAAACACACAAGCACCACTCACGCCAGCTAAGTGCTGCAGAACAAGGAGTCTGACTATGACGTCGAAAACAGTAAGCGATATCGTGCGCCTCGGCCCGGTGATTCCGGTGCTCGCGTTCGACTCGGTCGAACAGGGTGAGCACGTGTCGCGCGCGCTGCACGCGGGCGGCGTGAAGGTGCTGGAAATCACTTTGCGCACCGCAGCAGGCCTCGAAGCGATCGAACGCGCGAGCCAGTTGGCCGAAGATATCGTGGTCGGTGTCGGCACCATTACGAAGCCCGAACATTGCGCTCAGGCCAAGAAGGCGGGCGCGCAGTTCGGCGTCTCCCCTGGTCTGACGAGAGACATGCACAAGGCCGCGCAGGATGCGGGCTTGCCGCTGCTGCCGGGCGTGATGACGCCGTCGGACATCATTGCGGCGCTGGAACTCGGCTACGAGATCGTGAAGTTTTTCCCGGCGCAGCAAGCCGGTGGCGTACCGATGCTGCAAGCGTTCCACGGCCCGTTCCCGAACCTGAAGTTCTGCCCGACCGGCGGCATCACGGCGGAAACGGCGACGCATTTCCTGTCGCTGCCGAACGTGGTGTGCGTGGGCGGCTCGTGGCTCACGCCGAAAGCCGCGCTCGCCGCGCAAAACTGGGACGAGGTCACGCGTCTGGCGCGTGCCGCGAGCCAGTTGGCGGCACCGGCTCACTAAGTTCAAGCCGCGCGCTCGTTAACCCGTTATCCAAGGTCCGACACAAAGGAGCCTCGTCGATACAGCTGCTCAGGCTGTCTTGGCGAGGCTCTTTTGCGATATGCGCGCAGAATTGGCGCACGTTTGCAGATAACAAACAGTAAAATTCAGCGTCCGCGCGGTCAGCCCGGTTTCAAGGTGCCGCACAGGCCGCCATGAGACAAGGTGCTGGCTGTGTTCCGCACGCACTCAAATCAATAACGCAAAAAGGAGGGGCTTCATGGAAGCTGTCCACGGCAGCACGCTGCTGGTCTTCGCGGTGATCGCCATCGCATTGCTGATCCTGCTGATCACACGCTACAAGGTCTATCCGTTCCTCGTTCTGATCATCGTGTCGCTGCTGCTGGGTCTTGCATCCGGCATGCCGATGGCAACCATCGTCAAATCGTTCGAAACCGGTAACGGCAATACGCTCGGGCACATTGCCATTGTGGTCGGTCTCGGCACGATGCTCGGCAAGATGATGGCCGAATCGGGCGGCGCCGAGCGTATCGCCACCACGTTGATCGACTTCTTCGGCGAGAAGAACATCCACTGGGCGATGATGATCGTGGCGATTATCGTCGGCTTGCCGGTGTTCTTCGAAGTCGGTTTCGTGCTGCTGATTCCGATCGCGTTCAACGTCGCGAAGCGCACCAACAAGTCGTTGCTGCTGGTCGGCTTGCCGATGGTCGCGGGCCTGTCCGTTGTGCACGGCCTGCTTCCGCCGCATCCGGCCGCGATGCTCGCGGTGCAGGCATATCACGCGGATATCGGCAGGACCATCGCTTATGGGCTGATCGTCGGTGTGCCGACCGCGGTCGTTGCGGGTCCGCTGTTTGCGTTGTTGATCAGCCGCTACATCAAGCTGCCGAAAGAGAACCCGCTCGCCGCGCAATTCCTCGGTCACGGCGACGAAACCAAAAACGGCACGCAAAACGCAGCGCAGAACGCAGCACCTAAGCGCGAACTGCCGAGCTTCGGCATTACGCTGCTCACGATTCTGCTGCCAGTGATTCTGATGCTGGTCGGAAGCTGGGCCGATCTCTTCACCACGCCGAAAACCTTGCCGAACGATCTGCTGCACTTCGCCGGCAATTCGGACGTCGCGCTGCTGATCGCGGTGCTGGTGAGCTTCTGGACATTCGGTGCGAGCCGCGGTTTCACTCGCGAGCAGATTCAGAAATTCTGCGGCGACTGTCTTGCGCCGATCGCGGGCATCACGCTGATCGTCGGCGCAGGCGGCGGGTTTGGGCGCGTGCTGATGGATAGCGGCATTTCGAAGGAAATCGTCAATGTGGCAACGGCCATGCATCTGTCGCCGCTGTTGTTCGGCTGGCTGGTGGCCGCATTGATTCGTCTGGCCACGGGTTCGGCGACGGTCGCCATGACCACGGCGTGCGGTATCGTCGCGCCGATCGCCTCGGCTAGCGGCGTGCATGTCGAGCCGGAGTTGCTGGTGCTCGCCACCGGTTCGGGCTCGCTGATCTTCTCGCACGTGAACGACGGCGGTTTCTGGCTGATCAAGGAATACTTCGGTATGACAGTGGGGCAGACCTTCAAGACATGGTCGCTCCTCGAAACCATCATTTCATTGATGGGCTTGGGTTTGACCTTCGCACTCGCGGCGGTCGTGTAAGGAGTTTTTGATGATTCTGATCGCAATGGGCGTGTCGGGCGCCGGCAAGACGAGAATTGGCGAAATGCTGGCGGAACGCCTGCATTGCGCGTTCACCGATGGCGACGCGTTTCACAGCGCCGCCAACAAAGAGAAAATGCACCACGGCATTCCGCTTACCGACGAAGACCGGTGGCCGTGGCTGCAAACCATCCGCGCGGCGATCGTCGAGAAGCAGAAGGCGGGCGAAACGGCGGTGTTCACGTGCTCTTCGCTGAAGCGCTCGTACCGCGACGTTTTGCGCGACGGCGACAAGGACGTGTGCTTCGTGTATCTGAAGGGTTCGCGTGAAGTGCTGGAGCAGCGGCTGACCACGCGCACCGGCCATTTCTTCGATCCGTCGCTGCTGCAAAGCCAGCTCGATACACTCGAAGAGCCGGGACCGGACGAAGCGATCACGGTGAGCATCGAGTTGTCGCCGGAAGAGATCGTCGTCGAAGTGCTGAAGCAGGTCGAAGCGCGTCAGTGAGTTTGTTTCGCTGCTGCAAATAAAAAACCGCTCCACGGAGCGGTTTTTTTACGCCTCGACTTTGACGAGGCAATCAGCGAACGAGACCGCTTAAGCGATCCGCTTAGCCAATTCGACAGCCTTGCCGATATAGGAACCCGGCGTCATCGCGAGCAAGCGGTCTTTCGCATCCTGCGGGATAGCGAGGCCGTTGACGAACGTTTGCAGCGCTTCACGCGTGATGCCCTTGCCGCGCGTCAGTTCCTTCAACTGCTCGTACGGATTCTCGATGCCGTAACGGCGCATCACCGTTTGCACCGGCTCGGCCAGCACTTCCCAGCAATTGTCGAGGTCTTCGTTCAGACGCTGTGCGTTCACTTCGAGCTTGTCCAGGCCGCGGATCAGCGAGTCGTACGCGAGCAGGGAGTAACCGAACGCGACGCCGATATTGCGCAGCACCGTCGAATCGGTCAGGTCGCGCTGCCAGCGCGAGACCGGCAGCTTGTCGGCAAGATGGCGCAGCGTGGCGTTCGCGAGACCGAGGTTGCCTTCGGAGTTTTCGAAGTCGATCGGGTTGACCTTGTGCGGCATGGTCGACGAACCGATTTCGCCGGCCTTGGTGCGCTGCTTGAAGTAACCGACCGAGATGTAGCCCCACACGTCGCGATCCAGATCCAGCAGGATCGTGTTGGCGCGCGAGACCGCGTCGAACAGTTCGGCCATGTAGTCGTGCGGCTCGATCTGGATCGTGTACGGATTGAACGTGAGCTTCAGGCGCTGCTCGACCACTTCGCGCGAGAACGCTTCCCAGTCGAACTCCGGATAGGCCGACAGATGCGCGTTGAAGTTGCCGACCGCGCCGTTCATCTTGCCGAGCAGTTCGACCTTGGCGATACGGTCGATCGCGCGTTCCAGGCGGGCCGCGACGTTGGCGAGTTCCTTGCCGAGCGTGGTCGGGCTGGCCGGCTGGCCGTGCGTGCGCGACAGCATCGGCTGTTCGGCGTGCGCGTGGGCGAGAGTGACGAGGCGTTGATGCACCGAGCGCAGCGCCGGCAGAATCACGTGTTCGCGGGCGCCCGCCAGCATCAGGCCGTGCGAGGTGTTGTTGATGTCTTCCGACGTGCAGGCGAAGTGGATGAACTCGCTCGCGCGCTCCAGTTCCGCCTGACCCTTCACCGATTCTTTCAGCCAGTACTCGACCGCTTTCACGTCGTGATTCGTCACGCGCTCGATTTCCTTGATGCGCGCGGCGTCGTGCGCGGTGAAACGCTCGGCCAGCTGCAGCAGGAATTGCTCGGACGCTTCGGAAAAGCGCGGCACTTCGGCGAAGCCGGCGCGCGAGAGCGCGATCAGCCAATGGATTTCGACGGTCACGCGATTGCGCATGAAAGCGGCTTCCGAGAGCCAGTCGCGCAGGGCTTCGGTCTTCGAGGCGTAGCGGCCGTCGAGCGGGGAGAGCGCGTTCAGCGCGAACAGGGTGTCGGGGCGGGTGTCGGACATGATGGGGGCGTGGCGCAAGGATGAAAACGCGGAGGAAACTGCGGGAACCGCGAATTTTACCACCGGACGCTGATTGGCCTGATTTCGACGCGGCGCCACGCGGCGCCGGCATAACGCCCGTGCAGCGGCTAGGCCGGATAACCTTCGTAGTCGGGAAACAGGGTGGGCAGCCTGAACGACGGCATCGAGTACCGCGAAAAGCAGCGCGAGGGGGACGCAAGATGGACCGGATGCAGGCAACTCGCCTGCGGATCGTCCACCGCGATCACGTCGCGCCCTGCTTCGACTACGCGCCGGATGAAGCTCTCGTCGTCGCACAGGTCGATGTCGTCGAAGGCCGAGATTGCGGCGTTCTGGCGCACTGCGGCGACAGCCCGCTTTGCGACACCCACTAGAATGCTGACTTCCTCTCTCCCGTCGGCAGCAGGCCCCGCATGGAACTGAAATGGCTCGAAGACTTCGTTTCGCTCGCGGAAACGCGCAGTTTCAGCCGCTCGGCTGAATTGCGCCACGTCACGCAGCCGGCGTTCTCCCGGCGGATTCAGGCGCTCGAAGCATGGCTCGGCACGGAGCTGATCGACCGCTCGGTCTATCCGACGCGGCTCACGGCGGCCGGCCAGGTGTTCAACGAGCAGGCGCTTGCGATGCTCTCGCAATTCCACGAAGCGCGCGCGCTGCTGCGCGGCCACACGGCGACGCCGCAGGCGACCATCGAGTTCGCCGTGCCGCACACGCTGTCGCTGACCTATTTCCCGCGCTGGCTGCAGCGGATCGAAGCCCATCTGGGTCCGATCCACACGCGTCTGCGAGCCCTGAACGTGCACGACGCGGCGTTATCGCTGGTGGAAGGCGGCTGCGATCTGATGATGGGCTATCACCATCCCAGCCATCCGGTCGCGCTCGATCCGGGCCGCTACGACATGCTGACGCTCGGCAACGAACCGATCAGTCCGTTCTCGGCGCCGGGCCGCGCCGGCCGGCCGCGTCACACGTTGCCGGGCACGGGCGAGGCGCCCACGCCTTATCTGTCCTACACGCCGAACGCGTACCTGGGCCGCATGACCGAAGTGATCCTGGCCAACGCACCGGAGCGCCTGTACCTCGACCGCCTCTACGAAACCGACATGGCCGAGGGCCTCAAGGCGATGGCGCTGGCCGGGCACGGCATCGCCTTCCTGCCGCACAGCGCGGTGGAAGACGCGGTCGCCGACGGCAAGCTGATCCGCCTCGACCGTGCGACACGCGGTACGCCGGAAGGGCAGCTGACGCTGACCATGGAGATTCGTCTCTATCGAGACAAGCTCGCCGCGAAGAGCGACGACGCGCGGCAGATTCTCGCGCGTCAATTGTGGGAAGTGGTGTCGGAGGAGCTGGCGCAAGGCACGGCCTGAAAATCCTGCCTCCCGACGACACCAATTTGCGGCTTCTTAATGGTTATGCAAAAAAAACATAATCGGATAAGGAAACGGCATTGGATTTCAAAACGGCGTTTTTCGACAATGCTGTCATTCGTTCAACGCCGGAGCGTTCATGTCATCCCAGCAACAAGCAGCCCAATCCGCATCAACGTTGCAGTCGGTTCCTTCCTACCTGAATAAAGACGATCTCGGCCCGTGGGGCAACTACCTGCGTCAGGTCGATCGCGTCGCGCCTTACCTCGGCTCCCTGTCCCGCTGGCTCGAAACCCTGAAGCGCCCGAAGCGCATTCTGATCGTCGACGTGCCTATCGAACTCGATAACGGCACGGTCGCTCACTTCGAAGGCTATCGCGTGCAGCACAACGTGTCGCGCGGTCCGGGCAAGGGCGGTGTGCGTTACCACCAGGACGTGACGTTGTCGGAAGTGATGGCCCTGTCGGCGTGGATGTCGGTGAAGAACGCTGCCGTGAACGTGCCGTACGGCGGCGCGAAGGGTGGCATCCGTGTCGATCCGCGCACCTTGTCGCGTGGCGAGCTGGAGCGCGTAACGCGCCGCTACACCAGCGAAATCGGCATCATCATCGGACCGAATACCGACATTCCCGCGCCGGACGTGAACACGAACGAGCAGATCATGGCGTGGATGATGGACACGTACTCCATGAACCAGGGCCAAACGGCCACCGGCGTCGTGACGGGCAAGCCGATCACGCTGGGCGGTTCGCTCGGCCGCCGCGAGGCGACGGGCCGTGGCGTGTTCGTGACGGCTTCGGAAGCCGCACGCCGTATCGGCGTCGACATCGAAGGCGCGCGCATTGCGGTTCAAGGTTTCGGTAACGTCGGCGGCATCGCGGCGCGTCTGTTCCAGGAAGCCGGTTCGAAGCTGGTCGCGGTGCAGGATCACACCGGCTCGCTGTACAAGTCGACCGGTATCGACGCCGTCGCACTGCTCGACCACGTGGCCAGGACGGGCGGCGTGGGTGGTTTCCCCGGAGCCGACGCAGTCACGAACGAAGAGTTCTGGACCGTCGAATCGGACATCCTGATCCCGGCGGCGCTGGAAAACCAGATCACCGAAAAGAACGCCAGCAAGATCAAGACGAAGATCGTCGTGGAAGGCGCCAACGGCCCGACCACCACGGCTGCGGACGACATCCTGCACGATCGCGGCATCCTCGTGATTCCGGACGTGGTGGCCAACGCCGGCGGTGTGACCGTGTCGTACTTCGAATGGGTGCAGGATTTCTCGAGCTTCTTCTGGACGGAAGACGAGATCAACCAGCGCCTCGAGCGTGTGATGCGTGAAGCGTTTGCCGCGGTGTGGCAAGTATCGAGCGAGCAGAAGGTGTCCGTGCGGACGGCGGCGTTTATCGTCGCGTGTAAGCGGATTCTGGAAGCGCGCGAACTGCGCGGCCTGTATCCCTGATCTTTCCGCTTCTTTCGGCTTCTTTTCCGCTCCAAACGGCGGTTCCGCTATCCTGCGGATTCGCCGCCAATCCTTGCTTCAACGCGGTCCACAAGACGGCGTGTTCGACCCGGCGGGCGGCATCGTATCGATGCCGCCCGCCTTTGCATATGCGGAAAGGTTGACCGACCGCCCGGAAGCGCCGCGAACCTGTAGCGGCGCACACGCAACAACATGGTTTATAGCCATACTTTCAGAATAATTACTTTGCTAAACTGGCGCCGGTTCTTGCCAAGGAGATCACACATGAAGGTTAAAAAAGCTGCGCTGCTGCTCGCGACTCTCGGACTGTTTACGGTTGGCGCGCATGCGCAAGACGCTGGTACGCTGAAAAAGATCAAGGACACGGGTGTCATTTCGCTGGGTCATCGCGAATCGTCGATCCCGTTTTCGTATTACGACGACAAGCAGAACGTCATCGGCTACTCGCAGGAATTCGCTCTGAAGGTCGTAGAGGCAGTGAAGCAGAAGCTGAACATGCCGAACCTGAAGGTGAAGCTCACGCCGGTCACGTCGCAAAACCGTATTCCGCTGGTGCAGAACGGCACCGTCGACATGGAATGCGGCTCGACCACGAACAATGCTGAACGTCAGCAACAGGCTGCCTTCTCGAACACGATCTTCGTGATCGGCACGCGCCTGATGACCAAGAAAGACTCCGGCATCAAGGACTGGGCGGACCTGAAGGGCAAGACGGTCGTCACGACCGCCGGCACCACGTCCGAGCGCCTGCTTCGCAAGATGAACCAGGACAAGAGCATGGGCATGAACATCATCAGCGCGAAGGACCACGGCGAGTCGTTCCTGACGCTCTCCACCGGCCGCGCCGCTGCCTTCATGATGGACGACGCGCTGCTCGCGGGCGAACGCGCGAAGTCGAACAATCCGGGCGATTTCGTGATCGTCGGCACGCCGCAATCGCATGAAGCGTACGGCTGCATGATTCGCAAGAATGATCCGGAATTCAAGAAGGTGGTGGACGACGCGATCGCCAAGGTCGAAACCTCGGGCGAAGCCGACGCGATCTACAAGAAGTGGTTCGAATCGCCGATTCCGCCGAAGGGCCTAAACCTGAACTTCCCGGAAAGCGACGATATCAAGGCGCTCTACAAGAGCCCGAATGACAAGGCAATCGATTAAACCTTAGCTGTTTTTTTGAAACGCTGAACGAAACGGAAGGGGCCACGCGCTTCTTCCGTTTCTTTTTGCTGGAGTCTTGGTCATGTCATATCACTGGAACTGGGGCATTCTGCTGAGTCCCGTCTCCACCGGCGAGCCGACCACTTATCTGGGCTGGCTGCTGTCGGGCTTCTGGGTGACGATTACCGTGTCGTTGTCGGCGTGGGTGATCGCGCTGATCGTCGGTTCGTTGTTCGGTGTGCTGCGCACGGTGCCGAATAAATGGGCGTCGGGCATCGGCACGCTGTACGTCGCGATTTTCCGTAACATCCCGCTGATCGTGCAGTTCTTCATCTGGTATCTGGTGATACCGGAGTTGCTGCCCGCCTCGATGGGCAACTGGTTCAAGCAACTGCCGCCCAGCGCGCAGTTTTTCTCGTCGTCGATCATCTGTCTCGGGCTTTTCACGGCTGCGCGCGTGTGCGAGCAGGTGCGCTCGGGTATCAACGCGCTGCCGAAAGGTCAGCGCGCCGCGGGCCTGGCCATGGGTTTCACGCAATGGCAGACGTACCGCTATGTGCTGCTGCCGGTCGCCTACCGGATCATCGTGCCGCCGCTCACATCCGAGTTTCTGAATATCTTCAAGAACTCGGCGGTCGCGTCGACGATCGGCCTGCTCGATCTGTCCGCTCAGGCGCGTCAGCTGGTCGACTACACGTCGCAGACGTATGAGTCGTTCATCGCGGTCACGATCGCGTACATGCTGATCAATCTGGTCGTGATGCAACTCATGCGCTGGGTCGAAGCCAAGACCCGGTTGCCCGGCTATATCGGAGGCAAGTAATGCACCATTTCGACTGGAGCGGTATTCCGGGCGCATTGCCTACGCTGTGGACCGGCGCCATCGTCACGCTCAAGATCACGCTGATCGCGATCGTGTTCGGCATCGTCTGGGGCACCATTCTCGCCATGTTGCGGCTGTCGTCGTTCAAACCCTTCGAGTGGTTCGCGAAGGGCTACGTGACGATCTTCCGCTCGATCCCGCTGGTGATGGTGCTGCTGTGGTTCTTCCTGATCGTGCCGCAGGTGCTGCAAAACGTGCTCGGTTTGTCGCCGGATATCGACATTCGCCTCGCGTCGGCCATGGTCGCGTTCTCGCTGTTCGAGGCGGCTTACTATTCGGAGATCATCCGCGCCGGCATTCAGTCGGTGGCGCGCGGGCAGGTCAACGCGTCGTTCGCGCTCGGCATGACGTACGCGCAGTCCATGCGTCTGATCGTGCTGCCGCAGGCGTTCCGCGCCATGGTCCCGCTGCTGCTCACGCAAGGTATCGTGCTGTTTCAGGATACGTCGCTCGTCTACGTGATCAGCCTCGCCGACTTCTTCCGCACGGCCACGAATATTGGCGACCGTGACGGTACGAATGTCGAAATGGTACTGTTCGCGGGCGCATGTTATTTCGTGATCTGTGTGGTCGCGTCGAGCCTCGTCAAAGGTCTTCAGAAAAAGGTCGCAAGATGATCTCTATCAAGAATGTTTCGAAGTGGTACGGCCAGTTTCAAGTGCTGACCGACTGCACGACGGAAGTCAAAAAGGGTGAAGTGGTGGTGGTGTGCGGGCCGTCGGGCTCGGGCAAGTCCACGCTGATCAAAACCGTCAACGGCCTCGAGCCGTTCCAGAAGGGCGAGATCGTCATTAACGGGCAGTCGCTCACCGACAAGAAAACCAATCTGTCGAAGCTGCGTGCGAAGGTTGGCATGGTGTTCCAGCACTTCGAGCTGTTCCCGCATCTGTCGATCGTGCAGAACCTCACGCTCGCGCAGGTGAAGGTGCTCGGCCGCTCGAACGACGAAGCCACGGCGAAGGGGTTGAAACTGCTCGATCGCGTCGGCCTGCGTGCGCACGCGGACAAGTTTCCGGGCCAATTGTCGGGTGGTCAGCAACAGCGCGTGGCGATTGCGCGCGCGTTGTCGATGGATCCGATCGCCATGCTGTTCGACGAGCCGACCTCGGCGCTCGATCCGGAAATGATCAACGAAGTGCTCGACGTGATGGTCGAACTCGCGCAGGAAGGCATGACCATGATGTGCGTGACGCACGAAATGGGCTTCGCGAAGAAGGTCGCGCACCGCGTGATCTTCATGGACAAGGGCTTGATCGTGGAAGACGACCGCAAGGAAGACTTCTTCGCCAATCCGAAGTCGGATCGCGCGAAGGACTTTCTGGCGAAGATCCTGCACTGAGTTTGTTATGGCGTCGCCTCGCGTCGTTCATGCGGCGCGGCGCGGGCAGAAAAAAGCCGCTTCGGAAGAAGCGGCTTTTTCGTTTGCGACGGCTCTCTTTTGAGCGGATGTTCAAGCGCTCAGGATTCGAACGCGGCGTCGTCGGCCGCTTCGAGGTCGAGTTCGGCTTCCGGCTCCGCTAACGCTTCGGCCGAAGCGGCGATCGTGGTTGCTGAGGCCGACGCATCCAAAGCCGGATTGCGCAGCTTTTCCAGCACCGAATCCGGCACCGGCACGTTGACGCGCCCGATCACTTCGCCGTGCTGGAACATCATCAGATCGCCCGGTTCGAAGGCGGTCCACACTTCGTTGTCGGTCAGCGGCTTGGTGGCGATTACCGCGACGCGGTCTTCGGGCGTCGTGTATTTGGCGAAATCGATCGACACGTCCGCGTCGACGAGATGCGCGGTGGAAAACGGCCAGCGCCGCACGATGTAATGCAGATGCGTGGAGCAATGCGCGAACAGCGCCTGGCCATTCGACATCAGGAAATTGAACACGCCGAACTTCGTGATTTCACGCGTGAGGGTTTCAAGCGCGGCAAACAGTTCGTCGAGCGGCGGCTGCTGTGCACCGGGAAACGCCTTGCGCAGGCCTTCGAGCAACGCGCAAAAAGCGAGTTCGCTGTCAGTCGTACCGACCGGCTGATACACGCCCGATAGCACGGGCGAATAATCCTTGAGGTCGCCGTTGTGCGCGAAAATCCAGTGGCGTCCCCACAGTTCGCGCATGAACGGGTGGCAGTTTTCCAGCAGGATGTGCCCTTGCGTCGCCTTGCGAATATGCGCGATGGTGTTCTTCGATTTGATCGGGTAGCGCTTGACCATTTCGGCGATCGGCGAGGTCGCCGACGATTGATGGTCGATGAACAGGCGGCAGGCTTTGTCTTCGAAGAAGGCGATGCCCCAGCCGTCGGCGTGGTGATCGGTGACGCCGCCGCGCGCCGCAAAGCCGGTGAACGAGAACGTGACGTCCGTTGGCGCGGCGCAGTTCATTCCGAGAAGTTGGCACATGTTGCGGGTAAGCCTGTGAACGGGGCGAGCCGTTACAATGATGATTTTCCAAGCATATCACCGAGGCAGAAACGCCAAATAGCAAAATTGACGTGTGTTTATGCCGCAACGTTGCGGTTTGACCGCATAGATTGGCTTTTGTCGTCGAATCTCGTCCCCCGCCGCCATGACCGCTTCCAACGCTTCCCTCGACTCCATCACACTCGCCCGCCCGGACGACTGGCACCTGCACGTCCGCGACGGCGAAATGCTGGCCGCCGTGTTGCCGGACACCGCGCGCCAGTTCGGCCGCGCGATCATCATGCCGAACCTGAAGCCGCCGGTCACGACCACCGCGATGGCGCAGGCGTATCGCGAGCGGATCGTCGCCGCGATTCCCGCAGGCGCGAAGTTCGAACCGTTGATGACGCTGTACCTGACCGACAACACGCCGCCCGACGAGATCCGCCGCGCGCGCGAAAGCGGCTTCGTGCATGGCGTAAAGCTGTATCCGGCGGGCGCGACGACCAATTCGGACGCGGGCGTCACCGACATCATGAAGTGCGCCAAAACGCTCGAAGTGATGCAGGAAGTCGGTATGCCGCTGCTCGTGCACGGCGAAGTGACCGATTCGTCGATCGATCTGTTCGACCGCGAGAAGGTGTTCATCGACCGGGTCATGACGCCGCTGCGCCGCGAGTTTCCGGCGCTGAAAGTGGTGTTCGAGCACATCACCACGAAAGACGCGGTCGACTATATCCGTGAAGCCGGCGCGGCGCCTGAGCTGCTGGGTGCGACGGTCACGGCGCATCACCTGCTCTACAACCGCAACGCGATCTTCCAGGGCGGTATTCGTCCGCATTACTACTGTCTGCCGGTGTTGAAGCGGGAGACGCATCGCGTGGCGCTGGTCGAAGCGGCGACGTCGGGCAATCCGCGTTTCTTCCTCGGCACGGATAGCGCGCCGCATCCGAAGGGTCTGAAGGAGCATGCATGCGGCTGCGCGGGTTGCTACACGGCGCTGCACGCTTTGGAGCTATACACGGAAGCGTTCGACAACGCCAACGCGCTCGATAAGCTCGAAGGCTTCGCGAGCTTTTTCGGCGCGGACTTCTACGGTCTGCCGCGCAGTGAAGAGAAGGTCACGCTGCGTCGTGAGGAATGGACGCTGCCGGCGGAATTGCCGGTCGGCGATACGCCGATCGTGCCGCTGCGCGGCGGCGAGTCGATTGGCTGGCGGTTGGTTTAAGGCATCAGCGAGATGCAGGCGCATGAGGCGGAGCCGACAGGCTTCGCTGCAATCGACTGGACCAGGCCGTGGCTCGCGCCGTTTGCCGAACGCGGCAAGCGGTGGCAGCAAGCGGCCCTGACGAGCTACGCGGCATTGCTCGCCGAAATGAACGCCGACGCCGGTGAGATGCGGCAGATCACCGGGCGCGGCCAGCGCCTCGCGTTTATCGCCCAGGACGATTTGCCAGCAGGCGCGGCTTACGAAGCACATATCGCGTC
Organism: Paraburkholderia sp. BL18I3N2; assembly: GCF_003001875.1. Lineage (NCBI taxonomy): Bacteria > Pseudomonadati > Pseudomonadota > Betaproteobacteria > Burkholderiales > Burkholderiaceae > Paraburkholderia > Paraburkholderia sp. BL18I3N2. The sequence continues at coordinate 140,744 of NZ_PVNC01000009.1, forward strand.
GACCGGCTGCGTACCGACGCGCCACAATCTGCACGACTTTTTCAATGCGTCGATGTGGTTTGCCTTTCCGCGCATCAAAGCAGCGCTGAACGCGCGGCAGTCGGCGGCCATCGAGGTGTTGGGCGTCGGTCCGACGCGAGGCGGCGTGCGCGATACGCTGACCCTGTTCGACGAGAACGCATTGCTGTTCGCTTGCGCTGATCCTGCTTTGAGCGCGGCATTGCGCGGATTCGACTGGCACACGCTGCTCGTGGCCCGGCGCGACGCATGGCGGAGCAGTTGCGAAGTGCGCTGTTTCGGCCATGCGCTGATGGAAAAGCTGATCGCGCCGTTCAAGGCTTGCACGGGGCATGCGTGGATAGTCGATGTGCCGGCCGTGTATTTCGAATGGGGCGCAGCGAAGCGAGACGCCTGGCTGGATGAGGCCGTCGCGGCGGCGCTGCTGACCACCGATGCGCTCACAAGCCGCATGTTCGCGCCATTGCCCGTGCTGGGCGTTCCGCGATGGTGGCCGGAGAACGATTCGCCTGCGTTTTACGACGACACCTCCGTGTTCCGCCCGGGGCGGCGCGCGCGTTGAGGTTTGTCGCAGGACTCCTTGGCCATTCGGCTATTTAAACCGCTGAACCGGCCTGCCGCTTCCTCAGGTGTTAAAATCCGCCCCAGCAAAGCAGGCCAGGCAGTCGCGGCCTTAGCGGCTTCGGCCAAAGAGGGCGAGGAAAGTCCGGACTCCACAGGGCAGGGTGATGGCTAACGGCCATCCGTGGCAACACGCGGAACAGGGCAACAGAAAGCAAACCGCCGATGGCCCGGCGCAAGCCGGGATCAGGTAAGGGTGAAACGGTGCGGTAAGAGCGCACCGCGGCTGCTGCAAGGCAGACCGGCACGGTAACCTCCACCCGGAGCAATTCCAAGTAGGCAGGCTAGCATCTTCGAGATGCAGGACGGGGCCCCCGTCACGTCTGCGGGTAGGAAGCTTGAGCGCGTCAGCAATGGCGCGCCTAGAGGAATGGCTGCCACGCGCGTCGCGTCTTCGGACGTTGCGCGTGCACAGAATCCGGCTTATCGGCTTGCTTTGCCACCTGACAAAAAAATGCCGGCGTCCATCTGGACGCCGGCATTTTTGTTTGTGCGGGTGTTCGGCGGCGAGCGCTCAGGCCCGCGCCGCGCAGCCGCCGCCAGGCAGCGTTCAGCCCGCGACGATGTCGAACGAGTGCGTCAGCTCGGCGGTCTTGGCGATCATGATCGAGGCCGAGCAGTATTTGTCGTGCGACAGATTGATCGCGCGTTCCACGGTGGCCGGGTTCAGATTCTTGCCCGTCACGGTGAAGTGAAAGTGGATCTTGGTGAACACTTTCGGGTCTTCGCTGGCGCGCTCGGCCTTCAGCGTCACCGAGCAATCGCTGATTTCCTGACGGCTTTTCTTCAGGATCATCACGACGTCGTAGGCGGTGCAGCCGCCCGTGCCGAGTAGAACCATTTCCATCGGACGCGGCGCGAGGTTGCGGCCGCCGCCTTCAGGCGCGCCGTCCATTGCCACCAGGTGGCCGCTGCCCGTCTCGGCTGCGAAAGCCATCCCGTCCTGCCCCATCCAGCTTACTTTGCATTCCATGCTGTGCTCCACCGCGCTTTTGCCTTATCGAGAGGGCATTGTAGCCCGGTGTTTGCGTGTCTGCCCGAGGCGACTTTTGCCTCAAGTTATGCCCGATGACGGCTTGCGTGTTGCGCCGCGGCATGTTCAAGCGATTCGGGAATGCCCTGACAAATTTAGGGGTTTTACTCTAGTTGATGTCTGTGGATATGGCCGTGCGGTTCTTGCTTGGTGATTGATTTCAAAGAAAATTCAGCAAATTCTAGCCAAAAAACTCCGCTGCCACATTATGAAATCGTATTTCGCATTGCAAATGTTCTTGCGTCGCACAAGGTCGGCTCATATAATCGTTTCTGTCTCCTCCACCTCCTCCTTTGGTGGATTAAACCCGAACCGCTCGTTCGGGTTTTTTTTCGCCCGCGTCCTGCGCGACGCACAGCCGGTTAGAGCGGGATAGCTCGCCAAATCACGCTTCCGGCTACCAGATTGCAGCGGAATCTCGCGCTCACTCCTGTACGTTTTGACTTGCCGTAGCAAATTCCTTTATAATTCAGGGCTTTTCCGCATCCGCGCCCGCGGAGGAAGAACCAGGGAGAGCCTGCACGCGCCTCGATGCGCACACTACAAGCAGGAAAAAACACATTGGGCGCAGCAATTTTTTTGGATCGATCATGAAGACGTTTTCCGCAAAAGCCCATGAGGTTACGCGTGAATGGTACGTGATTGACGCGACGGATAAGGTTCTCGGGCGTGTCGCCAGCGAAGTGGCACACCGTCTTCGCGGCAAGCACAAGCCTGAATTCACTCCGCACGTCGACACCGGTGATTTCATCATCGTTATCAACGCGGGCAAGTTGCGCGTCACGGGCAACAAGGCTACTGACAAGAAGTACTACCGTCACTCGGGCTACCCGGGCGGTATCTATGAAACGACGTTCGGCAAGATGCAAGAACGCTTCCCGGGCCGTGCGCTCGAGAAAGCGGTCAAGGGCATGCTGCCGAAGGGCCCGCTCGGCTACGCGATGATCAAGAAGCTGAAGGTCTACGCTGAAGCAACGCATCCGCATTCGGCACAACAGCCGAAAGCGCTCGAGATCTAAGGGGAGCCCACATGATCGGTAACTGGAATTACGGCACGGGCCGCCGCAAGAGCGCCGTCGCACGCGTCTTCATCAAGGCAGGCAAGGGCGATATCGTTGTGAACGGCAAGCCTATCGCCGATTACTTCTCGCGCGAAACGTCGCTGATGATCGTGCGTCAGCCGCTGGAACTCACGAACCACGGCGTTACGTTCGACATCAAGGTCAACGTGACGGGTGGCGGTGAAACGGGTCAAGCCGGTGCGGTTCGCCACGGCATCACCCGCGCGCTGATGGACTACGACGCAACGCTGAAGCCGGAACTGTCGAAGGCTGGCTTCGTTACGCGTGACGCACGTGAAGTGGAACGTAAGAAGGTCGGCTTCCACAAGGCACGTCGCCGGAAGCAATTCTCGAAGCGTTAATCGTTTCGGGTGCAAGCCGGCTTTCGGGTCGGTGCGCTGCAAAAGCCGCCAACGCTTTCGCGATGGCGGCTTTTTTCATGGGTTCGCGGCTCAGTGCGTTCGGTGCTGCCGCAACGAACTGGTCGCCAAAGCGGCGATATATCCCGTTTAGCCGGGCTGGTGGCGGCGGAACGCGCCGTCCATTGATTTTCTGGAAGAACCCATTGATTTTGTGGGCATCAGCACGATATCGAGATCAGCCCTACAATAGCGGTTAGAAGCTTTTTGGAGAGTTCGAATGAACGCAGTCACCGATACACCCGTGACCGAGATGCCCGCCCCCTTCGTTTTTACCGACGCAGCGGCTGACAAGGTCAAGCAACTGATCGAAGAAGAAGGCAATGCGGACCTCAAACTGCGCGTTTTCGTGCAGGGCGGCGGCTGCTCGGGCTTTCAGTACGGTTTCACCTTCGACGAAGCTGTCAACGAAGACGACACCGTCATGAACAAGAGCGGCGTCCAGCTGCTGATCGATTCGATGAGCTACCAGTACCTGGTGGGCGCTGAGATCGACTACAAGGACGACATCAACGGCGCGCAGTTCGTTATCAAGAACCCGAATGCAACGACCACTTGCGGTTGTGGTTCGTCGTTCTCGGTGTAATGGCTCGCTGAATAACAGGTTGAAACAAGAAACGGGGCTTCGGCCCCGTTTCTTGTTTTCTGCACCCGAATCTTGCGCGGCGCTCAGCGCGGATAGATCGCCCCGAGCACGCGCTCGGCTGACGCGCCTGTCACCGCCGGCAGATTGCCCGGCAGACGCGCCACGCAGCGCATCGCGAGCCAGGCGAAAGCAAGCGGCTCGACCTGGCTTGGCGGTACGCCGAGCGCATCGGTGGTCATGACGGGAACGCCGCTGACGCCGCTGTCTTCCAACGCCTGCTGCAGCGCCTTCAGAATCTCCGGGTTACGCGCGCCGCCGCCGCAGACATAGACCGCTCTCGCGTCCGACGCGTGCCGCTCGATCTCGCGCGCGACCGTAACGGCGGTGAGCGCAACCAGTGTCGCCTGCACGTCGGCGGGATTGAGCCCGGCAAACGGTTGCAGCTTCGCATCGAGCCATTCCGCGTTGAACAGGTCGCGGCCGGTGCTCTTCGGCGGCTGTTGGCCGAAAAACGGCTCGTCGAGCAACGCATTCAGCAGCGTGCGATCCACCTGGCCGCCCGCCGCGAAATGGCCGTTTTCGTCGAACGGTTTGCCGAGATGGCGCTGCGCCCACTCGTCGAGCAGCGCGTTGGCCGGTCCGCAGTCGAAGCCGCGCACACTGCCGGTCGCGTTGAGAATCGTGATATTGCTGATGCCGCCAAGATTGCAGACCACTCGTGTTTCGTTTTTCGCGCCGAACACCGTGGCGTGAAAAGCCGGCACGAGCGGCGCGCCCTGGCCGCCGGCCGCGACGTCGCGGCTGCGGAAATCGGCGATCACGTCGATATGCATCATTTCCGCGAGCAGCGCCGGGTTGTTGATCTGCCGCGTATAGCCCTTTTCCGGCCGATGCCGGACCGTCTGCCCATGCACGCCGATCGCGCGCACCTCCGCAGCCGGCACGCGGCTGCCGTGCAGCAGTTCGTGGCAGCACACGGCGTAGCGCGTGGCGAGCGCATTGGCGGCCAGCGCCTCGCGTTCGATCTCGTTGTCGCCGGGTTGCTGGAGCGCGAACAAAGCATCGCGCAGGCCCGCGGCAAAGCCGACAAACGCCTCGGCCAGCACCACCGGCGGCTTGCCTTGCGCGAACCTGACAGCCACGCCGTCCACGCCGTCCATGCTGGTGCCGGACATCAATCCAAAGTAGACGCCGTCTGCGGGGTCTTGCGCCACGTTGCTGCTCCTCTCGATGGTTCGTTGCGATCCGTTGTAGCAGATTATCGGGCGAAGCGCGGTCGAATATAAAGCGCCGCGACGCCGGCGGCACGACGTCGAACGCAGAAATCGTGCGTCGGCGGGGCGCTTGTGGCTGCGTCAGTGGGCGCGGCGGCGCGCATCTATGGGACAATCTCCTTTTTTCGCGACTTCACGTTTCCAGCATGAGCACCGAGTCCACCAAGCCTAACCCCGCTGCCGCCTTCCCGATCACCGACGAAGTCCGTCACGCGCTCGCCGTCACCAAGCGCGGTGTCGACGAATTGCTGATCGAAGACGAATTCGCGCAAAAACTCGCGAAGAGCGCGGCCACGGGCAAGCCGCTGCGTATCAAGCTCGGGCTCGATCCGACCGCGCCGGACATTCACATCGGCCACACGGTCGTGTTGAACAAGATGCGCCAGTTGCAGGATCTCGGTCACACCGTGATTTTCCTGATCGGCGATTTCACGTCGCTGATCGGCGATCCGTCGGGCCGTAATGCCACGCGTCCGCCGCTCACGCGCGAGCAGATCGAATCGAACGCGAAGACGTATTTCGACCAGGCCGCGCTCGTGCTCGACCGCGAAAAGACCGAGATCCGCTACAACAGCGAATGGTCGATGCCGCTCGGCGCCGATGGCATGATCAAGCTCGCGTCGCGCTACACGGTGGCGCGGATCCTCGAGCGCGAAGACTTCACGAAGCGTTTTCAGGGCGGCGTGCCGATCTCGATCCACGAGTTCCTGTATCCGCTGATGCAAGGCTATGACTCAGTTGCGCTGAACGCGGACCTCGAACTCGGCGGCACGGACCAGAAGTTCAACCTGCTGGTGGGCCGCGAGTTGCAGAAGCAATACGGCCAGGAACAGCAATGCATCTTGACGATGCCGCTGCTCGAAGGGCTCGACGGCGTCGAGAAGATGTCGAAGTCGAAGAACAACTACATTGGCATCAGCGAAAAGCCGACTGACATGTTCGGCAAGCTGATGAGCATTTCCGACGTGCTGATGTGGCGTTACTTCGAACTGCTGTCGTTCCGTCCGATGGACGAAATCGCCGGCTTCAAGAGGGAAATCGAAGCGGGCCGCAATCCGCGCGATTTCAAGGTGCTGCTCGGTCAGGAAATCGTCGCGCGCTTCCACTCGCAAGCCGATGCCGAGCGCGCGCTCGAAGACTTCAACCATCGCGCGAAGGGTGGCGTGCCGGACGATATTCCGGCCGTGACGCTTGCGGGCGCCCCGCTCGCGATCGGCCAGTTGCTCAGACAGGCCAACCTCGTGCCGTCGACGAGCGAAGCGCTGCGCAACATCGAGCAGGGCGGCGTGAAGATCGATGGCGCGACCGTGTCCGACAAGGGTCTGAAGGTCGAAGCCGGTGAATACGTCGTGCAGGTCGGCAAACGCCGCTTTGCGCGCGTTACGCTGACAGCCTGATGTTCAGCATGCCACTAACGGAGCCGCGCCGATGATCGCGCTGATCCAGCGCGTGCGGCGTGCGGAAGTGCGCGTGGCCGACCGCGTGACGGGCGCGATCGAGGCGGGCCTGCTCGCGCTCGTGTGCGCCGAACGCGGCGACACCGAGGCGGGTGCCGACCGGCTGCTGGCCAAGGTGCTCGGCTACCGCGTTTTCAGCGATGCCGCCGGCAAGATGAATCTCTCCGTGCAAAATCTCGATGGCGCCGGGCGTGCGGGCGGGCTGCTGCTCGTGTCGCAATTCACGCTGGCCGCGGACACCAACAGCGGCCTGCGTCCGAGCTTTACGCCGGCCGCGCCGCCGGATGAAGGCAAGCGCCTCTTCGATTACTTTGTCGCGGCGGCGCGGGCGAAGCATCCGATCGTCGAGACCGGCGAGTTCGGCGCCGACATGCAGGTCTCGCTCGTCAACGACGGGCCGGTCACGTTCTGGCTGCAGACGAACGCCTGAGCTTTGTCCTTCAATGCGCACCTTGGCGTGCGCATCCATCCTCCAGCCGCGTTTGCGACAATAGCGGCTCGGCAACACCGGCCATGGCGCCCACTTTTATCCCATGACGACGCAGATTCTGTTCATCCGGCACGGCGAGACCGACTGGAACCGCATCAAGCGCATTCAAGGTCACATCGACATTCCGCTCGCTACGACGGGGCTGGCGCAGGCGCAGCGCCTGGCGCGCCGCATGGCCGATGAGGCGAAGCAGGGCGCACGGCTCGACGCGATCTATTCGAGCGATCTGCAACGCGCGCAGCAAACCGCGCAGCCGATTGCCGATGTGCTCGGCTTGCCGCTGCAGTTGCGGGAAGGTCTGCGCGAGCGTTCATACGGCGCGTTCCAGGGCCACGATAGCGACGAGATCGCCCTGCGTTTCCCCGATGAATACGCGCACTGGCAAACCCGCGATGCAGGCTTCGCACCGCCGGAAGGCGAGTCGCTACGCACGCTCTACCATCGCGTGCTGCACGCGATCGAACCGCTGGTCGCCGCGCATCCTGGTGGGCGGATTGCCTGCGTGGCGCACGGCGGCGTGCTCGATTGCGTGCGACGCTTTGCCTGTGGTCTGCCGCTTGATGCGCCACGTAACTACCCTTTGCTGAACACGAGCGTGAACGCTGTGGATTTCGACGATGGCAAGGCGACGATCGTGTCGTGGGCGGACGTCTCGCATCTCGATGCGCCGAGCGCGGATGACAGTTTCAAGAAGGTGCCGGAGCCGGAGCGATGATTGGCGCGGAGCGATCGGGCAGCGTGATCTTGCGCGGCTGATTCGAACCGTTCGCGCGCGTCCCGCGAATTCGGGCCGCCGAAGACCGGTGTCGCGATTTACGCGCATATTCACGCGGTTGTTGTCGCTGACGTTTGATCGCGCAGTTTTTTGCGCGTTCGAGCATCGCCGCTCGCGTTACTTCGGGTCGCGTACGCCCGCAGCCACGCGTCGGCGCGCCCGTTTCGACACACCATTCACCAGCGCCCAGCGAATGACCGGCGCGACCAGCCGCACGCCAGGCCTGGCCACCGCGCGGCGAAGCACGGCATAGCGCTGGAATCCCAACATCGCCTGTGCCCAATCAGGCAGAAGATCGACGCCGGCGTTGAACATCAACACGCCGGCCGGCCGCATCGATAGGCTCGGGGCGGGCGCGTTCATCAGAACCCTCACGACTTCGCGCGTGCGTTCGCTGGCCACAAGCCCGGGCTGCATCGCGAGCAAGTAAGCATCGATCTCGGCTTGCGAACGCGGAATGTTCGACGCGCCGAGCATCTCGGCAATGCGCGCGGTCTCGGCGAAGTACTGATCCTGCGCGGTAATCGGCAGTGTCGGGTTCACATAGCGCAAGTGCGCGGTCATGAAGCTCGACACTTCGGCGACATGCACCCATGTCAGCAACTCGGGTTCGCTCGCGCGATAGGGCTGGCCGTCAGGCGTGACGCCGCTCACGCCAAGATGAATGCGCTTCACACGTTCGATCAGCGCCAGCGCGTCGTGCCGGCTGCCGAAGGTCGTGCCCGCGATAAAAGTCGCGGTGCGGCGCAGGCGGCCGAGAATATCGGTGCGAAACGTCGAATGGTCCCACACGCCGGCGAGGGCCAGCGGGTGCAGCGCCTGAAGCAGAAGCGCGCTGATGCCGCCCGTCATCATGGATGTGAAATCGGCGTGGACTTTCCAGCATACGGAGTCAGGGCCGAACAGGCCGGGGTCGCCCGGAGGCGACGAGTAGTCGAGCGTGGGACCGCTGCCGCTTGTCAGATGCGTGACGCCGGCGGCCAGTTTCGAGCGGAGCCTGCCGGTGAGAAGTTGCGCGAGACCGTTGGACGAGTTGGGCTGCCTGGTTTGGTCGGACATCCTGATTCGGTCTCGTGGGGCGTGACGTGTGCCGCTCAGGTCGCGGCCGAATCCCACAGACCCGGCAGGCCGCTCGACGAATCCGGCGCGGCAAGGCCGAAATGCCGGTACGTGAGCAGCGTGGCGACACGGCCGCGCGGCGTGCGTTGCAGGAAGCCTTGCTGGATCAGATACGGCTCGAGCACGTCTTCAATCGTGTCGCGTTCTTCGCCGATTGCCGCCGCCAGATTGTCGACGCCGACCGGGCCGCCGTCGAACTTGTGCAGAATTGCTTCGAGCAGCTTACGGTCCATCAGGTCGAAGCCGACTGCATCCACGTCGAGCATCTTCAGCGCGGCGTCGGCCACCTGCGCGGTAATGTTGCCGTCTGCCTTCACCTCGGCGAAGTCGCGCACGCGCCGCAGCAGACGGTTCGCGATCCGCGGCGTGCCCCGCGCGCGCTTGGCGATTTCAAACGCGCCGTCCGGATGGATCTGCGCATGGAGCAGCGACGCCGAACGCGTGACGATGCGCGCCAATTCCTCGGCGTTATAAAACTCGAGCCGCGCCACGATGCCGAAGCGGTCGCGCAGCGGGTTGGTCAGCATGCCCGCGCGCGTGGTCGCGCCGACCAGCGTGAACGGTTGCAGGTCAAGCTTCACGCTGCGCGCGGCCGGCCCTTCGCCGATCATGATGTCGATCTGATAATCCTCCAACGCCGGGTACAGAATTTCTTCGACGACCGGCGAGAGCCGGTGGATTTCGTCGATGAACAAAACGTCGTTGGCTTCGAGATTGGTAAGCAGCGCGGCGAGGTCGCCGGCGCGTTCGAGCACCGGCCCGGACGTTTGCCGCAAATTCACGCCCATTTCCCGCGCGATGATGTGCGCGAGCGTGGTTTTGCCGAGGCCCGGCGGCCCGAACAGCAGGACGTGGTCGAGCGATTCAGAGCGGCGCTTGGCGGCCTCGATAAAGATTTCCAGCTGGCCGCGCACTTTTTCCTGCCCGACATATTCTTCGAGCTGGCGCGGACGCAACGCGCGCTCGAACGCTTCTTCGTTCGGCGAGACGGGCGTGGCCGCGATGATGCGCTCGGCGGCGAGTTTGTCGGTTTCGATCATGCGTTCATTGTACCGCGAGCCGCCTGCCGCGAAACTCGGCCGAATGGCCAGGGTGCGCGGCGCGCGGGCGTGTGCGAAGCTTCAGTTGTCACTTGCATGTCGAACCGAGGGCTGAGCTTCAGCCTTTGGACAGCGCCTTCAACGCGAGCTTGATGCCCTCGGACACGCCGGTGCCGGCCGGCACGTTTTTGACGGCGGCCAGCGCTTCCTTTTCGGAGTAACCCAATGCGAGCAGTGCGTTCAGGATGTCGGAGGCGTGGTCGGATGCCGACGCCGCGCCCGCCATCGCGCCCAGGTCGGCGCCGATCTTGCCCTTCAGTTCGAGGAGCAGGCGCTCCGCCGTCTTCTTGCCGATGCCCGGCACACGCGTCAGACGCGCCGCGTCCTGCATCGTGACGGTCTGCGCGAGTTCGTGCACGCTCATGCCGGAGAGCACCGCCAAAGCCATGCGCGCGCCGATGCCGGATATTTTCAGCAGTTCGCGGAACGTCGAGCGTTCCTCCGCAGTGCCGAAGCCGTACAGCAGATGCGCGTCTTCGCGGACGATCATCTGTGTGAGCAACACGACGCGTTCGCCGGTGGAGGGCAGGTTGTAGAACGTGCTCATCGGCACATCGACTTCGTAACCGACGCCGTTGCAGTCGATGAGCAGATGCGGCGGGTTTTTTTCCAGCAGAACGCCGGCAATGCGACCGATCATGGCGAATTCAATATCGAGAGAAAGGGCGAGTGTAGCGCAGCGCGTGAGCGTCGAGTGGACAGCGAGTTACGCGTAATCGCGGTTGACCCGCTCGAGGCCGCCCCATAGACTGAGATCCCTTTTGGCGGGTTCTCAACCCACTCACCCAGAAGGAGCTTTCATGCTGAGCCTCACCACTCTCGCGCTGTTTGCCGGCGCGTGTCTCGCCTTGACCGCCACGCCCGGCCCAGACATGTTGCTGATTGCCTCGCGCAGTGTGAGCCAGGGGCGTTCCGCGGGGTTCGCGTCGCTGGCGGGCATTCTGGTCGGCACGTATTGTCATGCTTTGGCTGCGGCGTTCGGCTTGTCGCAACTCTTTCTGGCTGTGCCGATGGCATACGACTTTGTCCGATTTGCCGGCGCCGCGTATCTGCTCTATCTCGCCTGGAAAACATTCCGTGCGCAGGGCACGGTGTTCGCGCCGAATGCGTCGATGAGCCGTTATCCGGTTGGCCGCATTTTCCGTCAGGGTCTCTTCACCAATCTGCTGAATCCGAAAGTTGCGCTGTTCGTGCTCGCGCTGTTTCCGCAATTCGTGCGGCCCGAAGCGGGGTCGGTCGCGTTGCAGATTATGGTTTTGGCCACCGTGCTGAACGTGATCGGCTTCTGCGTGAATGGCGCGGTGATCCTGATGGCGAGCAGGCTGAGCCGCAAGCTGTCGGCGGGGCGGCGGCCGTCGAGGATGCCGCAGTATTTGTTGGGGGCGGTGTTTGCGGGGTTGGCTTGCCGCCTTGCGCTCGCTAGCCGGAGTTGATCGGGGAACTGCGCAGTGTAGATGCGTTGCGTACCATCTTGCGTGAGCCGTGAGCCGTGAGCCGTGAGCCGTGAGCCGTGAGCCGTGAGCCGTGAGCCGTGAGCCGTGAGCCACGAACACGGCTGTGTGGCGCGAGTGAGGCCAACGAGCCCAGTGTGCTGCGCTATCCGACTAAACGTCCGCGCCTCACCCGCAGCCCCTTCTTCGCCAGAGAGGGCGCGATACCGCCCAACGTACTCAGCGTCGTGCCGCCGTGTGCGTGGCAGATAGCCATGCCGAGCGCGTCGGCGGCGTCGGTGCTGGGTACGCCGGAGAGGTTGAGCAGACGCACCACCATCTGTTGCATCTGTTCCTTGGTTGCGCGGCCGTAACCCACCACGGCCTGCTTCAATTGCAGGGCCGTATATTCGGCGACCGGTATGCCGCCCGCAACCAGTCCACAGATCGCCGCGCCGCGCGCCTGGCCGAGCAGCAAGGTGGATTGCGGATTGACGTTGACGAACACTTTTTCAATCGCCGATTGATCCGGCGAATGCTGGCGGATCAATGTGGAGATGCCTTCGAAGATGGTGCCCAGACGCGACGGCAAATCGGCGTCGGCGGTTTTGATGACGCCGCTCGCGACATAGCTGAGCGTATGGCCGCTTTGGTCGATCACGCCGAAGCCGGTCACGCGCAGGCCGGGGTCGATGCCGAGAATTCTCATGAGGTGCCGCAAATGCGGTAAAAACCAGGTGCTTGCGATACTACAACACGCGCGCCACGTGGCGGCCGGCGCGCCGCGATATCGGCGGAATAAAAACTGCTGGGTGTGCTGCAAGGAGGCATTCGCACATGGAGCGCTATCGGAATCTCAGCGGCGACTCGGGCGTCGAGGCTTATGAAATCGGCGACGATTTCGTCGCTGTCCGCTTCAGGCACGGCGTGGTGTATTGGTACACCGAGGCGAGCGTCGGTGCACGGCACGTCGCTGCGTTGAAACGTCTCGCGCAACGCGGGCAGGGGCTCAGCACTTATATCAGCCAACACGCTGATGTGAGCGGCGGCTATGCGAGAAAGGAATCGGACGACTGAACGGCGCTCGGCGGAAGCACGGCAGGACCGAAACAAGCGGCGCACGCGACACACACGACACACACGACACACACGACACACACGACACACACGACACACACGACACAAGCGCCGAACCGAAGACCGCACCAAGCCCGCACCAAAGAAAACGGCCCGGCGAATAATTCCACCAGGCCGCATCTCTAAACCTCAACCCTCACTAGCAACCCGGTTTTAACAAGAGCCCGGCGCCACTGCCAAACCCAAATCAATGCCGGAAGTGACGCACACCCGTCAGCACCATCGCGATATTGTGCTCATCCGCCGCGCCAACCACTTCGTCATCGCGCATCGAACCGCCCGGCTGAATCACGCAGCTCGCGCCCGCCGCCACCACCACGTCGAGGCCATCGCGGAACGGGAAGAACGCGTCCGACGCCACCGCGGAACCGGCCAGCGTCAAACCGGCGTTCTGCGCCTTGATGCTCGCAATGCGCGCCGAGTCCACGCGGCTCATCTGGCCCGCGCCGACGCCGAGCGTCATGCCGTTGCCGCAGAACACGATCGCATTCGACTTCACGAACTTCGCCACGCGCCACGCGAACAGCAGATCGTCCATTTCCTTCGGCGTCGGATGACGCTTCGTGACCACGCGCAATTCGTGCGGCTGCACGTTCTTCGAGTCGAGCGATTGCACCAGCAGCCCGCCGCCCACGCGCTTCAGATCGAACGCGTTGTGGCCTTCGCCCAGCGCGATTTCCAGCAGACGCACATTCTGCTTGGCCGCGAACACCTGGCGCGCTTCGGCGCTAAACGACGGCGCGATCAGCACTTCGACGAACTGCTTGGCCACGGCCTGCGCCGCCGTTTCGTCCACTTCGCGGTTGAAGGCGATGATGCCGCCGAACGCCGAGGTCGGGTCGGTCTGCAGCGCCTTGGCGTATGCGTCGTGCGCATCCGCACCGAGCGCCACGCCGCACGGATTCGCGTGTTTGACGATCACGCAGGCCGGCACGTCGAAGGTCTTCACGCATTCCCACGCCGCGTCGGAATCCGCGATGTTGTTGTACGACAGTTCCTTGCCTTGCAACTGGTTGTAGTTCGCCAGCGCGCCGGCCGGCACGCTCAGGTCGCGGTAGAACGCCGCGCTCTGATGCGGGTTTTCGCCGTAGCGCAGATCCTGCACCTTCTCGAACGCGAGGTTGAACGTTGCCGGATACGTGTTGCGCGACGAGTGTTGCAGTTCGTCGGTCAGGCTCGTCAGGTAGTTCGTGATCGCGCCGTCGTATTGCGCCGTGTGCGCGAACACCTTGGTGGCAAGGCGGAAATTCGTCTTGTACGACACGGCATTGCTGTTCGCGCGCATCTCGTCGAGCACGACCGCGTAGTCCGCCGGATCGACCACCACCGTTACGTCGCGATGATTTTTCGCGGCCGAACGCAGCATGGTCGGGCCGCCAATGTCGATGTTCTCGATCGCGTCTTCCAGCGAGCATTCTTCTTTCGACACGGTCTGCACGAACGGGTACAGATTCACGACCAGCAGGTCGATGGTCGGAATGTCGTGCTTCTCAAGCGCCGCCATGTGTTCCGGCAGGTCGCGGCGCGCGAGAATGCCGCCGTGCACCTTCGGATGCAGCGTTTTCACGCGCCCGTCCAGCATTTCCGGGAAGCCCGTGTAATCGGCGACTTCGGTGACGGAGAGACCCGCGTCCGCGAGCAGTTTCGCGGTGCCGCCGGTCGACAGGATCTTGACGCCGAGGTCGGACAGCGACTTGGCGAAGTCGACGATGCCGGACTTGTCGGAAACGGAGATGAGCGCTTGCTTGATCATGATGAAGACGAAAAGCCGAAGGGAAACGTGGCAGGGCGCGAGAAACTACAACGAATTACAACGGGCTACAGCAAACCGTGCTGTTGCAGCTTCTTGCGCAGCGTATTGCGGTTGATGCCGAGATACTCGGCGGCCAGCGACTGATTGCCGCCGGCCTGCTCGAGCACCACTTCGAGCAGAGGTTTTTCTACGCAGGAAATCACCATGTCGTAGACGTCGTGCGGATTGGAGCCGTCGAGATCCTGGAAATACATTCCCAGGCTGTCGCGGACAGATTGTTCGATATTGTTCTTGCTCATGCTGCTAGTCGGTCGGTTTGGTCCGGCTCGCCGTTTTCGTTGAGCGTCTCGTCGACGTAGACGAGACGGTCTGAGATCGCCTTTTGGGCGTCGAAGAATTCGTTGACGGCGAGGAGTTGTTCGCGCGTGGTGTCCAGCGTATTCATGCGATGGCGGAACACGTTGGCGCCAGAAAGGCCGCGAGTGTACCAGCCGATGTGCTTACGCGCAGTGCGGACACCGGTAAATTCCCCGTAGAACGCGTAATGGTCTTCCAGATGCTCGTTCATCACCTGCTGGATCTCGTCGATCCGCGGCGGCGGCAGCAACTCGCCCGTTTGCAGGAAATACTCGATCTCGCGGAACAGCCACGGACGCCCCTGCGCCGCGCGGCCGATCATGATGGCGTCGGCGCCGGTGGCGGCGAGCACCTCGCGCGCCTTGTGCGGCGAGGTAATGTCGCCATTGGCGACCACGGGAATGCGCACCGCCGCTTTCACTGCGGCAATGGTCTCGTATTCGGCGTCGCCGTGATACAGGTCGGCGCGCGTGCGGCCATGCACGGTCAGCATGGCAATGCCCGCCGATTCGGCCAGACGCGCGACATTCAGCGCATTCTTGTTCTCGCGATTCCAGCCCGTGCGGATCTTCAGCGTGACGGGCACCGCGTCCGGCCCGACGCCCACGGCGCCCACCACGGCCTCGACGATGCGTTGCACCAGCGGCTCGTTCTGCAGCAAAGCCGAACCCGCCGCCACGTTGCACACCTTCTTGGCCGGGCAGCCCATGTTGATGTCGATGATCTGCGCGCCGTTCGCCACGTTGTAGCGAGCCGCTTCGGCCATCATGGCCGGATCGGCGCCGGCGATCTGCACGGCAATCGGCTCGACCTCGCCCGCGTGGTTGGCGCGGCGCATGGTCTTCTCGCTCTTCCACAGCTGCGCGTTCGAGGCGACCATTTCCGACACCGCATAGCCCGCGCCCAGCCGTTTGCACAGTTGCCGGAACGGCCGGTCGGTCACGCCGGCCATAGGCGCGACGAACAGGTTATTACGCAGATTGTGGGAGCCGAGAGTGGGCATAACGTGAGACGCGGTGGTCGCGCGCGGCCGATTGCACAATTTCAGTCAATCGGAGCGTTCGCGAAATGCGAGAGAAAACCGCTATTTTAGCGTTAACGGATAGCCGGTACCCGACATGTGCCTGTCGTAACCCATTAAATCTTCTATGAAAGTGCGCCGATTCATAGAACCGGCGCTGCCCGCGCGGACCCTTCCGCGCTGAGCAAAAAGGCCGTGGGGCGCGAGCGGGCGGCGCGCCTAGCGACGCTGTCCGAACATCATTTGCCGTGCCAGCGCGGTTTTTACCGGCGGCAGGAACTCGAGCGCGGTAAGAGCGAGGCCACGCACGACGGCGAGCGGCGCGAAGTCGATGGTGAAGAGGCGCGCGAGCGTGTCGGTGGCGCCGATCGTCATGCGGCGGTCGAGCGCGCGACGTTGCGCGAAGGTGGCCAGTGCGAGCGGGGTCGGACCTTCCGCCGACAGGGCGTCGGCGAGCGCGTGCGCGTCGCGCAGACCCAGATTCAGACCTTGGCCCGCGACCGGATGCAGCGTCTGCGCCGCGTTGCCGATCGCAACGACGTGGCCATTCACGAGCGTTTCGACGGCGTTCAGCCCCAACGGGAACGACGCGCGTCCCTTGATGTGCGTGAAGCGGCCCATGCGGTCGCCGAATGCGGCGCCGAGTTCGCGCAGGAAGTCTTCGTCGGAGAGTTGCGCGCGGCGCGCGGCTTCTTCGGGCGCGCAGCACCAGACTAGCGCGTAGTCGGCGCCGCGCACGCCCCCCATCGGCAGCAATGCGATCGGCCCTTGCGACGTGAAGCGCTCCCACGCCACGTGCGGTTGCGGCGCGGATACCGTCACCGTGCCGACCAGCGCGGTTTGTCCATAGTCACGCGAGCCGGGTTCGGCGGCGCCTCGGCCGGCGCGCCGTGCGTCGTCGTCGTTCCGGCCGCTGCGCTGATCGGCGCTTTTCGCCGCGCTGTTCGCGGCCCGGTTGTCGGCGCTGTCGCTATCGCCGTCGTGGCCGGCTTGCTCGTCCGCACTCATGCTGGCGTCCCTGCCGGCGCGTTTTCCCGTGGGTTTAGCAGACTTCTGATCGCCGAACAGCCCGCCTTCGGCATTCACCAGAATGCGCGTGCGCAAGTGACGCGTGACGCCCGCGGTTTCGATCGGCAGCGTGACGCCGTCGAGTTCCTGCGTCGGCGCCGCAGCGGAAGTGGAGCGGAACCAATGCACCGAGGTCGCGTGCACCGCCTCGGCGAGACCATGCACGATCGAACCGTAGCGCAGCACGTAGCCGAGCGCCGGCAAGCCGTGCTCGCCGTGATCGATCAGCGTGCGGCCGAAGTGGCCGCGCTGCGAGACATGAATACGCTGGATCGCGGTGGCATCGGCGGGCCAGCGCAACGGCTCCAGGATCATCCGGCTGCCGTGCGACACAGCGATAGCGCGCGGATCGGCGATCGAATCTTCCGGCTCGCGCGCGTCGACGAGCGCGATCTTCAACTCCCGCGTCGCGCTGCGGCGCGCCAGCCAGCCCGCCAGCGCCAGTCCGACCGGACCGGCGCCGACGATCGTCACGTCGAAATCGAAGGGCGGGCCGGCCTTGGCGGGCTTCAGGATCACCGTCGACTGGGAAACATCGTTCATTGCGAGTTACTTCCTTGTTTCATGTGCCGCGATGTGCCGCGCGGGCTTCCTGCATCAGCGCCTCGATCTCGTCGGCGGCGACCGGCACGTCGCGCGTCATGAGTTCGCAACCGGTCGGCGTGACAATCGCGTCGTCCTCGATGCGGATGCCGATATTCCAGTAGCGCTCGGGTACGCCTTCGGTCGGCCGGATATACAGGCCGGGCTCGATCGTCAGCGTCATCGACGTTTGCAGCGTGCGCCACGGCAGCGCGCCCGCTTCGTCGCGCGGCGCGCCGCGTTCGCGGTAGTCGCCGACATCGTGCACGTCCATGCCGAGCCAGTGGCCGGTGCGGTGCATATAGAAGGGCGCGTAGGCGCGTTCCGCGATCACGTCGTCGACGGAGGCGAACTTCGCGCGCTCGATGATGCCGGTGTCGAGCAAGCCCTGCGACAGCACACGCACGGCGGCCTGGTGCGGGTCGTCGAAGGTGGCGCCGGCGCGGGTGGCGTCGATCGCGGCCTGCTGCGCGGCCAGCACGATGTCGTACAGCTCGCGCTGCGCCGGCGTGAAGCGGCCGCTGGCGGGGAAGGTGCGGGTGATGTCGGACGCGTAGCCGTCGAGTTCGCAGGCGGCGTCGATCAGAATCAGGTCGCCGTCCTGGGCAATCGCGTTGCCGGCTGGGTAGTGCAGCACGCAGGCGTTCGCACCGGCCGCGACGATCGACGTGTAAGCCGGCGCCTGTGCGCCGAACTTGCGGAACGTGTAGAGCAGCTCGGCTTCGAGTTCGTACTCGCGCACGCCCGGATGGCACGCGGCCATGGCCCGACGATGCGCCTGGGCGGAAATCTGCCCGGCCCGGCGCATGATGGCGAGTTCGTGAGCGTCCTTGATAAGCCGCATCTCGTCGAGCAACGGGATGAGGTCGCGCGCGGTCGCGGGCGCGGCGACACCGCCACGGCTTTGCGCCCGCACCGCGTCGAGCCAGCCGCGCACCCGCTCGTCCAGTTGCGCCGAGGCGCCGAGCGCGTAATGCAGCGACGGCTTGTCGGCGAGCAGTCGCGGCAGTTGCACATCGATTTCGGCGACGGCGAACGCGGCGTCGAAACCAAAGGCCTCGCGCGCGCCGTCAGGGCCGAAGCGGAAACCTTCCCACGTTTCGCGCTCGACGTTTTTCTCGCGGCAAAACAGCACCGAAGCGGGTTCGCCGGGCGCGGCGCTGGCGTCGAGCACCAGCAGCGCCTCGGGCTCGGTGAAACCGGTCAGGTAATAGAAGTAGCTGTCGTGCCGATAGGGATAATCGGCGTCCCGGTTGCGTAGTGCTTCCGGCGCGGTGGGGACGATGGCGACGCCGCCGCCCGCTGCCCGCAGCGCGGCGAGTACGCGCTCACGGCGCGTGCGGTAGACGTCGATGGCGATGGTGGGTTCGGTCGGCTGGTTCATCGTGCGATTGTAGCGCCCATGCGCGGAGTTATTTTGCGCGGGATACTCATGGAAGCGGCAGCCAAGGCGCCCGCCGCGCTGTTGCAATCCGTCCACAGCAAGCCCCCGTGCGGCTCGCGAAGCGTCGGCGCGACGCTTCTGAACGCTCGTGAACGCCGCCGACCACTTATACTTTCGCCGGATTCAGATAAAGGCAGATGGTAATGATGAAACTCATCGGTTCGCTCACCAGCCCCTTCGTGCGTAAAGCGCGGATCGTGCTGGCCGACAAGAAGATCGACTACGAACTGGTGCCCGAGAATGTCTGGGCGCCGGATACCCACATTCACACTTTCAACCCGCTCGGCAAGGTGCCGTGCCTCGTGATGGAAGATGGCGAAGCGGTGTTCGACTCGCGGGTGATCTGTGAATACGTGGATACGCTTTCGCCGGTCGGTAAGCTGATTCCGCAGTCGGGACGCGAGCGCGTCGAGGTCCGCTGCTGGGAAGCGCTCGCGGACGGTGTGCTGGACGCGGCAGTGCTGATTCGCCTTGAAGTCACGCAGCGCGCGCCGGAGCAGCGCGTGGATGCGTGGGTGGCGCGCCAGCAACGCAAGATCGACGAAGCGTTGATCGCGATGGCGCAGGGACTGGGCAGCAAGACGTGGTGCGCGGGCAATCACTACACGCTCGCCGATATCGCGCTGGGTTGTGCATTGGGTTATCTGGATTTCCGCATGCCGGAATTGAACTGGCGCGAACCGTATCCGAATCTGGACAAACATTTCCAGAAGCTCTCGCTGCGCCAGTCGTTCATCGATACGGTGCCTTCCGACTGAATAAGCGGCTAAACGGATACGAGGTGGTGCTGTCTTGAATAAGGTGGTCCGCCATATCGCGAAGTTTGAAAAATAGTGTCATTCAAGCTTCCAGAATCATGAATTGAAGCTTACATTTGTGGTAAAAATGCGCCTGCCCGTCAGGCGCATTTTTTTTGTCTGTCACGTGGCGTAAATGCATCCGTGCAGGTTTATGCAATTTACATATCGGCTTCTTTTGCAGCCGATATGAAACCTGTTGCGAACAGGCGGTGCATTAAAAGCGCGCCGTTGAAATGAATAACATCGCAGAGAGACTTCCACCATGAAATCGTACCGCTTTGCCATTGCCGCTTCCGCCTTCGCTTTATTCGCAGCGTGCTCGAATATCAGCAACGTCGATCCGTCCGCGCTGATCAAGTCCGGCCAGATGGCCACCCAGGCTGCCACGCTGAGCGACACCGACGTGCGCGCCCTGACCGACAAGTCGTGCACGCAGCTGGACAGCGAAAACAAGATTGCCGCCGCGAACAGCAATTACCAGAAGCGCCTGAACAAGATCGCCGCGCAACTGGGCGACAACATCAACGGCACGCCCGTGAACTACAAGGTGTACATGACCAAGGACGTCAACGCGTGGGCCATGGCGAACGGCTGCGTGCGCGTGTACAGCGGTCTGATGGACATGATGAACGACAACGAAGTGCGCGGCGTGGTCGGCCATGAAATGGGCCACGTGGCGCTCGGCCACACGAAGAAGGCGATGCAGGTCGCGTATGCGACGTCCGCGGCGCGGTCGGTGGCGTCGTCGGCGGGTGGCGTGGCGGGCGCGCTGTCCGGTTCGCAGCTCGGCGACTTTTCAGAGAAGCTGATTAACGCGCAATTCTCGCAAACCCAGGAAAGCGCAGCGGACGATTATTCGTTCGACTTGCAGAAAAAGAAGAATCTCGATCCGTCGGGATTGGTGACGGCATTCAACAAGCTCTCCGCATTGGATGGCGGTAAATCGAGTATGTTGAGTTCGCATCCGGCGTCGCCGGCGCGTGCGCAGCATATTCAGCAGCGCATTGCTTCGAACCAGTAAAGTTTGATTGGGCTAAAAACGCGCGCTCGCGGTATTCCGCGGCGCGCGTTTTTTTATTGCAGTGTTTTTGGGGTGGTTTGATTCGCGCGCGCCGCTTTCAAATAGGCAGCGCGCGGAATCGATGCGGTTTAATCGCGCGGCTTATTGCTTGCCGTTGCGGCGCCGCGTAATGCCCGGCCCGAACGCAAAGCCGAATGCCAGCAGCAGCAACGAGACCGCCAGCACCGTGTTATTGCCGCTCGTGATGTAAGGCGTGCTGCCCGCAGTTCCTTGCACGGTGACATCGAGCGAGCCGATCGTGTACGGCGTCAGGCGCCCGATCACCTTGCCATTTGCGTCGATCGCGGCGGTCATGCCGGTGTTGGTCGCGCGCAGCATCGGGCGGCCGGTTTCCAGCGAGCGCATGCGCGCGATCTGCAAATGCTGGTCGAGCGCGATCGTGTCGCCGAACCAGGCCAGATTGGTCGAGTTGACCAGCACGCCGGCCGGCGTAGCGCTTTCGCGGATGGTCCGCGCGATCTCTTCGCCGAAAATGTCTTCGTAGCAGATGTCCACGGCGACCGGCTGGTTATGCACCATGAACGGCTTCTGCACCGGCGCGCCGCGGAAGAAGTCGCCGAGCGGAATGCTCATCAGATTGACGAACCAGCGGAAGCCCCACGGCACGAATTCGCCGAACGGCACGAGGTGATGCTTGTCGTAGCGATACACGTCGCGCGTGCCGGGCGTGACGCCGAACAGGCTGTTCGTATAGTCGATCACCTGGCCCTCCGGCGTGATCGTGCCGCCGATCGCGCCGAACAGGATCGCGCTGCCGGTCGAGTCCGAGAAGTTGCGCACCGCCGAGGCGAACGGCGCCGGCAATTGCTGCGCGAGCACGGGGATGGCGGTTTCCGGCGTGACGATCAGATCGGCCGGTTTCGAGGTGATCATCTGTTGAAACTGATCGATCGCGGCGCGCATGCCGGATTCCTCGAATTTCATTTCCTGTTTGACATTGCCCTGCAGCAGACGCACGGTCAACGGCGCGTTGGCCGGCACGGTCCATTGCACGAGCGGCAGCAGCAGGCCGGCGGCGATCAGCGCCAAGGCGATTGCGCCCGGCACGGCGACGCGCGCCACAGCCGGTTTCGCGCCTTTGCGGCCGGTGTCGCCGGCCCGGCTTTGTTTGCGTGAGGAGAGGAACGCAAGCAAAGCCTGCACGATCAGCGCGGCCACCAGCGCCAGCATCCAGCCGACGCCGTACACGCCCGCCACTGGCGCAAAGCCGGCAAACGGACCGTCCACTTGAGCGTAACCGCTCGCCAGCCACGGAAAGCCTGTGAACACTGTGCCGCGCAACCATTCGCCGATCGCCCACGCGCTCGCGAACGCCAGCGCGCCGTGCCAGGTTGGGGAGAACGGCGTGTCGTCGGCGGCCGCGCCGTTGTTCGCGTGCCCCGCGCAGAACGACCAGACGCCGGCTGCCAGCGCGGGATAAATCGCCAGATAAAGCGAGAACAGCACGACGGCCGCGCCGGCGAGCGGCGCCGCCATGCCGCCGTAGAAATGCATGCTGACGTAGAGCCACCACACACCGGTCACGAAATTACCGAAGCCGAACGCGCCGCCCGTCAGCGCCGCGCTTTTCCAGCCGGTGGTACGTGTGAGCCAGGCGAAGAAGAACGCGAAGATCGCGAGTTCGAGCCAGCCGCCGTGCGGCGTCGGCGCGAACGAGAGTGTATTGGCCGCGCCGGCGGCCAGCGCGACGAGGTAATGCCAGCGAGGCAGCGTGCGGCCGCGGGTTTGCTGGGCGGCAGAAGCGCTCACGCCGTGGCGCGAACGGGAAGTCATCGGGTCGGCCATTGGTGCGCGGTCGGCGTGAGGAGTTGAAGAAGCGGGAAAAAGACCCAGCGAAAAGCCGGATCAGGTCTGCACGTGCTGCGCTTCGCGCTCGCGCTGGCCCGCGAGCGGATCGCGGCGCACCAGCAGCATGTGAATCTGGCGGGCGTCGCCGCGCAGAATCTCGAAGATCAGATCGTCGAGGCGGACTTTTTCGCCACGATGCGGCACCCGTCCGAAGTGATGCGTGACGAGCCCGCCGATCGTGTCGACTTCATCGTCCGGATAGTGCGTGCCGAAGGCCTCGTTGAACTGTTCGATTTCGGTGAGCGCGCGCACGCGGAAACGTCCGTCCGGCGAGGCGATGATATTGCCGCTTTCCTCGTCGAAATCGTATTCGTCTTCAATGTCGCCGACGATCTGTTCCAGCACGTCTTCGATCGTGATCAGGCCGGCCACGCCGCCGTATTCGTCGACCACTACCGCGAGGTGATTGCGATTTACGCGGAAGTCGTGCAGCAGCACGTTCAGGCGCTTCGATTCGGGGATGAACACAGCGGGGCGCAGCATGCCGCGCACGTCGAATTCTTCTTCGGCGTAGTAGCGCAGCAGGTCTTTGGCCAGCAGCACGCCGATGATGTTGTCGCGATTGCCCTCGTAGACCGGATAGCGCGAGTGCGCTTTTTCCAGCACGTAAGGGATGAATTCGGCGGGATTGTCCGCGATGTTGATCGCGTCCATTTGCGCACGCGGCACCATGATGTCGCGCGCGCTGAGTTCGGACACCTGGAACACGCCTTCGATCATCGACAGCGAGTCGGCGTCGATCAGGTTGCGCTCGTGCGCGTCCTGCAGAATTTCCAGAAGTTCGGCGCGCGAGTCGGGCTCGGGCGAGATGAAGTCGGTCAGACGCTCGAGGAGTGAGCGCTTTTCCTGCGGTTTGTCGAGTTGGCGTCGACTGGGATACGTGTCGTTCATGGTAGTGCGCCCGGCAAGACTGGGCGCGCTGTTGCAGAGCATTAAGGATACACCAGGCACATGGCAGGACCGTGTCCCGCCCGGCTGGGCGATGAGTGAAGCTGGGGTGAGGCGGCTCCGCCGTGAGGGCGGGCGTAGGTCAATCCTAACTGATTACGCGCGGAAAAGCGTTTTCGGGAAAAAAAGCGCCGCTCGGCACGCTTATTTCTGGCCCGCTTTCACGTTTGCTTCGCGGCTTTCCTCGCGGCACCGTTCGAGCAACGCTTCGAGTGCGCGGTCGGGCATGCCGCTCTCACGCAGCGCATGGACCGTCCGGCTGACGTAGTCGAGCGTGGTGCCGTAGCGACCGCTCGCGCAGCCGAACACGGTTTTGACAATGTCGTCGCGCAACTTGCCGGTGTAGCTCGGCACGTCGCGGCGCATGACGAAGGCGAGTGCGTCGACGCGCCGGCCGTCGGCGAGCACGCACGGCAGCCACGCCGGGCGGTATGAACCCATCGCCATTTCGCGGCGCCAGAGCGCTTCGAGATGCGGCATCGAGCCTTCGGCCGCGAGCCGGAATGCGATGCCGGTGCACGAACCGCCGCGATCGAGCGCGAGCACGAGGCCCGGCTGCTCGGGCGTGCCGCGATTCACACGCGACCACAGGTACAGCCCCCGGTGATAGCCATGGACCTTGGATCGGGTGGCTTCGACGGTGGGCAGGCCGGGATTCCAGATCAGCGAGCCATAGCCGAACAGCCATAGGTCGCTCTTGCGGTCCCAGTCGCGCAACGTGCAGTCGAGCGACGCGCGCAATTCCTCGTCCGTCAGGAGCCGCGATTCGCCGAGCGCCGGCGGATAGTCCGGGCAGGGCGTTCGGGTGTCGGCTTCAGGAGAAGAGGTGCTCACGATGGTTTTTAACGGATTGGACGTTAACGACGCGCCGGTGATCGACGCCTACTGGTAAGGATCGGGAAAGCCGAGCTTGGCGAGGATTTCCGTTTCGATCGCTTCCATTTCCTCGGCTTCTTCCTCGACTTCGTGGTCGTAGCCCTGGGCGTGGAGCGTGCCGTGCACGAGCAGATGCGCGTAGTGCGCGATGAGCGGCTTGCCCTGTTCGGCGGCTTCCTTCTCGACCACAGGGCAGCACAGGATCAGGTCGCCCGTCACGGGATCGTCTTCCGATTCGGCGTAGGCGAAGGTCAGCACGTTGGTCGAATAATCCTTGCCGCGATAGGTGCGGTTCAGCGTGCGGCCTTCTTCGGCATCGACGAAACGCACGGTCAGTTCGCCGTCCGCGAATAGCGCCGCCTTGATCCAGCCGGCCACAGTGGCGCGCGGCAGCAGCGCCTTGTGTTCCGGCCAGCTCCTGGCGGCGGGGAATTGCAGATTCAACGTCAGTTTCGGGGCGCGGCTCATGCGGTTTCGTTGTAATGCGTTCGTGGCGTGCGTTGCTGATGCGGGCGCTTAGCGCGAATCCGCCGGACTGGCGGTTTTCTGCGAATGCGCATCGTACGCCTCCACAATTCGCGCGACCAGCGGATGCCGCACCACGTCCGCGCTGGTAAAGCGCGTGAGCGCGATGCCGCGCACGTCGGCCAGCACCTGCTGCGCTTCGATCAGCCCGCTCTTGTGGCCGCGCGGCAAGTCGACCTGAGTCGTGTCGCCGGTCACCACCGCCTTCGAGCCGAAGCCGATCCGCGTGAGGAACATCTTCATCTGTTCGGGCGTGGTGTTCTGCGCCTCGTCGAGGATGATGAACGCGTGGTTCAGCGTGCGGCCGCGCATGTACGCGAGCGGCGCGATTTCGATCATCTGCCGCTCGAACATCTTGGCGGTCTTGTCGAAGCCGAGCAGGTCGTACAGCGCGTCGTACAAAGGACGCAGATACGGATCGACCTTTTGCGCCAGATCGCCGGGCAGAAAGCCGAGACGTTCACCTGCTTCGACCGCAGGACGCGTCAGCACGATGCGCTTGACCTGGTCGCGCTCGAGCGCGTCTACCGCGCAGGCCACCGCGAGATAGGTCTTGCCCGTGCCCGCCGGACCGATGCCGAATGTCACGTCGTGCGAGATGATCTGCTTCAGATACTCGCGCTGCGCCGGCGTACGGCCGCGCAGATCCGCGCGGCGCGTGTACAGCTTCGGGCCGAGTTCTTCGAGGTCGTCGTCGCCGGCGTCGGCGGGCTCGTCGAACGGGTGGTCCGGATTGCCGGGGAAGCGCGGGTCCAGCGCTTGCGTGCCATGGCCGTTGCCGTTTGCGCGATGCCGTGCCGGCTGACGCACTTCGACGAGCGCGAGCTGGATGTCGTCGACCGACAGTGGCTTCTGTGAGTTGTCGTAGAACTTTTCGAGCGCGGTGAGCGCGAGTTTCGCGCCGCGCCCGCGAATCGTGATGCGGTGGCCACGGCGTTGCAGCGTTACGTCGAGCGCCTGCTCGATCTGGCGCAGATTTTCGTCGAGCGGGCCGCAGAGGTTGGCGAGCCGCGCGTTGTCTTCGCGCGGTGCGGTGAATTCCAGATGCTGCTGAGTGGTCTTCAAGGCGGTGGGTCGATCCTGTCGGTTTCGATACGCGGGTTTGCGTCGCTTAATGGGTCGTGGCCGGGGCGTCGTCATGAACCAGCACGAGCTCGCCACGCAGCGAATGTGGGTACGCTTTGACGATTTTCACGTCGACCATCTGGCCGATCAGCCTTGCGTGCGACGCGACCGGCGCCGGGAAATTCACCACCCGGTTGTTCTCGGTGCGGCCGGCGAGTTCGTTCGGATCCTTGCGGGCCGGGCGCTCGACCAGTATGCGCTCGATCTTGCCGACCATCGAATCGCTGATGCGCTGCACGTTTTCCTCGATGGTGGCCTGCAAATGTTGCAGACGCTTGAGCTTCACTTCGCGCGGCGTGTCGTCGTGCAGATTCGCGGCCGGCGTGCCGGGACGCGGGCTGTAGATGAACGAGAAGCTGGTGTCGTACTTCATCTCGTGCACGAGCGCCATCATCTTGTCGAAGTCTTCTTCCGTCTCGCCGGGGAAGCCGACGATCATGTCCGTGGAGAGCGACAGGTCAGGGCGGATTGCGCGCAGCTTGCGGATCACGGACTTGTATTCGAGCACCGTGTAGCCACGCTTCATGGCCATCAGGATGCGATCCGAGCCGTGCTGCACCGGCAGATGCAGGTGGCTGACGAGCTTCGGCACCTTCGCGTAGGTGTCGATCAGGCGCTGCGTGAATTCCTTCGGATGCGACGTGGTGTAACGAATCCGTTCGATGCCCGGAATATCAGCCACGTATTCGATCAATTGAGCGAAGTCGGCGATTTCCGTCGAACCCACCGTGAGGCCGGCGCGGTAGGCGTTCACGTTCTGGCCGAGCAGCGTGACTTCGCGCAC
The DNA here is from genome assembly GCF_003001875.1 of Paraburkholderia sp. BL18I3N2. Classification (NCBI taxonomy): domain Bacteria; kingdom Pseudomonadati; phylum Pseudomonadota; class Betaproteobacteria; order Burkholderiales; family Burkholderiaceae; genus Paraburkholderia; species Paraburkholderia sp. BL18I3N2. The sequence continues at coordinate 167,476 of NZ_PVNC01000009.1, forward strand.
GCCCTGGTCCGCGAGGCCGGCGATTTCGGTCAGCACGTCATCCAGCGGACGCGACACTTCTTCGCCGCGCGTGTACGGCACGACGCAATAGCTGCAGTACTTGCTGCAGCCTTCCATGATCGATACGAACGCGCTCGGGCCGTCGACGCGCGCCGGCGGCAGATGATCGAACTTTTCGATTTCCGGGAACGAGATGTCGACTTGCGCGCGGCCGCTTTCCCGGCGCTTGTCGATCATTTGCGGCAGACGGTGCAGCGTTTGCGGGCCGAACACCAGATCGACGTACGGCGCGCGCGACACGATCGCCGCGCCTTCCTGGCTCGCCACGCAACCACCCACACCGATGATCAGATTCGGATTCGCTTCCTTCAGCTCGCGCACGCGGCCGAGGTCGGAGAACACTTTTTCCTGCGCTTTTTCGCGCACCGAGCACGTGTTGAACAGAATGACGTCCGCGTCTTCCGGCGTGTCGGTCTTGACGAGTCCTTCAGCCGCGCCGAGTACGTCGACCATTTTGTCGGAGTCGTACTCGTTCATCTGGCAGCCAAAGGTCTTTACATAAACTTTCTTGGTCATCGAATTTCGCCGGTCGCAGTGGTTAACCTGGGGGCGTCGTTTAAAAGGTGAAGAGGGCGAAACGTGCGAGCGGGCCGCGGAGCGGCGCTTATTTACCGTCATGGGCCGCTGCGGGCTGCCACTGTGGGCCGCCGCTGTGGCCTGCTTTCAGGGCACGTTTGCAGCGTAGTTCAATATTATAGCCCTTCGCGCGATGCGGTTTCCCCGGCCGCCTGGCGGCGCGGACGCTCCGGCGGCAAGCCCAGCAGACCTTCCAGTTCGTCCGACACCTGCGCGAAACGCTCACTCAGGAAATCCAGCAGCACGCGCACGCGCGGCGCCATGAAGCGGTTGCGATGGTAGAGCGCGTGCAGCGGCGCGTCCGGATAACGCCATTCCGGCAGCAGGATCTTCAGGCCGTCGGCGCGCAGGTCGGCTTCCACGTCCCACATCGACTTGATGACGATGCCGTAGCCGCGCAGCGCCCATTCGCGGGCGACGGCGCCGTCGTTGGTCTCGCGGGCGGTTTCGAACGGCACGGTGTAGTGCTGCACCTCGTCGCCGCGCGTGAAGCGCCACTCGTTCGCCAGGCCAGTGGCGGTGGCCAGCACGATGCAGTCGAAATTGGCCAGATCGTGCGGATCTTTCGGTTCGCCTTTACGCGCGATGTAGTCCGGCGACGCGCACAGCACGCGCCGGTTCGGCGCCAGCTTGCGGGCGACCAGCGAACTGTCCTGGGGCACGCCGAAGCGGATCGCCAGATCGATGTCCTCTTGCACCAGATTTGCCAGCGAGTCCGACAAAGTGAGCGCGAAGGTCACTTCCGGATACAGCGCGTTGAACTCGTCGAGCCAGTGCATCAGCAGATTGCGGCCGAAGTCCGAGGTCGCCGATACCCGCACCTTGCCGCGCACGACGCCTTGGCCGGCTTGCAGCGCGGCTTCGGCGTCGTCTAGCGATTGCAGCGCCTGACGGCAGCAATTCAGGTACAGGCGGCCCTCGTCGGTGAGCCTGAGTTGACGGGTGGTGCGTTCGAACAGGCGCGTTTTGAGGCCGGCTTCGAGCTTGGCAAGGCGCGCGCTGGCGGCGGCCGGCGTCAGTCCCATTTTGCGGCCCGCCGCCGACAGGCTGCCCTGCTGCGCCGCTTCGACGAACAGACGGATGTCACCGAGGTTGTCCATGGCGAATCTTTCAAATGAGATTTGAAAATGCTTCAAATGCTACGCCAATTATCAAATTGACGCTCAGCCTCGACAATGGCGCTCGTGGAAAACCCTGGGACCGCCAACGCTATGCAACTCGATCACGCGACCATCGTCACTGCCGACCTCGACACGGCCCGACGCTTTTTCGTCGACGTGGCCGGGCTGACGCAAGGCGCACGGCCGCCGTTTTCGGTTGACGGCTACTGGCTGTACGCGAACGGCCGCCCGCTGATTCATCTGATCGACGTGACGGTGCCCGCCGCGGCCGGCAGGACGGCGCCGCGCATCGACCACATCGCTTTCCGGCTGGAGAGCGCCGCCGAATGGCAGGCGCTGCTCGGTCGCCTGCATGCCCATGGTGTCAATTATCAAACCGCACGCGTGCCGCAAATGGGACCGCAAGAGGCACAGGCGCAACTGTTCGTGGCGCTCGCGCCGGGCGTCGTCATCGAATTCGTGACGGCGCTGCATCACGCTGAAATTTGAATCCTGGAGAAGAGAAATGCCCATTCCATTACTGGCGCTGGCGATCAGCGCATTCGCAATCGGCACGACGGAGTTCGTGATCATGGGCTTGCTGCCCGAGGTGGCGCGCGATCTGGCGGTGTCGATCCCGTCGGCGGGTTTGCTGGTGAGCGGTTACGCGCTCGGCGTCGCCGTCGGTGCGCCGTTGCTCGCGGTGGTGACCAGCAAGATGCCGCGCAAGTTGGTGCTGCAACTGCTGATGGGCGTGTTCATCGTCGGCAATACGCTGTGCGCGATCGCGTCCAGTTATTCCGTGCTGATGATCGCGCGCGTGGTGACGTCGTTCGCGCATGGCTCGTTTTTCGGCATTGGCGCGGTGGTGGCGGCTTCGCTCGTGCCGGCCGAAAAGCGCGCCAGCGCGATTGCGCTCATGTTCACCGGCCTGACGCTGGCGAACGTGCTCGGCGTACCGTTCGGCACGTTCGTCGGCCAGGAGTTCGGCTGGCGCGCGGCGTTCTGGATTGTCAGCGCGTTCGGCGTGCTGTCGCTCGCGGGCGTCACGGCGCTGGTGCCGAATCGTCATGACGCAGGTCCGGTCGGACTCGGGCATGAAGTGCGCGTGTTGAAGGATCCGCAAGTCTGGACCGCGCTCGCGATGACGGTGCTCGGCTTCGGCGGCGTGTTCGTCGTGTTCACCTACATAGCGCCGATTCTCGAGCAGGTGAGCGGCTTCTCGCCGCGCGGCGTCACGGCGATTCTGGTGCTGTTCGGCGTGGGCCTCACGATCGGCAATACGGTCGGCGGCAAGTTGGCGGACCGTGCGCTGATGCCGTCGTTGATGGGCATTCTGGTCGCGCTCGCGGTGGTGATGGCGATCTTCGCGCGCACCAGCCATTCGCAAGTGGCCGCGGCGATCACGATCTTCGTGTGGGGCATTGCTGCGTTCGCCACGGTGCCGCCGTTGCAGATGCGCGTAGTCGAGAAAGCGGCCGCGGCGCCGAATCTGGCTTCGACGCTGAATATCGGTGCGTTCAACGTCGGCAATGCGGGCGGCGCGTGGCTTGGCGGTCTGGTGATCAATCACGGCCATTCGCTCGATACCTTGCCTTGGGTGGCGGCCGCGGTCAGCGTGGCGGCGTTGCTGCTGACCTGGTTCGCGGCGCGTATGGATGCACCGGCGTCGACGGTGGCGCAGGGGGCGTAAGCGCGCTCCGGTTTGTGAACTGGCCGCCGCTACGCCCTTATGAAAAATTCGCACAAGCATTGCGGAAAACGTCCTCCGCAATGCTGATAACAGTGTGAAGATAACTTCGTTGGGCGCGGCGGGGCGCGATGCTATCTTGCTTCCACTAACCGTTTGCCCGCCGTCCGGCGGCGCTCCTGGAGGCAATCATGCATTCCCCGCTTGCGCTCGTTCGCGATCCCACGGCTGACACCGATACGTCGCCGCGTGCCGCTGAACCTTTCGACGCACTTGAACATCTGGTCGGCGTGAATCTCGCCCGTTTGCGCGCCGAGCGGCAACTGTCGCTCGATGCTTTGGCCCGCGCCTCCGGCGTCTCTCGCGCCATGCTCGCGCAGATCGAATCGGCGCGCAGCGTGCCGTCCATCAAGGTGCTGTGCAAGGTGGCCGCGGCGTTGAAGGTGTCGGTGGCGGCTTTCTTGCGGCGTCACGCGACTAACGGCTTCGAGCATTTGCCGGCGGAGCGCTCGTCGCGTGTCGTCAGTTCGAACGGGCGCTATTCGGCCCGGCCGCTTTATCCCGACGCCGAACCGACCGCCGCCGAGTTTCACGAGTTGCGTATCGCGCCATTGCATACCGAAGCCGGCACGCGCCGCGCGCCGGGCACGACGGTGAATCTGGTGGTGAGCGAAGGCACGCTGGAAGTCAGCGTCCACGATCAACGCCAGTTGCTGGCCACCGGCGACGCGATCGTGTTCGACGCCGACCAGCCGCATAGCCTGCGCAATCCCGGCGACACGGAAGCGCGCGCGTTTCGCGTGACGTTGAAGGCGGAGACGCCGCCGCGCTGGGACGTGCCCGCGCACCACGAGCCGGCGCGCGAAGTCGCACCGGGTTGACTGCATCTTTTGCGGACGCATGTGCTCCGAGTCGGAGATCTCCGTCTGATCAGTAGGGTTGCGCTGCACGTGCGGCGCGGCTGTTGTATGCTTTGCCAGCCGGTCGATCCGGCAATCAGTGCGTCTTCAGGGCGGGGCGAAATTCCCCACCGGCGGTATGCCGGCAACGCGAAAGCGTGAGCCGGTGAGCCCGCGAGCGCCCACGTCATACGGTCTTCCGAACAGGAAAGACTGAAGTGGGGTCAGCAGATCTGGTGAGAAGCCAGAGCCGACGGTTAGAGTCCGGATGGAAGAAGATGTGCAGATAGTCATGTTCGTTTCCGTGGCGCCGCTTGCAGGTCGAGGCGGTGCGCGAGCGTCGCTTTGCGCGGCGTTCAACGGCGCGTCTTTGTCTGTTTGCAATGCCCTGAAACGTTTCTCGCCCAACTTTTGCGATGAGCGTTTCAATCATGACCTTTGCTACTTTCCCTGCTCCGTCGACGATTGCGGATAGCGCATTCCTCGACCTCCCGCTGCTCGACACCGAAGCCGTTCCGCCGCGTATCGCCGCCGCCTTGCAAGCCATGCGCGATGGCCGCGCCGTCGTTCTGCAAGACGACCACGACCGTGAGAACGAAGCCGATCTGATCGTGTCCGCCGAGCGTCTGTCCGTCGAAACCATGGCGCTGTTGATCCGCGAATGCAGCGGCATCGTGTGCCTGTGTTTGCCCGACGAGAAAATCCGCGCGCTTGAACTGCCGCCCATGGCCGTGAATAACGAAAGCCGTCACGGCACCGCGTTCACGGTCTCGATCGAAGCACGCGACGGCGTGACCACCGGCGTGTCCGCGCTCGATCGCGTGACGACCATTCGCGCCGCGATCGCCGACGCGGCGAAGCCCGCCGACATCGTGCGTCCTGGTCACGTGTTTCCGTTGCGTGCGCAGCCCGGCGGTGTGCTGGCTCGCCGCGGCCACACCGAAGGCACGGTCGACCTCGCGATTCTGGCGGGTCTGAAGCCGGCCGGCGTGCTGTGCGAACTGATGAACCCGGACGGTACGATGACGCGCGGCGCCGATGTGGAGCGCTTCGCCGCGCAACACGATTTGCCGATGCTGACCATCGCCGAATTGGTGGAGTTTCGTCAGGCGCTGGCGCAGGCGCGCGAATGCGTGGCTGACGAGGCTTGATGCGCGGGGAGTGCGAACGTGTGACACGACGCGCGCGCCCGCTTGCAGTGATGATGTGAAAAAGCCGGCTCGCGCAGCCGGCTTTTTGTATTAACGCGAACGGCTACGATTGCTGCTGTTGAATTCGCCGCGCGTGGGCATTCCAGCCGCCTTTTCCATTGCCGCGAACAGCCACCTTGCATGTCGACAATTTCGCTGCGCTCGCCGGCAACGCAGCCGGCTTTTCCGGATGCCGCGAACGCCTAGGACTGCACGTCGCCGAACTCGCCGCGCACACCGGCTTCGACCAGCCCGGGCAACTCATCCATATGCTGCATGATCCGCGTCATGCCCATCTTGCGCAGCGCGTCCGCGTAGCCATCGGGAATATGGCTCGCGCCGACAAAAGCGATCGTCTTCATGCCCGCGGCGCGAGCGGCATTCAAACCCGCCACGCTGTCTTCCACTACCACGCATCGTGACGGCTCCACGCCCAGCGTTTTCGCGGCGAACAGATACACATCGGGATAGGGCTTCGGCCGCGCCACCTGTTCCGCGCTGAAAATGCGTTCGCCGAAAATCTGCTGCAGACCCGCGCGCCGCACCGACGCATTCACGCGCACCATCCGGCTGTTCGACACGACGGCGGCCGGCAACGTGACGCGTTGCAACGCGTCACGCACGCCGTTGATCGGGCTGAGCGAAGCCGCAAGTTCAAGTTCGACGTTGTGCTCGATGGTGTCGAAAAAATTCGCGGGCAACGTGATCTCGAACGACTTCTCGATGCCTTCGAGAAAGCGCGACGTTTGCTGACCAAAGGCCGTCTTGACGATGGGTTTGAAGTCGAGGCCGGGGAACGTGGCGCTCAGCGTTTCGAGCATCACGCGGTCAGCGATGATTTCGCTGTCGACGAGCACGCCGTCGCAGTCACAGATGAGGTGGTCGATCATGCCTGAAAACGGAAAGCGAAGCGCATGAGCAAGGCAATTGCAAGCTCATGCGCGGTAAGTGAAAGCGTCATGATACGTGCTTTGGCGGCGCCTGAGCGGCGCCGCGGCTTTCCGTGCCTTCTTCGCTCAGGCGCACCGCGATGTACGCCTGAGTGAGCCCTGCCTACGCCACGCAGATCAGTGCACGTGCAGATACAGATACAGACACGCTGCCGCCGCGCCTCCGAGCAGTGGCCCGCAAACCGGAATCCACGCATAGTGCCAATCGCTGTCGCGTTTGCCCGGAATCGGCAGCAGCGCGTGCATCAAACGCGGCGACAGATCACGAGCGGGACTCATCGCGTAACCGGTCGGGCCGCCGAGCGAGATGCCGATGCCGAGAACCAGCAGACCGACCGGGAGCGCGTCGAGCGCGCCGAGACCGACTTGCGGCGACGCCAGATACAGCACGCCCAGAATCAGCACGAACGTGGCGATCATTTCCGTGAGCAGGTTGTGCGGCACGCTGCGTATTGCCGGCGAGGTGCAGAACACGCCGAGCTTCACATCGGCGTCGCCTTCTTTGGCGAAGTGCTGCCGATACGCCACCCATACGAGCAGCGCGCCGGCCATGCCGCCGAGCATTTGCGCCGCGATATAGCCGGGCACTTTGGCCCAGGCGAACTTGCCGGCCAGCGCGAGGCTGATGGTCACGACAGGATTCAGATGAGCGCCGCTGAACGACGCCGTGACGTAGACGGCGATGAACACGGCCATCGCCCAGCCCATGACGATCACGATCAGGTCCGCGCCTTTGCCTTTGGTGCGCGCGAGCAGCACGTTGGCGACTGCGCCGTCGCCGAGCAGCACCACGAGCGCAGTGCCGATGAATTCAGCAATGTAAGGTGACATTGTTTGGTATCCGAAATATTGTTGTCAGGGAAGCCGCGGGATGAGCGGCTTCTTTATCGATGAAAGAGAAGGTAGAGAAACGTGCTCAGGGCGTGTCGGCCCACGCCTTCGCGGCGCGAATTGCGCGCTGCCAGCCGTCGAGGCATTGCTTGACTTCAGCGTGCGGCAGCGCGGGCGTGAAGCGGCGGTCGAGCTTCCACTGGCTTTGCAGTTCGTCGACGTCTTTCCAGTAACCCACCGCGAGACCGGCCAGGTAAGCGGCGCCCAATGCGGTGGTTTCCGCCACCTTGGGGCGCACCGCGTCGACGCCGAGAATGTCCGCCTGGAATTGCATTAGCAGATTGTTCGCGCAGGCGCCGCCGTCCACCCGCAATTCGCCGATGCGAATGCCGGAGTCGGCTTCCATCGCTTTCAGAACGTCGAGCGATTGATAGGCGATCGAGTCGAGCGCGGCGCGCGCGATATGCGCGGAGGACGTGCCGCGCGTCACGCCGAACAGCGTGCCGCGAGCACGCGCGTTCCAATGCGGCGCGCCGAGGCCGGCGAAGGCAGGCACCAGATACACGCCGTCGGAGTGGGACACGCTGCGCGCCAGCGTTTCGATCTCAGCGGCGTTCTTGATGATGCCGAGGCCGTCGCGCAGCCATTGCACCACGGCACCGCCAATGAAGATGCTGCCTTCGAGCGCGTAATTGATCTGATCGCCGATCTGCCACGCAATCGTGGTGACGAGATTGTTCTTTGATTCGATCGGCTTGTCGCCGGTGTTCATCACGAGGAAGCAGCCGGTGCCGTAGGTGTTCTTCACCATGCCCGACTCCGTGCACATCTGGCCGAAGAGGGCGGCGTGCTGATCGCCGGCGATGCCCGCGAGCGGAATCTTCGAGGCGAACACGGTGGTCTTGGTCGGCCCGTACACTTCCGACGAAGCCCGCACCTCCGGCAGCATGCTGCGTGGAATGTCGAGCGCTTCGAGCAGTTCGTCGTCCCACTTCAGCGAGTGGATGTTGAAGAGCATCGTGCGCGACGCGTTGGTGACGTCGGTAACGTGCAGGCCGCCCTTGGTGAAATTCCACACCAGCCAGCTGTCGACGGTGCCGAACGCGAGGCGCCCCTGCTTGGCCTTTTCGCGCGCGCCTTCGACGTTATCGAGAATCCAGCGGATCTTGGTCGCCGAGAAGTATGAGTCGATCGGCAGGCCGGTTTTGGCGCGGACTTTCTCTTCGAGCCCTTGCTCTTTGAGTTGGTCGCAGAAGTCGGCGGTGCGGCGGTCTTGCCAGACGATCGCGTTGTAGATCGGATGGCCGGTTTCGCGATCCCACACGATGGTGGTTTCGCGCTGATTGGTGATGCCGATCGCGGCGATCGAGGTGCCGTTCATGCCGGCGCGCGTCACGGCTTCGGCGGCGACACCGGCCTGGGTCGACCAGATTTCCTGCGGATCGTGTTCGACCCAGCCCGGACGCGGATAGATCTGCTGGAATTCCTTCTGAGCGGTCGACACGATATTGCCGAGCCGGTCGAACAGCATCGCGCGCGAGCTGGTGGTGCCTTGGTCAAGCGCGAGGATGTACTGGTCCTGCATTGTCTCTTCTCCATGCGTTTTATGAATCGCCGGGCGGAAAGCCGGCGACGGGAACGGCTTGTAGTTTTAAGCGGGCAGCAACACGTGTGATGATGCCGCCCGGCTTCGTCCAGCCGAGGGGTGAATCGATACGGTTCGGTTCTCTTGCATGCCGCGCACACGCTGCGTGGCGATATCCGACTATGCGCCTTCGCGCGCGGGTTCGCGGGCGAACCACGCGTCGATATCGCGTGTGATCGAATCGAGCGTGCCGGGTTCGACGTGCAAGCCGAGCTTCGAACGGCGCCACAGCACGTCCTGCGCGCTGCGCGCCCATTCGGTGTCGCGCAGGTACGTCAGTTCCGCTTCGTAGAGGCCCGGCGCGAAGGCGCGGCCAAGATCGGCCACGGAACGCGCATTGCCGACCACATGCTCGACGCGCGTGCCGTAGGCGCGGGCGAGGCGATGCGCCAGATCGGCCGGCAGCCATGCATGCTGCTGTTTGAATTCGCTCAGAAAGCGCTCGAAGTTGGCGTTGGGAATATCGCCGCCGGGTAACGGCGCGCCGGCCGTCCACGAAGACGCGCCGTTTTGCAGCGCCTGCGCGAGTTTGTCGACGGCTTCTTCCGCCAGTTTGCGGAAGGTGGTGATCTTGCCGCCGAACACCGACAGCAGCGGCGCTTCACCGGCGGGGGCGTCGAGTTCGAGCGAGTAGTCGCGCGTGACCGCGGATGGATTGTCCGCGCCTTCTTCCTCGAGCAGCGGGCGCACGCCGGAATAGGTCCAACGCACGTCGGCTGGCGAAATCTTCTGCTTGAAGTAGCGGTTGATCGAGTCGCACAGGTACTGCGTTTCGTCGGCGTTGATCGCCACTTGCGACGGGTCGCCGCGATATTCGAGGTCCGTCGTGCCGATCAGCGTGTAGTCGTGTTCGTATGGAATCGCGAAGATGATGCGCTTGTCCGGATTCTGGAAGATGTACGCGTGGTCGTGTTCGAACAGACGCCGCGTGACGATATGGCTGCCTTTCACGAGCCGCACGCTGTGCGACGCGGCGCGGCCGAGCGCCCCTTGCAGCAGTTCGCCGACCCACGGGCCGGCGGCGTTCGCAATCGATCCGGCGCGCACGTCGAGAATCGTGCTGTCCGCGCGCTTGAGCTGCGCGCGCCATTCGCCGCCTGCGCGCACGGCGCTCAGCAGCTTGGTGCGCGTGAGAATTTTTGCGCCGTGCTCCTGCGCATCCAGTGCGTTCAGCACGACGAGACGCGCGTCGTTCACCCAGCCGTCCGAATAGACGAAGCCGCGCTTGATCGAATCGACCAGCGGCACGCCCGCCGGATGATTGCGCATCACGATGCCGCGCGAGCCAGGCAGCAGCTCGCGCCTGGCGAGATGGTCGTAGAGAAAGAGACCGGCGCGGATGAGCCAGGCCGGGCGCAGATCGGGCATGTGCGGCATCACGAAGCGCAGCGGCCACATGATGTGCGGCGCGGCGCGCAGCAGCGTCTCGCGCTCCTGCAGCGCTTTTCGCACCAGCCCGAACTCACGGTATTCGAGGTAGCGCAAGCCGCCGTGAACGAGCTTCGTGCTGGCCGACGACGTATGCGCCGCCAGATCGTCCTGTTCGCAGAGCAGCACCGACAGGCCGCGGCCCGCCGCATCGCGAGCGATGCCTGCGCCGTTGATCCCACCGCCCACGACGAGCAAATCGTATCTCGAGCCTTGCGTCACCTGCTGTGTCCCCTGCGTGGTATTCGGAAAAACTGTTTGGAAAGGCTATCGAACTGATAGTGTTCGTTTTCGAACTTTAATGAACATATTCGAAAAAGTAAAGTTCGGTTTGTTTGGACGCCGCTCTAACGGTTGTCCGGATAGTGGCGCAACGCGTGGCCACGGACGATACTCTCGGCAGCAGCCATTTAGAGGTGAAATCATGCGTGGACTTTTGATGATCGGCGCCGCTACGCTTCTCGCGGGGTGTGTGAGTTCGCCGAGCCTGAGCGGCACGAGGGGCGCGCCGTCGTTCGCGTCGTTGCAGCAGATGTGCAGTGCCCAAACGGTCGACTACGGCAACGACGCGCAAGGCGTCTACGCGGCGATGTTCGACGCGTACGTAGCGAACCGGAGCGGCAAGCTGTCGAAGGACGATTTCTGCGCGTTCCAGACGGCGATCGCGCAGCGTCACGCGAGCCAGGGCGTGAGCACCGATCCGCAGGTGCGTAACCAGTGGGTGGCGTTCTTTACTGATCAGCGGGCTAGGGCGTTAAGTTGGCGCGCGGCCGTCGATCCGACGTTGCGCAACGGTTGAACCTCAACGCGAGCGCCGTCTTCGCTATTCGTTGAACCGGTTCGCTTCGCACGCAGTCAATGCTAGCCGTGCTGCGCCTGCGCGCCGCGCCATAACATGCGGCGAATTTGCGCGAACACGGCTTCGCGCGTGGGCGCATTAACGGCGCCGGCAGGTTGCTGCGCCTGTGGCAACGGCAATTGGTTAGCCAGCGCCAGCATGGTGAAGCCGTGGAGACTCGCCCAGTACGCGTAACCGATCAGCTGCGGATCGCCTTCCAGAATACCCGCGGCTACGAGCCGCTCGAAGTGCTCGCCGAGCATGCGCCACGCGCGCTGCGAGGCGGCGGCGAGTTCCGGATAGACGCTTGCGTGCTGAGCCAGATCGAACATCAACTGATAGGCGTGCGGTTCGTCGAGTGCGAACGCCACGTAGGCTTCGCTCACCACCGAGTGATCCGTTTCCGGGGCGGTCTTCGCCGCCGCTTCCAGGCGCGCCGCGAAGCGATTGAACGCTGCGGCGCGCACCATCGCGAGAATCTCGTCCTTGTCGCGGAAGTAGCGGTAGGGCGTCATGGCGCTGCAACCCAGTTCTCTCGCCAGTTCACGCATCGTCACGCCTTCGGCGCCACGCGTCGCAAACGCGTTCTCGGCCACGCGTCGCATGGCTTCGCGGAATTGCTGGATATCGTCGGGGGAGAGCGTTTTGGGCATGCGCGAGGGCAGAAGGTCCGTCGCGTCAATTTACTGTGTAAATGATTTGCGCACAACAAAGCGGACGCCGGGCGGCGCCCTGCTTTCCAAACGAAGAGAGATTTCAAACTAGCAAGGGCGCGTGCGATGAAAACACGGCGCGTGCGCCGACACGACGCCGGACGTCAACCGCTCCGTCCGGCCGCAGGACGCAATGAAAGCAGCAAAACTAGGAAAGACGCTTGATGGCCCGCAATGCGCTATCGCCGCTTTCAGTCACGCGCCATTGTTCGTTGCCCGACGCGAGCCGTTCGAGTTGCACCAACTGGCGTTCCAGCAGTGCGTCGAGTTCTTCTCGCTCCATATCGACCTGGTTCGGAGCATCCTTGACGAGCAACAACGTGGCGAATTCATGCGGACTTAGCATTGTTCTCTCCATGTCAAGCAAACGCGGACGGCCTTGCCGGCGACTGGCTCTTGCCAGTGAAGTCCGCAAAGAATCAGGCGGGAGGTGCAACTTAACGACAGTTCACGCAACCGGCGCTACGCAGAATGCGGAAAAGTACGCCAGGGAACTGGAGTGTAGTCAACCGCACGTTAAACACCAAATCGGCCCCAGTAAATTCTCCCTTTGACAATTGGGCGCCTGAGAGGCGGTTAGGAGCCGCGGCCAGATCCTTGATTTCACTCGAAGTTTCGCGTGCGCTGCAACATGGCGAAAAAGGCCTGGCGTCAGTCGGCGATATACACCTGGCAATTGGCGGCCGCGAGCGTTTCGGTCATCTCGGCGGACGGTGCAACGTCCGTGAACAAGGCGTCGATCTGATCGAGATGGCCTTGGCGAACTAGTGCTGGGCGGCCGAATTTCGAGTTGTCGGCGGCGAGGAAAACGGTGCGCGCATGCTGGATGATCGCTTCGGCCACCCGCACTTCACGCGTGTCGAAATCGCGCAGCGTGCCGTCCGTTTCAATGCTCGACGTGCCGATGATCGCGAAGTCCACCTTGAACTGCCGGATGAAATCGATCGCCAACTCGCCGACGATCCCTTTGTCCCACGGCCGCACAATGCCGCCCGTCACCAGCACCTCGCAATCCGGATAGCCGCTCATCATGCTGGCGACGTTCAGGTTGTTGGTGATCACGCGCAGGCCGCGGTGCCGATTGAGTGCGCGCGCCACTTCTTCGGTCGTGGTGCCGAGATTGATGAAGAGCGAAGCCTGATCGGGAATGTGAGTGGCCACTAACGCCGCGATGCGCCGCTTCTCGTCATGGAACATGCGCTGACGCGCCGTATAGGAGACGTTTTCGGAACTGGTCGGCAGACTTGCGCCACCGTGATAGCGGCGCAACAGGTTCATATCGGCGAGCCAGTTGACGTCGCGGCGGATCGTCTGCGGCGTCACGTCGAAGTGGGCCGCGAGGTCGTCCACCGTCACGAAGCCGTCGCGTTGCACCCACTCCAGCAGTTCCTGTTGCCGGGCATTGAGAGTCAGGCGGGGGTCTCGGGTCATGTGTCTCGGTTTTGTGGGTTTTTGTCCGCGTTGCCCGCCGTCGGCGCGCCAGGCTGAACCGGTAAGCGAGTGATGCGTGAATGGGGGTGAGCGTATTGTAAGACCTTCGCGCGCCTTGTCTGCCAACTCGTGCGACATGCATAGGATAGGGGACGACCGCGCCATCGATCTATTCAGCCTTTTTACGCATTTATTCATTTGATAAATGAATTTGTTTTTTGGGCCGGATCACGATGCAATCCGAGGTTCCGCGGTTGATTCATGCTGCACCCCGACTGACCCCGCGTTCGATCTGTTTTCCAATGGTTTCCGGCGGTTTCCGCAAGCCGGGCCGCGCTTTCGAGAGTGTTCGACATGACTGGCTTCAACTGGCAAAACCCTTATCCGACGCCGCGTCTGCCTGTATTCGCGCGCAACATCGTTTCGACTTCGCATCCGCTCGCGGCGCAAGCCGGACTGCGCATGCTGTGGAAAGGCGGCAATGCCGTCGATGCCGCGATCGCGGCGGCCGCCGCCATCACGGTGGTCGAGCCGGTCTCGTGCGGGCTGGGTGGCGACGCGTTCGCGCTGGTGTGGGACGGTAAGAAGCTGCATGGCCTCAACGCGTCGGGCGTGTCGCCGGCGGCGTGGAACGTCGACTACTTCAAGCGCAAATACGGCGAGGAAAACGGTCTGGCGAAGCAACCGAAACGCGGCTGGGACGCGGTGACGGTGCCCGGCGTGATCGCCGGCTGGGAAGCGCTGCATCAGAAATTCGGCACGCTGCCGTTCGCCGACCTGATGGAGCCGGCCATCGAAATCGCCGAGCGCGGTCACGCGGTGGCGAGCATCGTCGCTTATAAGTGGGCCGCCGCCGTGCCGGAACTAAAGGACGTGCCGGGCTTCGCGCAAACCTTCATGCCGCGCGGCCGCGCGCCGGAAGTGAGCGAACTGGTGCGCTTTCCCGGCCACGCGAAGACGCTGCGCAAGCTCGCCGAACAAGGCCCGCGCGCGTACTACGAAGGCGAGATCGCCGAGCAGATAGCCGCGTTTGCCCGCGAAGGCGGCGGCGCGCTGACGCTCGGCGACCTGCGCAGCTACAAAGCGGATTGGGTCGAGCCGATCGGCAAGGATTATCGCGGCTACACGGTGCACGAGATTCCGCCGAACGGGCAGGGCATCGCTGCGCTGATCGCGCTGGGCATCCTCGAAAAATTCGATGTGAAGGAACTGGCGGTCGACAACGTCGAGTCGCAGCACTTGCAGATCGAAGCCATGAAGCTGGCCTTCGCCGACGTTTACCGCTATGTCGCCGATCCGCGTTCGATGGAGGTCACGCCGGAGCAGATGCTCGACGACGCCTACCTCACCTCGCGCGCCAAACTGATCGATCACAAGCGCGCCACGCAGTTCGACTTCGGCATGCCGAAGGCCGGCGGGACCATCTACATGTCGGTGGCGGACGAGCGCGGCATGATGGTCAGCTTCATCCAGTCGAACTACATGGGTTTCGGCTCGGGCATCGTGGTGCCGGATAGCGGCATCGCCATGCAGAACCGCGGCTGCGGTTTCTCGATGGACCCGAAGTCGCCGAACGTGGTGGAAGGCGGCAAGCGGCCGTTCCACACCATCATCCCGTCGTTCCTCACGCAGCAGGTGAACGGCCGCCAGGAAGCGGTCATGAGCTTCGGCGTGATGGGCGGCGACATGCAGCCGCAAGGCCACTTGCAATCTATCGTGCGGATGCTCGACTACGGTCAGCAGCCGCAGGCCGCGTGCGACGCGCCGCGCTGGAAGGTCAATCGCGATTTCACGATCGACATCGAATCGACGCTCGATCCGAAGACCGCCGAGGCCTTGCAGAAGCTCGGCCACACGATCAAGTCGGTCGACGATCCGTATATGGACTTCGGCTCCGGTCAGTACATCTGGAAGCTCGATCGCAACGATCCGGAGCGCGGCTATGTGGCGGCAAGCGATAGCCGCCGCGACGGGTTGGCTGCGGGGTTTTAGGCAAGCACCCACGCGCAAGGCGAGGCGCCGCTCGAGGCTGCGCTTCGCTGCATGCGCGGGCGATTCCTCGGACTTCGCCCGCTGCACGCTAAAGGCAGCGCACCGATCAAATACACCGGTTGCCGACGGCGCTCGCTTCCCGCGCGCCAGGCATCAGGCATCGAGCATCCGACAGAGCAGGAGACATTATGCAGACCCACGCGTCGCCTTCGGCGACAGCTTCCCCTCATTTCGCGCACGCGCCGCTTTCCAAAGCAATGGTGCGGCGGATCGTGTTTTCGTCGTCGGTCGGCAATGCGCTCGAGTGGTTCGATTTTCTGGTCTATGGCTACTTCGCGACCCTCATCGCCAAAGAGTTTTTCCCGATGCGGGACGAGTGGCTCTCCACGCTGCTTGCCATCGCCACCTTCGGCATCTCGTTCCTGATGCGGCCGCTGGGCGCGGTCGTGCTCGGCATCTACGGCGACCGCAAGGGCCGCAAGGCGGCGCTGACGTTCGCCATCGCGCTGATGATGGTCGGCACCTTCACGATGGCGGTGATGCCACCGTATGCGTCGATTGGAATCGCAGCGCCGATCCTGATTCTGTTCGCGCGGCTCGTGCAAGGATTCGCGGTGGGCGGTGAGTTCGGCAGCGCGACCGCTTTCATGGTCGAACATAGCGCGTCGCGCCGCGGCTATTACGCGAGTTGGCAGTTCGCGAGCCAGGGGCTTGCCGCGATTACGGCCGCCGCGTTCGGCTCGTTGTTGACCGCATGGATGCCGCCCGCGCAACTGAATGACTGGGGCTGGCGCCTGCCGTTCGTGTTCGGTTTGCTGGTCGGCCCGGTGGGCTATTACATCCGTTCGCACCTTGACGAGACGCCGGAGTTCCTCGCGCTGCGCGAGGCGCGTGAAGCGGCCGGCGCTCGCGCCACGGCAAGCGAAGAGAAAGACGCGTCGTTCGCCAGCCAGTGGGTCAACCTGCTGCTCGCGATCGGCATCGTCGCGCAATCCACGGTAGGCGTCTATGTACTGCAGCTCTACATGCCGATGTACGCCGTCAAGCAGTTGCACATGCCGGCGGCGGCATCGTTCGGCGTGGTGGTGCTCAACGGCGGCCTGCAATTCCTGCTCTCGCCGGTGATGGGCGCGTTGTCTGATCGCATCGGACGGATTCGCATCATGCTAACCACGTCGATTCTGATGGGCACGCTGATCTATCCGATGTTCGCGCTGCTGCAGTCTCATCCGACCATCGGCTGGCTGCTCCTGTTGCAGGGCACGGCGGGCATTTTCAAGGCGGCTTATTCCGGGCCGATGCCCGCATTGATGTCCGAAATCTTTCCGACGCAGGTGCGCTCGACGGGTCTTTCAATCGGTTACAGCATTGGCGTGACGATCTTCGGCGGCTTCGCGCCCACGATCGTGGAGACCTTCATTCATTTGACCGGGGACAAACTTGCGCCAAGTTACTACGTGCTGATTGCCGCGGTGTTGTCTGGTCTTTCGCTCGTGGTCGTGGCGTGGCGCATGCGCCGCGTGCGTCTGATGCAGGGCGTTCAGATCGCCTGATCGCGAGCCTTGCGCCGCTGACCCAAAGCGCCGCCATACCCGTCAGACCTGACCGACGAGCTATCGTCACGGACTCAAGCCAGCTCTTCGAGCTGGTTTTTTTTGTGCCGCGCGCGCCGCGCCATTGTCCGACCGAATGATTCGACTACCGCGCCATTGGAACTGCGGCGGCTCGGCATGGTCTGTGCTGGGTTATCTGCAGAGTTGCGAAACACCGACTAAGATGCAGGTAGAAGGGGTTAACTCTAATTCAAGGCGCTGTATCAGACACGGCGGACCGGCCCGGCCGAGAGCGGGCGGTTTCGAGCGAGCTCCGCGAGTCGATACAGCTTTCGGAGCAAGACACGATGCACACAGAGCTGAACCATGTCATGCCCTGGCGGATCGAGGACATCGACCTCACCCGTATTGATCGGCAAAAGGCCGTCGCGAACGAAGATTTGCTGCTGTTGCTGTGCGCGTCTTCGTTTATCGAAAGCGGCTCCGATCTTTACACGAGCAATCTAAGCACTTTCTTTAACGGCGATCCCGAAGTCTCTGCCTGGCTCAACCAGGAGTGGGAGCCGGAAGAGCTGCAGCATGGCCGCGCGCTCAAGACGTATATCGCTTACGTGTGGCCCGAATTCGACTGGGACACGGCGTTTCGTAATTTTATGGAAGAGTATTCGCTGACCTGCTCAGTGGAGGATTTCGAAAAGACCCGCGCGCTCGAGATGGTCGCGCGCTGCGTGGTGGAAACCGGCACGGCGACCTTGTATCGCGCGATCGGCGAATGCTCGGACGAGCCGGTGCTCAAGCAGATCACCGACAACATCCGCACCGACGAAGTCCGTCACTACAAGCACTTTTTCAAGTACTTCAAGAAGTACAACAAGATCGAAGGTAACGGCAGGCTCGCCGTGCTCGGCGCGCTCATGCGCCGCGTCATGGAAATCAAGAACGAAGACTCGGAGATCGCTTTGCGGCACGTGTTCGCGACTCGTTATCCGGAGCGCGTGCACGACTCGACCTATAACCGCGAGCGCGCGGCGCGTATCAATGCGCTGGTGCGGCGCAATCTGTCGGCCGACATGTGCGTGAAGATGCTGCTCAAGCCGCTCAATCTGCCGGCGCGGATTCAGCCTGGCGTGCACTACCCGCTCGCCAAGATCACGCAGCATGTGTTCTTTCGCTGATCGCCTGGCGTGAATCGCCGGTGTTGCAAATGGCCCGCTTATGCGGGCCATTTGCGTTTCAAGGCATGATGCATGCTGGTTCACTTCTATTCTGATCGACATCATGAGCGATTCCCCCGCCCCCGAACGTCCAGTCGAACAGACCGTGTTCGATGAATGGCCCGATGCCGTGCGCGCGTTGTTCGACGGCTCGTCGCTGGCGAGCAAGACGGGTTTCACCGCGTCGCTGCTGAGCGTCGATACGAATGGCCATGTGCGCACGTCGCTGCTCGGCGTCGGCGAGTTGTACGCGCCTGATTCGCGCACGTTATGCATCGCGTTGTGGCCGCAAGCGAGGGCGGCGCGCGCGATCACGCAAAGCGGACGGGCAGCGCTCACCTTCGTCTGCGACGCGGCGTTCTATCAGGTGCAGTTGCTCATGACGCCGCTAGCGAGCGTCGCGGGCGATGCCAGCGGGCTCGTCTATCTGCACGGTTCGATCGACACGGCGGAGGCGCAAAGCGTCCGTTACGCGCGTCTGACGAGCGGCATTACGTTCGAACTGGAAGGGGAGGGAAAGGCGGTGCTCGATCGATGGGAACAGCAGATCGAGCACCTGAAGCAAGCGGCTGCCGCGGCGGGCCGGTAGTTCTCAATGCGAGGACAACGGCCAGCGACAGGTGGGTGGCTTCTTGTAGGCGTAGCGGGCCGCTGCTGCTAGCCGGTCGTCCTCGTGCAAGGAGAGCCCCCGCCGGTGAGTGCATGCCTTTAGGCTCAGCGGCTATGTTCGCGGCTGCTGCCGGCGGTCGTCCTGATGCAAGGACAGCTCCGCCGGCGAGTGCATGCCTTTTAGGCTTAGCGGCTATGCCGACCGCTGCTGCCGGCCAGTCGTCCTGATGCAAGAAAGCGACCGCGCGAGTGCATGCCTTCCAGGCCCGGCGGCTATGCTGACCGCCGCCGCCGGCCGGTCGTCCTTAGCGAAACGACAGCGGCCGGCGAGCGTCGGCTAAGCCTTGCAACTTAACGGCCGCGTTGACCGCTGCGTGTGGGCTGACCACCGCGCGGCGCGTCGTTGCGCGGCTTGGCGCCACCCAGCAACGCACCCGGATTGCCGCCTTGCGGTTTCGCGCCTTGCGGCTTGCGCGGCGCGTGCTGCGCGGCGCTGCCCTCATGCGCGACGGCGCGCGGCCGGTCGTCGTGACGCTGCCCATCACGACGCGGCTGGCCGCCATTGCCGGCCGGCTTCGCACCTTGCGGCTTCGGCTGCTGTTGACCGTTCGCCGGGCGTTGACCCGAGCGCTGCGCCGGTTTAGCCGAACCCGCGCCATCACGTTTCGGTGCGCCTTGACCCTGACGCGGCGAACGACCGCCACCGCCGCCACCACCACCTTGGCCGCGACGCAGAATCGGTTCCGGCTTCGCAGTCGGGTCCGGTTCGAAACCGGCAATCACCTCCTGCGGCACCGGACGCTTGATCAGCTTCTCGATGTCCTTCAACAACTGCAGTTCGTCGACGCACACCAGCGAGATCGCTTCGCCCGTCGCGCCTGCACGCCCCGTGCGGCCGATGCGGTGCACGTAGTCTTCCGGCACGTTCGGCAGATCGTAGTTGACCACGTGCGGCAGTTGGTCGATATCGATACCGCGCGCCGCGATGTCGGTCGCGACCAACACCTGCAGCGTGCCGTCCTTGAACTCGGCGAGCGCGCGTGTGCGGGCCGACTGGCTCTTGTTGCCGTGAATCGCCAAGGCGCTGATGCTGTCCTTGGTCAGTTGTTCGGCAAGACGGTTGGCGCCGTGCTTGGTACGCGTGAACACCAGCACCTGAAACCAGTTGTGCTGCTTGATCAGATGCGTGAGCAGTTCGCGCTTTTTGTCGCGATCCACCGGGTGAATCTTTTGCGCGACCGTTTCGGCGGTCGTATTGCGGCGCGCGACTTCGATCAGCGCCGGCGAGTCGAGCAGATTGTCGGCGAGCGTCTTGATCTCGTCGGAGAAGGTGGCCGAAAACAGCAGGTTCTGCCGCTTCGGAGGCAGCTTCGCCAGCACGCGTTTGATGTCGTGGATGAAACCCATGTCGAGCATGCGATCGGCTTCGTCGAGCACGAGAATCTCGAGATGCGACAGGTCAATGGTCTTCTGCTGCATGTGGTCGAGCAAACGGCCCGGCGTCGCGACGACGATATCCACGCCGCTGCGCAGTGCGCCGATCTGCGGATTGATGCCGACGCCGCCGAACATCACGGTCGACTTCAGCTTCAGATACTTGCCGTACGCGCGCACGCTTTCTTCGACCTGCGCCGCCAGTTCACGCGTAGGCGTGAGGATCAGCGCACGCACCGCGCGCTTGCCCGAGCCGGTCGTAACGGCGGGCATGGTGTTCAGACGTTGCAGGATCGGCAACGTAAAGCCGGCGGTCTTGCCGGTGCCGGTTTGCGCGCCGGCCAGCAGGTCGCCGCCGTTGAGCACGGCGGGAATCGCTTGCGTCTGGATAGGAGTCGGAGTGGTGTAGCCGAGTTCGTGTACAGCGCGGACCAACGGTTCGGACAAGCCGAGGGAATCAAAAGACATAAAAGATCTTTGCAATGCAGTTTCGCGAACGGCACACATGGGCTCAGGCAGGCATAAATGCCGCATGAACACACCCGCTTGGCGTGTTCGAGGCCGAAGCCCAGTTCCGTTCGCAGAGAAATCGGCGGCACGCGGGAAACGCGTGCCGAATGCTTCAACGCGCTATGCAGACACGTTGACTGGCCTTAAGTTGCATTTCGCCGCCGTGGGGTGTCACGCGACGTAGCGCGCGACACTGACGAATTGACACAGACTGCCCGCCAGTACGAACAGGTGCCAGATACCATGTCCATGCCGGATGCGCTCGTCGTTGATGAAGAAGTAGATGCCGACGCTGTAGATGACTCCGCCGGCCACGAGCCAGGCGGTACCCGCTGCCGGTAAGGCTTCAACCAGCGGGCGGACGGCAACGAGCGCGAGCCATCCCATCAGGACATACAGCACCATCGAAACGCTGCGGGTGCGTCGCCCCAGCGTCAATTCCTGCACGATGCCGAGAGCGGCAAGCCCCCAGCTTACGCCGAATAGCGACCAGCCCCACGGTCCGCGCAATGTGACAAGCGTGAACGGAGTGTAGCTGCCGGCGATCAGCAGGTAGATCGCCGAATGGTCGCACTTCTGCAGAACCGCCTTCGCACGCGGATTGCGCACGCTGTGGTAAAGCGTCGAGATAGCATACAGCACGAACAGCATCGCACCGTACACGCTGAAGCTGACCACCTTGTACGCGTCGCCGTCGAGCGCGCCCATCGTCACGAGCGTTGCAAGACCCGCCACCGACAGTACGGCGCCGACGAGGTGGGTAATGCTGTTAAAACGCTCCCCGACATGCACGATTCTTATCTCCTGCCCAGTTTCATAAGAGCCCCCCAGACCTGTCGCTTCGCGCCAAGCCCCCGCGAGGGTGAGAAAACTTGGCGCTAGGCGTTTTCTCAGGGTAACTACTCCCCCCCATGATACCGGTCCTTCAAAAACAAAGGGCGCGGCCGCGAATTTCGCAGGCCGCGCCCCGGGTGCAACGAACGCTGCTTAGTCGAGCGGTGCCGAACGCAGATCGGACACTTGCTGCGGCGAGACGGCCGTGCCGTGGTTGCCCCACGACATACGGATGTACGTCACAACCGCCGCAACTTCCTGATTCGACAGTGCTTGTGCAAACGGCGGCATGCCGAACGGATGCGGGTTGGCATCCGTGCTCGGCGGGTATCCGCCGTTCAGCACCATACGGATCGGGTTGACCGCCGAAGGCATCTGAATCGACTGGTTGTTCGCGAGCGGCGGGAAGGCCGGCGGCATGCCGAGGCCATTTTCCGCGTGGCACTTTGCGCAGTTGTCGGCGTAGATCTTCTGACCTTGCTTCAATAGTTCGCCGCCAAACTTTTCCGACGTTTCGAGCTGAAGCGGTTCAGGCGCTTCGCTCTTCTGCGGAATCGTCTTCAGGTACGTGGCCATCGCGTTGATGTCCGCGTCTGACATGTACTGCAGGCTGTTGTGAACCACTTCGGCCATCGGACCGAACACGGCGCCGCGATTCGACACGCCGGTCTTCAGCAGATCGGCGATGTCTTTGGTTTCCCAGTCGCCGAGGCCGGCTTCCTTGTTCGACGTGAGCGACGGTGCGTACCAGTTCTGCAGCGGGATCAGGCCGCCGGCGAACGCCGCCGAGCTGACCGGGCCGCCCATGGCGTTGATCGACGTGTGGCACATGCCGCAGTGGCCGAGGCCTTCGATCAGATACGCGCCACGGTTCCATTCGACCGACTTGGTCGGATCCGGCTTGTACTCGCCTTCACGGAAGAACAGCGTGCGCCAGCCGATCAGCATGTTGCGCTGGTTGAACGGGAATTTCAGTTCGTGCGGACGGCTCGGCACGTTGACCGGCGTGACCGAACGCAGATACGCGTAGATCGCGTCCGAGTCGGCGCGCGTGACCTTAGTGTAGCTGGTGAATGGGAAGCCCGGGTACAGCAGGCTGCCGTCTTTCGAACGGCCGGTGTGCATGGCGCGATAGAAGTCGTCTTGCGTCCACTTGCCGATACCGTATTGGTCGTCAGGCGTGATGTTCGGCGTGAACATCGTGCCGAACGGCGTGGCCATGGGCAGCCCGCCGGCGAACTGCTTGCCGCCGCGCACCGTGTGGCAGGCGATACAGTCGCCGGCGCGGGCGAGATACTCCCCCTGCTTGATCAGCGCGGCCTGGTCGGCGGGCGTTGCCGCCATGGCCGTGCCGTTATGCAGATGGTCGCCGCCCGACCACAGGACGGGAACGAGTGCGGCAGCCGCAACGACGACGACTGCCGAGAGGGCGAACAAAGACTTGCGTTTCATTTGAGTGTCTCTCCCGGTGCCTTATTGCGGTTCGCTGCCGCAGGCAAGCGGAGTCTTCATCGAGCGGGCCGGAGCCGGCACGGGGTTTTGTGGGGCCTGTTGCGTGGAAAGCCAGGCGGCAACGGCGTTCACGTCTTCGTCGGTCAGGCGTGTGGCGATGGTGTGCATGCAATCAGGCGCGATGGCATGGCGCGAGCCCGAGCGCCATGCGCCGAGCTGCGCGCTGATGTAGTCGGAGTGCAGGCCGACCAGACCCGGGATAGCGGGTTGCATACCGGTCAATGTCTTGCCGTGGCAGGCCGCGCAAGCCGGAATCTGCTTCGAGGCGTCGCCGTTCAGCACGATCTGCTGGCCGCGAGCCAGCGTGCTCGACGATACCGTCGGCTTGGCCGGCTGCGGATACGGAGGACGCTGTTGCGAGAAATACGTGGCGATCTGATGAAGGTAGTCGTCCGAGAGGTACGTGACCAGGTAGTTCATGGGCGGGTACTTGCGGCGCCCTTCGCGGAAATTCTGTAGCTGGTTGTACAGATAGTCGGCCGGCTTGCCTGCGAGGCGAGGGAAGTAGTCGTTGTCCGTACCTTGGCCATGCGTGCCGTGGCAGGCTGTGCAGCCTTGCACGCGCGCTTCCATCGTATCGGGGGCTTTCGGTTGAGTCTGCGCTTTCGCAGCGCTATAGACGCCCGCGGAGCCGATCAGCAGAAGGGCGAGCAACGGGCGGAAAATGCGTCTTGAAGACACGCGTAACTCCATCAAAATCGGGGACCTGACCGAACTTCGAGCGGCTCGGTGTGAAGGGCAGCCGGCGCTGCGGCGACGCAGCATTCTATCATCGAAGGGTGATGATGACTATTTGGCACATTAGAGAAGGTTCCTGCTGTCACAGCCATGCGACAGTTTGACGCGCACAACCGTTTCATGCTGCCTAACTGTTGTTCCAAATTTGTTTGCGCGATCAAGGGCGCAAAGCTTGGCCGCGCACGAACTAACGATAAACCAGGTTGAACCGACGCCCGCGCGAACCATCGAAGCGTACACTTCCGGGCGCGCCGGACTTTGTCCGGTCTCGACGCGCCTGGGTCCGACGCCCACTGTTTTCCTGATCATCCGTTATCGGCATTAAATGAAGCTACTTAATTTTTCCCGTCCGGCGTTGCGAGCGTCGATGCTCGGCGCCGCGGCGCTGCTCGTGACGTCCACGGCATTCGCCCATGCGCATCTGAGCTTGAGCGAGCCGGCGGCCAACGCCGAAGTCGCCGCGCCCTCCGAAGTGACGATTCATTTCACCGAGCCGCTCGAACCGGCTTTCAGCAAGATCGCGCTTGCCGACACCAGCGGCAAGGTGGCCGCTCCGGCTGAGTCCCAGGTCGACAAGCAGGACGCCCGGATCATGCATCTGCCGCTGCCGCAGTTGAGCGCCGGCCGCTACGCGGTGCACTGGATCGCGGTAGCCACGGACGGCCACCGTACCCAAGGCGACTTTGCGTTTATCGTCAAATGAGCATCGACGGACTCTGGATCGGGCAGGTCGCCATGGCCGCGCTCATGAACGTCGCGTTTGCGTTTGCCGTCGGTTCGGCGTTGCTCGGCGCGTGGCTCGCGAAGGACGCCCAGCAGAAGGTCTCGCCCGCGCGCCTCGCCTGGTTGCGCGCGCAACGCTCGATGTTGACGGCCACCGTCGTGCTGGTGCTCGCGGATCTCGGCTGGCTGCTGTATCAGGCGGCGTCGATGAGCGGCGTCGGGTTGCCGGCCGCCATCGGCGTGGTGCCGACCGTACTGACGCAAACCCATGTCGGTTACGGCTGGAGCCTTGCGTTTGCCGGCGCGCTGGTGCTGCTCGGCACGGCCATGGCAAGTCATACGGGGATGCTGCGCAATGCGCTCCTGTGGCTCGCGGTGGTCGCGATCGCCGCCGGTAAGGCGTCGCTGGGTCATGCGGCGGATGCCGGTCCGGCCTCGGCCGCGATCGCCATGCAAACGCTGCACGTGCTCGTTACCAGCGTGTGGGGCGGTCTGGCGATGGCGGCGGGGCTCGCGGTTCTGCCGGCACTCGGCACCTCGACCGCGCGCGGTATGTTGATCCGCACGGCGACGCAGGTGTCGAACGTGTCGGTGGTGGCGGTTGCGCTCGTGCTGCTCTCCGGCATTTTCAACGCGGTGCGGGGTTCGGGTGGGTCGTTCGAGGCGATTGAACTCAGCACGTGGGGACATGTGCTGATGCTCAAGCTTGCGCTGGTCGCGCTCGCGCTCGTGCTCGGCGGACTCAACCGCTTTCTGGCGCTGCCGCGCCTGCGCCGCACCGCCTCGACTATGGATGCCCACACCTTCGTCAACGTGCTGTATCTGGAAGCACTGGCGATGATCGGCGTGTTCGTCGCGGCGGCCGCGCTGTCGCATAGCGTGCCGGCGTTCGCCGCGCTCGGACTCGGCTGACAGCGTGGCGCGAGGTCGTGGCGGGTCGGGCGACATGAGCGGCGGCACCTGAACCGCAATCGCGTCCGCAAGGGTTCAGGTCCGCGACGTCTCGCAAGCGCGACGTCGGCCACATAAAAAAGCGCCGCACGGCAAAAGCGTGCGGCGCAATACACACGGTCGCCTGGCGGTGGCCAGCAATCCGTTACTACACTTTTCAGGCGGCGAGCACGCGGCTCGTCCGCTCCAGGGTCTCCTCCGGAAACATCTCCTGCTGCAACTCGCCGGTATTGCTAAACCATTGGCAAATCAGCCAGTTGCCCGGCGCGAACAACACTGGGCCGCTCCAGGTGACGGTCATCGGGCGGCCGCCTGACTTCAGCTTCAGGACGTCGCCCGCGCGAAACGTGGGTTTTGGCCGCCTCATGAGCCGCTTGGCCAATTGCATGGCGAGGCGCCGCTTATTCGAGACCAAGCCGATGGCCGAGGATCGGCGCGCAAAAGAGCGCGATGGCGCAGCCCGCGGCTTTGCCTTCCAGTTCGGCGCCCGCGGCGCGCGAGCCGTACATATGCGTGAGCAGATCGAAGAGTTGCGGCAGGCAGTACAGCACTGCGGCGCCGATGAAGCATTTCTCGACAACTGAGATGCGCCAGCCGCGTTCGAATGCGAGTGCCGCGCCGATGATGCGCAGCACGCCGAAAACCACCAACGCGCCGACGGCGGCCTGTTCGCGGAGCAGATAGTCTGGAAGGAACTCGCCCATGATTTTCCCCGATGCATTTGTCGTTTGAATGCATTTGAGCAAGGAGCGGGCCATATTTCTGTCTGATGCCGAACGGACGGCTTGAAAACCTTTCTGGACAAGGCTTTGCGGGGATGCGTGCGGGTCTGGGCAGAGCGCGATAAACGCGCGTTCGAGCTTGTTCGGTCCGGGATGTTACGTTACTGCGACGGCCCACGCGTCACGTCACCGTAACGCGCGCGCCGCATCGGCGATGCGGTCGTCGACGCAAACAAAAACGCCGCCCGCGGGCGGCGTTCCTTCACGCAATTACCATTCGGCGACGCTGCCATCCTCATGGCGCCACACCGGATTGCGCCAGCGATGGCCGACCTTGGCCATCTCCCGCACTTTCTCCTCGTTGACCTCGATGCCAAGGCCCGGGCCCTGCGGAATCGACACGAAGCCGTCTTCGTATTTGAAGACCTCCGGGTTCTTGATGTAATCGAGCAGGTCGTTGCCCTGGTTGTAGTGGATGCCGAGGCTCTGTTCCTGGATGAACGCGTTGTAGCTCACGGCATCGATCTGCAGACAGGTCGCCAGAGCGATCGGGCCGAGCGGGCAATGCAGCGCGAGCGCGACATCGTAGGCTTCCGCCATCGACGCAATCTTGCGGCACTCGGTTATGCCACCCGCGTGCGACGCGTCCGGCTGAATGATGTCGACGTAGCCGCCCGACAGGATGTGCTTGAAGTCCCAGCGCGAGTAAAGACGCTCGCCCAATGCGATCGGCGTGTTGGTCTGATTGACGATGTCGCGCAACGCTTCGGCATTCTCCGACAGCACCGGCTCTTCGATGAAGAGCAGCTTGTACGGGTCGAGTTCCTTCGCCAGCACCTTGGCCATCGGCTTGTGCACGCGGCCGTGGAAATCCACGCCGATGCCGATGTTCGGTCCGACCGCCTCGCGCACGGCTGCGACGTTGTTGATGACGCCTTGCACCTTGTCGAAGGTGTCGATGATCTGCAACTCTTCGGAGCCGTTCATCTTCACGGCCTTGAAGCCGCGCTCGACCACGGCGCGCGCGTTGTTGGCCACGTCGCTCGGACGGTCGCCGCCGATCCACGAATACACCTTGATCTTGTCGCGCACCTGGCCGCCGAGCAGCGCATGAATCGGCACGCCATGATGTTTGCCCTTGATGTCCCACAGCGCCTGGTCGACGCCGGCGATCGCGCTCATGGTGATCGGGCCGCCGCGATAGAAGCCGGAGCGGTACATGACCTGCCAGTGGTCTTCGATCAGAAGCGCGTCTTTGCCGATCAGATAGTCCGACAGTTCTTCCACGGCGGCCGCCACCGTGTGCGCGCGGCCTTCCACCACGGGCTCGCCCCAGCCGACGATGCCTTCGTCGGTTTCGATTTTCAGGAAGCACCAGCGCGGCGGAACGATGAAGGTTTCGAGCTTGGTGATTTTCATGGTGTGCGTCTCCTTGTCGGCCGGAGTTGGCGCTTTGGCGCTTACTTCGGCCCTATGCAAAGCATCGGCCTTAGGCGTCTGCAAACTATTTCGAGGATTCACATGCTACAACAAAAGGGCATTTAAGTACTATTAATAGTATTATTTGCCAGATAGTGGCAAGACACGCGTCTCGGCATGGCGTTGTCAAAGCAGTGATCTCACGGTTGAGATGCCGGATAATCGCGCTCGTTCCGGCCTCTGTTCCCCTATCAATAGCGGCGCAAGGCCGCCAGGAGAAAGCTATTCAGCACGATCTGCATGGGCGTGTCGCCCATCAGCTGGCGACCGCGATTCTGCGCGGCGACTACGCGCCCGATTCGATCCTGCCGCGCGAAGCGGAGTTGATGGAAACGTTCGGCGTGAGCCGCACGGTGTTGCGCGAGGCGTTGCGCACGTTGACTTCGAAAGGCTTGATCGAATCGCGTCCGCGTGTGGGTACGCGCGTGCGTCCGAAACGCGCGTGGAATCTGCTCGATGTCGACGTGCTCGACTGGTACTCGCGGGTCGCTGAGCCGATGGCTTTTGCGCTCAAGCTGCAGGAAATGCGCGAGATGATCGAGCCATATGCCGCGAGTCTGGCGGCGGCTTCATATACAGACGACACTTTCTATGCGCTCGCCGCGTCTCATGAAGCCATGGTGGCGGCGCGCAATGTCGACGAATGGGTGCGTGCCGATCTGCGGTTCCATTTGAGCGTGCTGACCGCGTGCAGCAACGAATTGCTGATTCCCCTCGGCACGCTGATCGAACGCACGCTCGAAGCGCAACTGCGCCTGAATGCAAAACGCGCGGAGGTGTTCAATGCGTCGCTGGCCGAGCATACGGCGGTGTTCGAAGCGATTCGCGATCGCGACGCAGCGGCGGCGCGGGCGGCGATGGCGGCACTGTTGGGTGTGACGCGCGGGCGGATCGAAGCTTAGACGCGGGCGCCGCGCGCAGCCCGCTGCGACGGTCACTAGCCGGGTCAGTGCCGCGTCTCAATCCATCGCGGCATGCGCCACCGACGCATCCGCCGCCTTATGCGCGGGGCGGATCAACAGCAGAAGCGGAATAACCAGCAGCGTCGCCATGAACATCAGCTTGAAGTCGTTCAGATACGCGATCATCGACGCCTGCTGGGTGATCGACGCGTTCAGCGCGGCCATGTCGTAAGTCGAGCCGTTGTTGAGCATCGGCTGGACGGCGGGATTGAAGGGCGTGATATTGGCCGCGAGGTCCGCATGCGAGACCTGCGTGTTGCGCGTCATCAGCGTTTGCACGATCGAAATGCCGATACTGCTGCCGATGTTGCGCATCAGGCTATACGTCGCGGTGCCATCCGCGCGCAGTTCCGGCGTGAGCGTCGAGAAGGTCAGCGCGCTCAGCGGCACGAACACGAGCCCAAGCCCGAAGCCCTGAATCACCCCGGGCCAGACAATGTCCGACGCCGACAGCACGATCGTGTAATGCATCATCTGCCAGAGCGCGAACGCCGAGATCAGAAAGCCCGTGAGCAGCAGAAGCCGTGCATCGATCCGCTTCAGCAGGCGCCCGGCGAACAGCATGGCGACCATCGTGCCCGCGCCGCTCGGCGCAGTGACGAGGCCGGTGGTCGCGACCGGATAGTTCATCAGGTTCTGCAGCATGGGCGGCAGCAACGCGCGCGTCGCGTACATCACCGCGCCGATCACGAAGATGAAAAACGTCCCCGTGGCGAAGTTCGGGTCCTTCAACAGTTCGTATTTGAAGAACGATTTCTCGCCGACCGTGGCCGTGTGCACGAGGAAAAACGCGAAGCTGATGGCCGCGAGCAGCGCCTCGACGACTATTTCATTAGAGCCGAACCAGTCCAGTTGCTCGCCGCGATCGAGCATGGCCTGCAATGCGCCGATGGCGAGACCCAGCGTGGCGAAGCCGAATGCGTCGAACCTGGCGTCGTGTTTCGGTTCGCGCGCGGGCAGGAAGGTCGCCACGCCGAACAGCGCGAACGCGCCGATCGGCACGTTGATGAAAAACACCCAGCGCCAGTTGTAGCTGTCGGTAAGCCAGCCGCCGAGCGTCGGCCCGAGAATCGGTCCGACCATCACACCCATGCCCCACACGGCCATGGCCTGTCCCTGCTTCTCGCGCGGATTGATGTCGAGCAGGATGGACTGCGACAGCGGCACCAGCGACGCGCCGAAAATCCCTTGCAGCAAACGCGACGCGACGATCTGCGTGAGCGTCTCCGACAAACCGCACAGCGCCGACGACACCGTGAAGCCGCCGATCGCGAAGATCAGCAGACGCTTGACGCTCAGCCGGTCGGACAGCCAGCCGGTAAGCGGCGTGGCGATCGCGGCGGCGACGATGTACGAGGTCAGCACCCACGTGATTTCATCCTGCGACGCGGACAGCGTGCCCTGCATATGCGGCAGCGCCACGTTGGCGATCGTGCTGTCGAGCGTTTGGATCAACGTCGCCAGCATGATCGAGACGGTGATCATCGGGCGGTTGAGCGGCGCGGCGGCGCTGGCCGCCGGGGTGTCGGAAGACATGAATGAGCGGGGTCGTCGATATAGTAAGCATGCTTAGTATATCGGTTGCGCGCGCGCCGGCCATCGGGAATTATGCGGAGCCTGAATTGCGCCCGTTTCAACGCTGAAAAACGAATGCCTTCGTATAATCCGCGCATGAAAACCCAACTCGATGAGCGCTTCGGCTTTCTGATTTCCGATGTCGGCCGGCTGACAGGCAAGCGTTTCGACGACCTTGCGAAGTCGTCGGTCGATTTGACGCGCGCGCAGTGCCGCGTGCTGGCCTATCTCGCGCATTACGGCGACACCAATCAGGCGCGGCTTGCGGACCTGCTCGAGGTCGCGCCGATCTCGGCGGGTCGTCTGCTGGATCGGATGGAAGAGGGAGGCTGGATCGAGCGGACGGCCAATCCGCAGGACCGCCGCGAGCGCCAGGTGCGCATGACGCCGAAGGCTGAGCGCACGCTCGGCAAAGCGCGCAAGGTCGGCGACGAAGTCGCGCTCGAAGCACTGAACGGCTTCACCGATGAGGAAGCGAAGCAGTTGATTGCGTTGTTGCAGCGGGTGCGCGGCAATCTGAGCCGG
The DNA here is from genome assembly GCF_003001875.1 of Paraburkholderia sp. BL18I3N2. Lineage (NCBI taxonomy): Bacteria > Pseudomonadati > Pseudomonadota > Betaproteobacteria > Burkholderiales > Burkholderiaceae > Paraburkholderia > Paraburkholderia sp. BL18I3N2. The sequence continues at coordinate 198,160 of NZ_PVNC01000009.1, forward strand.
TTGGTGGATCGGTGACGGGAGGGACGCTGTTGGTTGACCGGCGGTGTCGAACGCGTCGGCGCCAGCACCGGCCCCTCAAGCCGTAGCTTCACATTCTGAAGATCGGCGCAGCGCGTGCGGTTGACGGCGCGCTTCGGCGCGCCGCGTGCCGACTATTTCGACTCGGGCGTCCCCGACGCTCCCGACGGCGGCACCAGCTCGAAACATGCCGGTGGCGCAACGGATGTTCTCGTTTTTGCATCGGTCTGCTGCGGGTCGATGCATTTGAACGCGCTCTGATCGCGCTGGACGAAAATCGTGTCGGCCGGGCCCGCGCTGCTATGAGCGCCGTTCACGACGGCGACGATCTTGTAGCCGTCCTGGAGCAGCGTGGATAGCGTGGTCGCGCTGGTGCGCCACTGACTGTCGGGCGATGTCTGAGCCTGAGCGGCGCATGCGGCAGTGCCGCTGAGAAACGCGATGGAAGCGGTAGCCACGGAAAGCGCGGCGGTGCGGAACGTCATCAAGAAACCTCCTTGAAGTTGCTGTAGTTGCAGTTCGGAAAGCCAAAACAAAAAAGCCGCCGAACCTTGCGGATCAGCGGCTTTTTCTTGCAACTGGTGGCGAATCAGGGACTCGAACCCCGGACCTGCGGATTATGATTCCGTCGCTCTAACCAACTGAGCTAATTCGCCAAAAGAAGCGAGATTATGCTGACGGCGCCGGAGGCTGTCAACCCCCGGCGCACAACTTTTTCAAGAAGCCATTCCGTTCATCAGACGCGTCAATCCTTCGCGTAGATGTCCGAGTCCTTGGTTTCCCGGACAAACAGCATGCCGACCACGAAGGTGACGAGCGCGATCACGATCGGATACCACAGCCCCGAAAAGATATTGCCCTTCGCCGCCACGATCGCGAAGGCGGTGGCCGGCAGGAAGCCGCCGAACCAGCCATTGCCGATGTGATACGGCAGCGACATCGAGGTATAGCGGATGCGCGTCGGGAACATCTCCACCAGCATTGCCGCGATCGGGCCGTAGACCATCGTCACGTAGATCATCATGATCGTCAGGATCACCACGGACATTGGCCAGTTGATCTGCGAGGGATCGGCCTTCGGCGCGTAACCGGCGGTCTTCAGCGTCGTCGCGAGGGTCTTGTCGAACGCCTTGCCTTGATCCTTGGCGTCCGCGGCCTTGCCGTCATACGTGTTGATCACCGTATCGCCGACCTTGATCTGCGCCAGCGCGCCCGCGGGCGCGGCGACGTTCTCGTAGTTCAAGCCGGCCTTCGAGAGCGCGCTCTTGGCGATGTCGCAGGAACTCGTGAACTTCGTGGTGCCGACCGGGTTGAACTGGAACGAGCACTCGTCCGGATTCGCGATCACGACGATTGGCGCTTTCGCGGTCGCCGCTTCCAGTGCCGGGTTGGTGTAGTGCGCCAGCGCCTTGAACAGCGGGAAGTACGTGCACGCGGCGATCAGCAGGCCGGCCATGATGATCGGCTTGCGGCCGATGCGATCCGACAGCGAGCCGAAGAACAGGAAGAACGGCGTGCCGATCAGGAGCGCGATCGCGATCATGATGTTGGCGCTGCTGCCGTCCACCTTCAGCGTCTGCGTCAGGAAGAACAGCGTGTAGAACTGGCCCGTGTACCAGACCACGGCCTGGCCGGCGGTGAGGCCGATCAGCGCGAGAATCACGACCTTCAGGTTCTTCCACTGGCCGAAGGCTTCGGACAGCGGCGCTTTGGAGGTCTTGCCTTCGGCCTTGATGCGCTCGAACACCGGCGATTCGTGCAGTTGCAGACGAATCCACACCGACACGGCCAGCAGGAGGATCGAGACGATGAACGGAATGCGCCAGCCCCAGACGCCGAACGCGTCCTCACCCATTGCCGTGCGCACGCCGAGAATCACCAGCAGCGACAGGAACAGGCCGAGCGTGGCAGTCGTCTGGATCCAGGCCGTATAGAAGCCGCGGCGTCCCGCCGGTGCGTGTTCGGCCACGTAGGTGGCGGCGCCGCCGTACTCGCCGCCGAGCGCGAGGCCTTGCAGCATCCGCATCGCAATGAAGATCACGGGCGACGCGAAGCCGATCGACGCGTAGCCTGGCAGGAAGCCGACCAGGAACGTCGACAGGCCCATGATCACGATCGTCACGAGGAACGTGTACTTGCGCCCGACCATATCGCCGAGCCGCCCGAACACGATCGCGCCGAACGGCCGGACCGCGAAGCCGGCCGCGAAGCTGAGCAGCGTGAAGATGAAGGCGGCTGTCGGATTGACGCCGGAGAAGAAGCTCTTGCTGATGAAGGCCGCCAGCGAGCCGGCCAGATAGAAGTCGTACCACTCGAAAACCGTACCCAGCGACGATGCGAAGATCACCCGCTTCTCTTCGCGCGTCATCGGCACGTGCGAGATTTGCCCGCCAACGGTAGCCATATGTCGTCTCCAATATTGATATGCACGCGGTTCGCCGGTAACGGCGTTCCCGTGAAACCGATTATTGGAGTGGAAACTTACGGCGTACTGACGTGGCGGGGTGAAATTGCAGCATCGTCTGTGTTGTTGGTTTTCGACAAAAATGTGCCTATCTGGCGGCAAATAGGCCTAATTTGCGATCAACGTATCTCAAAATTGAATCGGCAACCTGACGTATTCAAGTCGCGTTAGGGTAAGTCCCGGCCCGTTCATGCACATGCAAACTGACGCGTACGAGTGTGCCGGCAAGTCGCGGCGAAGTTTGATAGACGTTGTCGTCGATTGTCAGCTCGCCGCCGTGCATGGTCGCGATCTCGCGGACGATCGCAAGTCCGAGGCCGCTGCCGTCACCTTCGCGGCCGAGAATCCGGTAGAAGCGCTCGATCACCCGCGAGCGCTCGGCGACCGGAATGCCGAGGCCGGTGTCCTCGACTTCCAGGTGCACGAGCCGCGCTGCCGCGTCATGCCGCACTCTGACGGTGATGCGCCCGCCCGGCGGCGTATAGCGGATGGCGTTGTCGATCAGGTTGGACAGCATTTCGCGCAGCATGACCGGATTGCCGTCCACTTCGACGGGTTCTTCAGGCGCTTCGTAGCCCAGATCCATCTGCTTGGCGAGCGCCGCCTGGACCCAGTCGCGCACTGCGTTGCGTGCGACCTCCGTCACTTCGACCGGCGTGAAAACCTGGCCCGACATGCGGTTCTCCGCGCGCGCCAACGCCAGTAGTTGCGTGACGAGCCGCGCAGCATGTTCCGAACTGGTGGCGATCTGCTCGAGCGAGCGATGCACTTCCGCTGAGGCATCCTGACGCAGCGCCAGTTCGGCCTGCGTGCGCAGGCCGGCAAGCGGGGTTTTCATCTGATGCGCGGCGTCCGCGATAAAGCGCTTCTGCAGCTCCATGTTCTGTTCGAGACGTGTCAGCAGATCGTTGAACGAGGTCACGAGCGGCTCGATTTCCGGCGGCGCGCGGCGCGCCTCGAGCGGCGACAGGTCGTCCGGGCGGCGCGCGCGGATATGCGCTTGCAGCGCGTGCAGCGGCGCGAGGCCGCGCGAGAGTCCGAACCATACCAGCAGGATCGCGAGCGGCAGAATCACGAACTGCGGGAGGATTACGCCTTTGATGATGTCGTTGGCGAGCTGGCTGCGTTTGTCGAGCGTCTCGGCGACCTGCACCAGCACGGGTTGCGCGCCGGGCGTCTGCGGAAACTCGACGGTCGTGTAGGCGACGCGGATATCGTTGCCGCGCAGCACGTCGTCACGAAATTCGACGAGACCCGGCTGCGGGCGGTCTTCCTCGTGCGGCAGCGGCATGTCGCGCTCGCCGCCCACCAGTTCGCCGCGCGTGCCGAGCACCTGGTAGAACACGCTGTCCACGTTGTCCGCGCGCAGAAAGTCGCGCGTGGAGTCGGGCAGCGTCAGTTCCGCCACGCCGTTCACCGGGTGAATCTGGCGGGCCAGCACGTAAGCGTCGGTTTCCAGTGCACGGTCGAACGGGCTGTTCGCGATCGACTTGGCGACCAGATAGGTGACCGCGAGACTCATCGGCCAAAGCAGCAGCAGCGGCGCCAGCATCCAGTCGAGAATCTCGCCGAACAGCGAGCGCGGGCGAGCCTGGGCGGCGGCTTCGGTTTCGTCTGGCGGGGCGAACGGGTTGGCGTAGCGCTCGTCGCGCGCCTCGTCGAGGTCCGCCGCGTGCGCCGTAGCGCGGTCTGCGCGTGCGGACATGGGCGTCCTCTATTTGTAGTGATGGCTCGCCGGCATCGCGCCGGACGGCGGCGAGCCGGGCGGTTCGGGCTCGGCGGGCGGGGGCGTGGTCATGGCGTTCGTGCTCACGCTCGCCGGCGAGGCCGCTTTCTCGAGGCAGTAGCCCAGACCGCGCACGGTGATGATGCGCACGCCGCTCGGCTCGATTTTCTTGCGCAGGCGATGCACGTAGACCTCGATCGCGTTGTTGCTAACTTCCTCGCCCCATTCGCACAGATGATCGACGAGTTGTTCCTTCGATACCAGCCGGCCGATCCGTTGCAGCAGTACTTCGAGCAAACCCAGTTCGCGCGCCGACAGATCGATCACCTGCTCGTTGACATAGGCGATCCGGCCGACCTGGTCGAACGACAGCGAGCCGTGCCGCACGACCGTCGGGCCGCCGCCCGCGCCGCGCCGCGTCAGGGCGCGCACGCGTGCTTCGAGTTCGTTCAGCGCGAAGGGTTTGGCCATGTAGTCGTCGGCGCCGAGGTCGAGACCCTTGACGCGTTCGTCGACGCTGTCCGCCGCGGTCAGGATCAGCACCGGGAGGGTGGAATTGCGCGCGCGCAGGCGTCGCAACACCTCGAGGCCGGACATGCGCGGCAGGCCCAGATCGAGAATCAGCAGGTCGAAAGATTGCATCGACAGCGCGGTATCGGCTTCGACGCCGCTCTTCACGTGATCGACGGCATAGGCCGATTGGCGGAGTGATCGAACCAGACCGTCCGCGAGTATGCTGTCGTCTTCGGCAATCAGAATTCGCATGGTGCGCCAGCCTGGCCTTGCCGGCACCGTGGGGTGTCCCCCGGCGCACAGCGGTCTCCGAAAATTATTGTGGGTAGTTGGGCAGCGCGACGGTAAAAATGCGCGTTCGCATGAGAATCGTGCTTGCCAAAACTACTGTTTTTTTATACAGTGTCTGGGTTTCGTGTGCTGTCCTTTCAAAGTGGGCTGCACATCTGCCTCAGACGCCGTTCATCATAGCAAAGGACGATTCATGGAAGAAAGCAAGAAAGGCTCGGCTGGACTGACGGCTGAAAAGAGCAAGGCACTCGCTGCCGCACTCGCACAGATCGAAAAGCAGTTCGGCAAAGGGTCGGTCATGCGGCTCGGCGCAGGTGAGGCGGTCGAAGACATCCAGGTGGTCTCAACCGGATCGCTCGGCCTCGACATCGCTCTGGGCGTCGGCGGTTTGCCGCGTGGCCGTGTGGTCGAAATTTATGGCCCGGAATCGTCCGGTAAAACCACGCTGACGTTGCAGGTCGTCGCCGAAATGCAGAAGCTCGGCGGCACGGCGGCGTTTATCGACGCGGAACACGCGCTGGACATCCAGTACGCGGGCAAGCTCGGCGTGAACGTGAACGAGTTGCTGGTTTCGCAGCCGGATACCGGTGAACAGGCGCTCGAAATCGCCGACGCACTCGTGCGCTCGGGCTCGATCGACATGATCGTGATCGACTCGGTCGCGGCACTCGTGCCGAAGGCTGAAATCGAAGGCGAAATGGGCGACTCGCTGCCGGGTCTGCAAGCGCGTCTGATGTCGCAAGCGCTGCGCAAGCTCACCGGCACGATCAAGCGCACGAACTGTCTCGTGATCTTCATCAACCAGATCCGCATGAAGATCGGCGTGATGTTCGGCAATCCGGAAACCACCACGGGTGGTAACGCGCTGAAGTTCTACGCGTCGGTGCGTCTGGACATTCGCCGTATCGGTTCGATCAAGAAGAACGACGAAGTGATCGGCAACGAAACGCGCGTGAAGGTGGTGAAGAACAAGGTTGCGCCGCCGTTCCGCGAAGCGATTTTCGACATTCTCTACGGCGAAGGCATTTCGCGTCAGGGCGAAATCATCGATCTGGGCGTGCAGGCCAAGATCGTCGACAAGGCCGGCGCGTGGTACAGCTACAGCGGCGAACGTATCGGTCAGGGTAAGGACAACGCGCGTGAATTCCTGCGCGAAAATCCGGATATTGCTCGCGAGATCGAAAACCGTATCCGTGAATCGCTGGGCGTGAATGCCATGGCGGAAGCCGTGACCGGCGCAGCCGCTGAAGTCGCGGACGAAGAAGAGTAACCATCACGTGATACGCAAGGGCCGGCCGTTGTCCGATTCCGGACGCCACGCGGACGGCCCGCGTGATGAAGACGACGAGTCGTTCGATCCATTCGAATCGTTCGACGCACACGACCGCGCTGCGGGCCGCAATCCGCAGCGCGCGCAGTCTGAATTCCCACCGCCCGTAGGCTCGGATCCCTCCGAAACCACCTATACCCGCTCACGTCGCGTTCCTGGCGAGGCGAAACCCGGGCAAGACGAAGCCAAACAATCCAAACGTCCGGCACGGTCTTTAAAAGGCCGCGCGCTCGGCTATCTATCCCGCCGCGAATACAGCCGCACCGAACTGGCGCGCAAGCTGAAGCCGTTCGTCGAGGAAACCGATTCGCTCGACACCGTGCTCGACTCGCTGGAAGCCGAAAACTGGCTGTCCGATTCGCGCTTTGCCGAAAGCCTGATCCATCGCCGCTCGTCGCGATTGGGCGCGAGCCGGATCGTCGGCGAATTGAAGCAGCATTCGGTCGACCAGACGCTCGTCGAAGAGGCCAGTGCGCAACTGCGCGAAACCGAACTCGCACGTGCGCATGCCGTTTGGCAAAAGAAGTTCGGCCGGCTTCCCGAAACGCCCGCCGAACGGGCGAAACAGCAGCGCTTTCTGGCCTCGCGCGGATTTTCGGGCGCCACGATCGGCAAAATCCTCAAGGGAATCGACGAGGAGTGGAGCGGCGAGTAGCCGCGTCGTCCGTCGTTCGCGTACAAACCCTTTGGGACCGTCCGTTTCCCTCTCAGCCACGCATGGCGCGGCCCTGCGCGATCCGCCCTGTCTCAAATACCCAGTATGCTAAAATTCGTGGGTTTTCCAATCCGGCCTTTCCTTCCCGCATGCCGCTCTCCCAGCCCGTGTCCCGTCAGTTGCGCCATCGTCGCGCAATCCGAGCGGAAGCCTATGAGCGAGCCGATGGCCTGTGGGATGTGGAAGCGTGCTTGACTGACGAAAAACCGCGTGACGTGATGCTTGCGTCGGGCGTCCGGCCCAATGGTCAGCCGATCCATGAACTCTGGCTTCGCATCACCATCGATCGCAAGCTCAATGTCGTCGACGCCGAGGCGTCGTCCGACTGGGTGCCCTATCCAGGTTTGTGCCAAGCCAGCAATCCCGCCTACCGTGCCCTCATCGGGCTCAATCTCCGTCAAAACTTCCGTCGTGAGTCTGCCCGTTTGCTCGGCGGCACGGCTGGTTGCACGCATCTCACCGAGCTGTGCGCGATCCTGCCGACCGCTGCGATTCAGGCATTCGCGGGTGAAGTCTGGGATACCGGTGACAGCACGCCGGGCGCGAACGCAGGTTCAGGAGACGGATCGTCTAACAGCACAGGCGAGCATTCCAACGATAAGCCGCCATTCCAGCTGGGACGCTGCCACGCGCTGCGTTTCGACGGCGAGGCGGTGCAGCAGTTTTATCCGCGCTGGTATGGCCGCGCTCCGTATACAGCGGATCGCGCGGCATCGTCAGGCGACGGGGCAGTCCGCCAGACAGGCGAGGGCGGCAACGCGTCCGGCATGAACGACGGCAGCGGAAACGAAGTTCAATCCAACTCTCAGACTGAAGGGAATCACGCATGAAGATTCACGAGTACCAGGGTAAGGAAATCCTGCGGAAATTCGGCGTCGCGGTACCGCGCGGCAAGCCGGTCTTCTCGGTGGATGATGCGGTCAAGGCCGCGGAAGAGCTCGGCGGCCCGGTATGGGTCGTGAAGGCTCAGATCCACGCGGGTGGCCGTGGCAAGGGCGGCGGCGTGAAGGTCGCCAAGTCGCTGGATCAGGTTCGCGAGTACTCGGAACAGATCCTCGGCATGCAGCTCGTCACGCACCAGACCGGTCCGGAAGGCCAGAAGGTGAATCGCCTGCTGATCGAAGAAGGCGCTGACATCAAGAAGGAACTGTATGTCGGCCTCGTGATCGATCGCGTCTCGCAGAAGATCGTCGTGATGGCATCGAGCGAAGGCGGCATGGACGTCGAAGAAGTCGCGGAAAAGACGCCTGAGCTGATCCACAAGATCGCCGTCGACCCGGCAACCGGTCTGAAAGACGCTGAAGCCGACGAACTGGCCACGAAGATCGGCGTGCCCGCCGCTTCGCTGCCGCAAGCGCGCGCGATCCTGCAAGGCCTGTACAAGGCATTCTGGGAAACCGACGCATCGCTGGCCGAAATCAACCCGCTGATCCTGACCGGCGACGGCAAGGTCATCGCGCTGGACGCCAAGTTCAACTTCGATTCGAACGCACTGTTCCGTCACCCGGAAATCGTCGCGTATCGCGATCTGGACGAAGAAGATCCGGCTGAAGTCGAAGCCTCGAAGTTCGACCTCGCGTACATCTCGCTCGACGGCAACATCGGCTGCCTCGTGAACGGCGCTGGCCTCGCAATGGCAACGATGGACACCATCAAGCTGTTCGGTGGCGAACCGGCGAACTTCCTGGACGTGGGCGGTGGCGCCACGACCGAGAAGGTCACGGAAGCGTTCAAGATCATGCTGAAGAACCCGAACCTGACCGCGATTCTGGTCAACATTTTCGGCGGCATCATGCGTTGCGACGTGATCGCGGAAGGCGTGATCGCAGCGTCTAAGGCCGTCTCGCTGAAGGTGCCGCTCGTGGTCCGCATGAAGGGCACGAACGAAGACCTCGGCAAGAAGATGCTCGCTGAATCCGGTCTGCCGATCATCGCGGCTGACAGCATGGAAGAAGCGGCTCAGAAGGTCGTCGCGGCCGCTGCGGGCAAGGCGTAAGCCGTTCCCGAGCGCGTTCACCAGGATTACGAATGGCGGCGTGCACGCGCTGCGGGCGAGAACATTCCGCCTCGCGGCGCCGCCGCATGACGCCAAACGAACAGAGGTCAATACATGTCGATTCTGATTAACAAAGACACCAAGGTCATCACGCAGGGCATCACCGGCAAGACCGGTCAGTTCCACACGCGTGCTTGCCGTGAATATGCAAACGGCCGCGAAGCGTACGTTGCGGGCGTGAACCCGAAGCGTGCCGGCGAAGACTTCGAAGGCATTCCTATCTACGCTAGCGTCGCTGAAGCCAAGGCTGAAACGGGCGCGACCGTGTCGGTGATTTACGTGCCGCCGGCAGGTGCTGCGGCTGCGATCTGGGAAGCCGTCGAAGCCGATCTGGATCTGGCGATCTGTATTACGGAAGGCATTCCTGTCCGTGACATGATCGAGCTCAAGGCACGCATGCGCGCAAAGAACAGCAAGACGCTGCTGCTCGGACCGAACTGCCCGGGCACGATCACGCCGGACGAACTGAAGATCGGCATCATGCCGGGTCACATCCACCGCAAGGGCCGCATCGGCGTCGTGTCGCGTTCGGGCACGCTGACGTACGAAGCAGTCGGTCAATTGACGGCGATCGGCCTCGGCCAGTCGTCGGCAGTCGGTATCGGCGGCGACCCGATCAACGGTCTGAAGCACATCGACGTGATGAAGATGTTCAACGACGATCCGGAAACGGACGCCGTCATCATGATCGGCGAGATCGGTGGTCCGGACGAAGCGAACGCTGCGGAGTGGATCAAGGACAACATGAAGAAGCCGGTGGTCGGCTTCATCGCCGGCGTCACGGCGCCTCCGGGCAAGCGCATGGGCCACGCCGGCGCGCTGATCTCGGGCGGTGCTGACACCGCTGAAGCGAAGCTGGAAATCATGGACGCGTGCGGCATCAAGGTCACGAAGAACCCGTCGGAAATGGCGCGTCTTCTCAAGGCAATGCTGTAAATCGAAATTCGCGTGCTGTCACGGCGCGTTTTTTGATACGCTTACGAAGTCCTTTCGTGAGCGCGCGGTAAAAAAAGCGGGGGAGTGTAGACTCCTCCGCTTTTTTATTGGCCGCTCGCCGCATTTCTTCTTATTCTTTCAATCATGCTCGAGTTCTTCGCCACGCTCCACTGGGGCGCCGTCATCCAGATCATCGTTATCGACATTCTGCTGGGCGGCGATAACGCGGTCGTGATCGCGCTGGCCTGCCGCAATTTGCCGCCGGCCCAACGCACGAAAGGCGTGCTGTGGGGCACGGCAGGCGCGATCGTGCTGCGCGTGGCGTTGATCGCGTTCGCGGTCGCGCTGCTCGATGTGCCGCTGCTCAAGTTCGCGGGCGGACTGTTGCTGCTGTGGATCGGCGTGCGTCTGATGGCGCCGGCGCACGACCCGCATGAGAACGTCAAGCCGGCCGACAAGCTGATGTCGGCGATCAAGACCATCATCGTGGCCGACGCGGTGATGAGCCTCGACAACGTGATCGCGATCGCGGGCGCGGCTGAGGCTGCCGATCCCGAGCACCGTCTGGCGCTGGTGATTTTCGGCCTGGTGGTGAGCATTCCGTTGATCGTGTGGGGCAGCCAGCTGGTTCTCAAGCTGCTCGACCGCTTCCCGATCGTCATCACGCTCGGCGCCGCGCTGCTGGGCTGGATCGCGGGCGGGCTGATCATCAACGACCCGGCAGGCGATCGTTGGCCGGTCCTCGATACGCCGTGGGCCGAATACGGCATGAGCATCGCGGGGGCGTTGTTCGTCGTCGTCCTCGGCTATCTGCTCAAGCGCCGCAATGCCCATCGTGCGGCGGCTTGAGACACGCTCCGGTGTCGACGTGAGTCGAACTGCGCTGCAACGTTAGCCATTCGGCTGACTGTCTGACACGAACGCCGCTGGCTACGATTGATACGCCTGTTCCCGATCCGTGGGGCAGGCGTTTTCGTTTCAGGAGCCTGCCGATGATCTTCACTTTGCCTTATTCCCCGTACTCCCAATCCTCGCTGGCCACGCGCTCACGATCTTGCCGGGCCGGCTGGTCCGCGCGGCTCGCGCGTGCCTGCCGACGCCTCGGCTTCGGTTTCACGCTGATCGAACTGATGATCGTGCTCGCGATCGTCGGCGTGATCGCCGCCTATGCGATTCCCGCGTATCAGGACTATCTGGCTCGCAGCCGCGTCGGCGAAGGGCTCTCGCTGGCGGCGTCCGCGCGGCTGGCGGTGGCTGAAAACGCCGCGAGCGGTAACACGTTCAGCGGCGGCTATGCGTCGCCGCCCGCCACCCGCAACGTCGAGTCCATTCGGGTCGACGACGACACCGGCCAGATCACCGTCGCCTTCACGACGCGCGTCGCAGCCGTTGGTTCGAACACGCTCACGCTCGTGCCGTCGGTGCCTGACAATGCGGATGCGCCGACTGCGCGCGTCGCGCTGAGCAAGGGCGGGGTGCAGGCGGGTGCGCTCACGTGGGAATGTTTCGCGGGCGGCAAAGCGGCGTCCTCGCTGCCGGCGCCGGGCGCAGGTCCGGCACCCACCGATGCGCCCACGTTGCCGTCGAATCTCGCCCCACCGGAGTGCCGTTCGTGAACGAATGCGACATGAGCGCGCGATAACCGCGCGAGTGAGGCGGCGTCGCAGTCGTCCGCACGTAAAAGGCTGATTTTTGGGATATTTCAGCCGGGCCGGCGCACAGCAGGAGGATTTTTTTGTATAGTGCGCCGGTTGCTGACGCCCACCGGTTCCTCGATGCCCACCCCTTTCGCGCGCTATCTGTCTTTCAATTTGTTGGCTCTCGCGTTGGTGCTGCCTTATGCAGTTGTCAACCATACGTATCCGATTCCGACCTTTTACGCTGAATTCACCGCACTCGCCCTGTACCTGGTGACCGGCGCGGGTGTCGTGCTGCTGGTGGCGAGCGCCAAGCCGCGTGTGACGTTCGCCTCGCCGGTGGTCGCGCTGGTGCCGTTGCTGTTCGGGCTGCTGCTGGTCGCGCAGTCGGTGGTATTGCCGGTCTCGCAGCCTTCGATGAACTGGCTCGGCGGCGGCTATCTGCTGGCGGCCTTCATGGCGACGCACGCCGGCTACGGTTTCACGCGTGCCAAGCTCACCGAGACCGCGTTGCGCTGGGCGGCTGGGGCGTTGATCGTCGGCGGGCTGTTTGCGGTGTTTTGCCAGATCATCCAGTTGTTTCACCTCGAAGTGCGCGTGTCGCCGCTCGTGGTCGCCTATAACGTGACCGTCGAGCGCCGGCCGTTCGGCAACATGGCTCAGGCTAACCACCTCGCCACCTACATCGCGTTTGCGATGGCGGGCGCGCTGTTCCTCGTGCAAACGCGGCGAATCGCTGTAAGCATCTGGTTCCTCGTGTCGACGATTTTCGCGGTGGGCCTTGCGCTGACCGTGTCGCGCGGACCGTGGCTGCAGATGGGTGTGATCGTGGTGGCAGGTTTCTGGATGGCGTTCGCGCAGATGCGCGACCAGTCGCAGGTACGCCGCGGCAACCGCGAGTGGATCATTCCAATTGCGCTGGCCGTACTGTTTTTCGTGATCAACGCGCTGATCCGCTGGGCCAACGTTCGCTATCACCTGGAGCTCGGGCAGTCCGCGGCGGAACGTTTTCAGGACGCCGGCCAGATCGCGCCGCGCCTCGCGCTGTGGAAATACGGCTGGACGATGTTCAAGACACATCCGCTGCTGGGCGTCGGTTGGGGCGAATTTCCGAGCTATCAGTACCAGTTTGCAAAGTCGCTCGGCGGCGTCGAGATCGCCAACAATTCGCACGACATTTTCATCGACCTGCTCGCGAAGACCGGTTTGGTCGGGCTGGCGATCGTGCTGTTCGGTCTGATTACGTGGCTCGTGCGCGTGGTGCGCGCGCCGCAAAGTTCGGCACGCGTATTCGGCATTGCGCTGATCGGTGTGCTGGTCATGCACGCGCTGGTCGAATATCCGCAGCAGTACATGTTCTTCCTGCTGCCGGCGATGTTCGTGTTCGGTCTGTTGGAAACGCGGCCGCTGCGGTTCGTGCCCGCACGGCTGTCGTTCGGCGTCTTTGCCGTGGTGGTGTTCGGCGGGTTGGCCGCGCTGTATCCGGTGTATCGCGACTATGCGCGCGCCGAGGTGCTGTACTACGGCCAGCGTCCCGCCGAGCAATATCGCGCGGACCCGTCGTTCCTGTTCCAGGCGTGGGGCGAATATGGTCTGGCGACGCTTTTGCCGATGAATTCGACGGATCTGCCACAGAAGCTCGCCATGCACAAACAGGCCATGGCATTGTTGCCGGGCGAAACCGTGTTGCGTCGCTATGCGGTGCTGCAAGCGTTGAGCGGCGATCAGGCCGGGGCACTCGATACTGTCGAACGCCTGAAGATTTTTGCCACGGAACTGAAGGACTGGCCATCGCAACTGAGTTACGTGTACCAGCTTTGCGACGAGCAGAAAGCGCTGACCGGTTTCAAGGCGGAACTGGTCAAGCGCTACGGTATACCAGCAGCCGACGTCAACGGGGACGACGACAGCGACGAGGAGTGAGCGCTACGTTCGCTTCGAAGCTTTAAAGCTTTAAAGCTTCAAGGCTTTAAGGCCTCAAGGCCTCAAGGCTTTAAAGTTGGCGCGGGTTGACGACGCAGGCAGTCGTCAACTCGCCACCCAATCCCCCGACTTCCCGCCGTGCTTCTCAAGCACCTTCACATCGGTGATCGACATTCCCCGATCCACCGCCTTGCACGTTCTGCTTTCCGTCCGTAGCCTTGCGCTGACGGTCTTACAAATCAAAGACTTACCGTTCCCGATGCGCTCGATCCTGTCCAAATCGGTTAGCGAACTTGGACAGCGTTTGGACAAGACTTGGACCACAATCTCTGACCATTCGCTGGACGTGAGTCTACGCGATCAACAGCGTCCTTGGATATGCGCCGAAGCGTGGTGACGTACTGCACCGGCACTATGTGAGTCTCGATGCCGCGATGTTGCCGGTCTGCTGGAAGAGGTTCAGGCGGAGTTGATGTCGTATGCTTCGCGATCCCGTCCGGTATCGGCAGATTGGCCCAAAGGCATAATACTTCCCATGCGTCCCTAATTCGATTGCCAGATGAAGTAGTCAAGTCGCCAAAAAACTCAACAGCCCGGCACCGCCTTCGAGAAAGTGGTTGCCGCGATTCAGTCGCAAATCGATCCACTGGCCACGGTGGTGCATAACGAATTTCTAATTGACCGACTCGGCCAAAGACGGCAATTCGATGTGGTTGTTAGGGGGACGTTCGCGGGTCAGTCGATGTTGGGGATCATTGAATGTAAGGACTTGCGCGGCAAGGTTGACACACCAGTGGTTGATGCATTCGTTACCAAGGCGCAGGACGTTAAACGCCAACTTCGAGGTCCTAGTCTCACGTTGCGGTTTCACTAAACCGGCGCTTGCGAAATGTGCGCGTTACGGCGTGCAAGCGCTTTCTCTGATTGATACTGACCCGGTAGACAGGGGGTTTTTTTGGTACCCGATGGGAAGCAGATGTCATTCGATGGGGGCGACTGGCCTTAACGTTTCACTTTGTGACGGAGCCCATACAGCCAGTCCACCTTGATGCGGGAGATAACTATCGCTGACAAGAAGGTAATCGACTGGTTCACCAACTATCTCGTCGACAACGGGAAAGACGTTAATGGCTTCGGATGGGTGGTGACCTTCATGGGGACCTTCAATAAACCCCGGACCATCCGGGTTCGAGAGGGTGAGGAGTGTCAGTGCTCTGCGATCACGTGTGCGGAAGAACGTGTATGCCAGCAACTTGAACGATATGTCGGCATTAGTGGAACAGGCTTCTTCAACTGGCTCGACTAGAAGGCTACCTTTCTGCCCGGTACGAAGATTTGCACCGATGGCGTACCGATGGATTTCGCCGAGTGGCAACCGCGTAGTGACCAACAAAGACCAACGACCGGGTTCTTGGAGGTGAAGTTGCAAGTCCATTCGACGTTTGACCGTGTCGTTGATGCGATTCAGCTAGATATGCTGTAGTTGTTGCCACGCAGCGATAATGGGAATGGGCGACAGATGCCGACATGCCTTGAACCAAAATCCGGGAAAGGGAGATCAGATGGGAGACAGTTCAAAGCTTCGACATTTAGCAGCCAAGGCCGCCTGTAGTGCAGCGGGTAGCCGTATCTAACCTTTTGCAAGTTCCATATGACATTGCCAACGTCATACGCAACCGTGGAAATTGAAAGTCTTGCCGCAGCGTTGGGCGAAGATCCGCTGGCGCACCTAGAGAATCTATGTCCAGACGATCTGGTCTTGATCGGCGCTTTCATTCAGGCGTCTAATTTTATCGAGTTCAACCTGCGCCGATCGGTATCCTTATTTGTTCACGCAGGTCTGGTTCCGCAGAAAAAGCGCATTGTGCCGTCTGATCTGGTGAAGATGGCGGTGACGGCGGTTTCTCGGATGGACCCTGCCGTCGAAGACATTCCTGGTACGGTTGGGCGTCTGGATGAACTTGAATTTCGAAGACCGTTTCGGAATTTGTTCGCACATTGGGCGGCAAAACGCATCCGGGGACACGATGCTCTCTATTTAATGTCATGTGATGGGCGCGACGCCGAACAAGTGATGATTGGCGAGATTGATCGCAGTCATGGCGGGTTTGCAATTATTCTGCTGCCTGATGTACGAGGCCTGGTGAAGCACATTGCGCAGTATGAAAGCTGGTTGGCGCAGAAGACTGCGGACTGGTATGTGAGATATAGTCGCTGATCGATGTTAGCCATCTTTGGCTTAAGGCATGCCGAACAAGTCAGACCGTCGCCACAGTCGATTCAACAGCTTTCCGTCTCGAAACGATGAAGATCATCAAGTCACTGCCGCGTCTCGACATTCAGCGGCCGGAAGCTACTGTCGGGCAGTTGATCGGGGCGAGTGGTACACCCGATACACTGACTGCGTGACGGATTTGCAATGGTCGGCGACCGCAACATACCGGTCCCGATGAAGCTCAGGTGCTTGACGCCCATCTGCAATCGTTGCCGACGCACGCACATTCCCGCGCGCTCGTCGCTTGTGCGTTCTATTACCAGTGGCGCGCGGATCTTGTCGGCGAAGGCTGATCCATGGTCATGGGCCGATCAGCGTCTCGAAGAGATTTACAGTGTCTGGTCCGATGAGCGAGAGCGGACGGGTTTTCTGGCCGAACTGGACGTTCTCCGGGGTTTCGGGAAGACGGCCCAGCCGCGAGGGACTGGCGACGTTCTCGATACCATTTGGAATACCCGGAAGGCACTGGCAGAAGGTTCGTTCGAAGATGTCGCACGAACTGCGATCCTATTTGGGCACGACACGATACGTCGGCGGCGGTCGCGTGCGGACTAGCTGGGTGCGGTTTGGGGCTGGCGCAGATGCGGGGCTTTGAAATCGTCGAACCACTGATCGGTCGATTTATGGAGACCACGAGTGTGTGATTCCGGAAGCGTTTTTGGATAGACTATGTCGCTTCTTGGGGAGACGAAATGCACCGAATCGTAAAAGCGCACTTGGAAAGCTTTGTGCAAAGTTTTGGACTTGAAGGGGACGACGAAGCCAAGCAATTTGAGAAGTTTGCAACGCACTGCGTGCTTTCCAGTCGCTTCAGCGCGACCTTCGATCTAGACGATGTGTCTACGGGGCCGGGCGACGAGGGCATTGACGGCGTGGCGGTCGTTATCGATGAGGTGGTGACGCCCTCTGTCGAGGATGCGCAAGCGATTTTTGCATCGCAACGCCGCAACCACGACGTAGACGTTCTGTTCGTGCAGGCAAAGCGCTCCGAAAGCTTTGATCTTGGTGAGTTCCTCAAATTTAAGGAAGGTATTCTTCGATTTGCGACTCAAACGCCGTATGCCGCTACCGACGAAGTGCTGTTGGACGCCCGACAGATGTTTGATGTTGTCCTCAAGGAAGTGCCAAAGGTGCGTAATGGCAAGCCGTCGTTGACGGCTCGGTTCGTTACTACCGGGCAATATCAAAAGCCGGCTGCGCTTGAGACGGCGCTGGCCGACTTCCTGACGCAGCTTGACGCCCTTGGCCTGTTTCATGACATCGATGTGCGATTCATTGATCGCGATGAATTGACCCGTTTGTGGGTCGGCACGTACTCAGGTATCAACGCCAGCCTACCTGCATTCAGCACCGCCGCGCTCCCGAATATTGCTGGGATCGATGAAGCCTATCTCGCCGTTGTGCGTGCCAGCGACTTTGTGAACAACCTTCTGGTGACGGAGGACGGAAACCTGCGAACACAGGTGTTTGAGGAAAATGTTCGCTCGTTTTTGGGGCACGATAATCCCGTAAATCAGTCAATCGCTGCGACACTCGGATCGGAAGCCGCAAGTCGTTTCCCGTGCTGAATAATGGCATTACGATTGTTAGCCCGGACGTGAAGCTTCAAGGGACCACGCTTCATCTGACTAACTACCAGATTGTGAACGGCTGTCAGACATCAAACGTACTGTTCGAGAATCGTGAGGCTCTCGGCGATGTCATGGTCAACATTAAAATTGTGAAGACTCAGCTTGAGGATGTGTTTTCCGAACTGGTGCGTGCCACAAACAGCCAGACGAAGGTTGAGGATACGCAGTTTCTATCGTTGCGGCCCATCATCAAACGCGTCGAACAGTACTTCAATACCTATGATGGCGCTGAAAGTCGTCTGTATTTGGAACGCAGAGACCGGCAGTACGTCGGTCAGGACATTCCCGCGACGAGAATCTTTTCTCTACATAATGCTGCGAAGTGTGTCGCGGCGATGTTTTGTAACCGGCCCGAACTGGCCGCACGTTACCCCAAGCAGATGTATGAAGAGTTGACCGAGACCATATTCGCTGACACTACCAAGGAAATTGTCTTCTACGCTGCGTGCGTGACTATGTATAGGTTCAACTTACTGGTGTCGAACAGCACGGTCCCGCAAAACATGAAGCGTTTCAAGTGGCACATGCTGACACTGGTACGCGCGATAACGGGCGAGGGAAAAGATGTGGTGCCGTTGAACTCTAGGCAGGTGGAAAAGGCGGCACAGCAGATCATCAACGTGATGGGACAACACGGCCAAGCAGCGACGGATGTTTTCGAACAAATAGTCGGCGTTTGCCAAGGTTTGGGGGAAGTATCTGCCGACCGACTTAAGCGACAAGCGATTTTGGGAGAAATGCTTGCTATGGTCTGAAGAGCGGACGACACCCGTAAAGTATCGTCCTTGAGCGTAGTCAGCTGAGCTTTCGCGCCAACTCGGTTGCTGATGGATGGTAGTACCGCTTCAACATTGCCAAGCTGCGGGGGCCCGAGACAGCGGCCAGTTTCCATGACATTCGGCAGTTTCTGGGTCAATCGACTTATGGCCGTATAGCGTAGGTCATGCAAGTGGAAGTCGGCGATCCCCGCACGTTTGCACGCTTTCCTGAATGCCGCGTGCAACGTTACACCCTTGACCGGGATAACCCGACCATCAATAGATCGCGGAAGCGCAGCCAAGATGCCGACAGCTTTTGTGGACAACGGAACTGTCCGGGCCTTCCCGTTCTTGGTCATGGGTAAGTGTGCAGTCTGGGCTTCGAGGTTGACGTTCGACCATCGAAGTTCGACCGGTTCGCCGCGTAGCATGCCCGTCTCCAAGCTCAGAACGGTTACCGGAAGCAGCCACACGTTGATTCGACCAGTCGGGGCCAGTGCCGGAAGAAGCCGTGCCTCTCCCTCTGACGTGTGTATCCGAGCCCGGCCTTGGGGTGAGGGCGGCTTTTGGATCAACTCGACAGGATCGGTGTGTTGATGTCCCATTCACGGCGGGCGTGGTTGATGATGGCTGATAGGAGCGCCAGTTCTCGAATCACCGTGGCGGGCTTCACTTCATTCAGTCGCTCATCGCGATAGGCCGCTTCAGCCCTCGGCGTTAGTGCCGCCACGCTGAGTTTTGCCAGTGTATTGCGACAGGTGTCACGCAGCCGGATTATCGCGTCAGCACCACTTCGTTGCGTCGGAGATACATCAGCGATGTAGCGATTGATGATGTCTTCGAGCGTGTTCGCTTCGGCTTTGCTACGACTGATAAAGCTCGCACGATCCATCTCGGTCTCGACGGATCCTCCCATCGTTCGGCATCAACGCGGATGTTGAACGACTTTGTTTCAAGCGGGTATCCCGCGCGGCACACACGTGCTTGCCACTTGCTATCTCTCTTTCGAATCCATGCCATTCCTGTCTCCAACTTGGACAGATTTTGGACAAGGTCGGTGTTTCGTATGCCAGAAGTCAGATTCGTAGCAATTTCGTCAGGAAGTGGCGATGCGACAATGTTGGGGAAAGCGTCGAATTAAGACTCATAAGAGAATGCGTTAACCCGCCGCCACCCAATCCCCCGACTGCCCGCCGTGCTTCTCAAGCACCTTCACATCGGTGATCGTCATGCCGCGATCCACCGCCTTGCACATGTCGTACACCGTCAGCAGCCCGACCTGCACGGCAGTCAACGCTTCCATCTCCACGCCCGTTCGCCCCAGCGTTTCAACCTGCACCGTGCAATGCACGCCCGGCAGCGAGTCATCAAGTTCGAAATCCACTTTCACGCGCGTCAGCGCGAGCGGATGACAAAGCGGAATCAGATCAGCAGTGCGCTTTGAGCCTTGAATCGCGGCAATCCGCGCGATGCCGATCACGTCGCCCTTCTTGGCGTTGCCGTCGCGAATCAGCGCGAACGTCTCCGGGAGCATGCGAATCGAGCCGCGCGCAACGGCGATGCGCTTGGTCTCCTGCTTGCCGCCGACGTCCACCATATGCGCCTGGCCGGCTGCGTCGAAATGAGTGAGTTCAGGCATGGTTGGGCTCCTTACGAGGGCGCCTATCATAGCAGTGCGGCAAAGGCGCACGACAGCGGTGCGGTTTCAACGACCAAAGGGTCCCGCGCCATCACTCGCGATCGGCGCAGGCGACGCGGCAATCGCCCAAATCGCCATGACACGAATCACATGAATTCCCGCGACGACTGACTACAATTGCCCCATGCCCGCTATCTTAGTCCGAGCGGCGGGCGTCGCTTTCGACTTCGTCAACTCAACCTCGCGATGCGTCCGAAACGGTTCCTCGCTGCGTTGCTGTCTGTCGCGCTGGCCGCGCCGCCGGGCGCGTTCGCGCAACCGCCCGGTGGGTCGAGCATCGCGCTCAACTCGTTGCCCGCCGAGCCGCCGCTGGTCAGCGGCCCGTCCGATGCCTACGCCGATCCGCTCGTGCCGTCCGATATCGCGCAAGGCGTGTTTGGCGTGTACGGCGGCGCGCAGAGCCGCTTCTCCGGCAATACCGGCGTGAACACCAATTGGCGCGCACCGATCGTCACGCAGCAGCTCCCCGATCTCGGCAACGGCGGTTCCGGCTCACTTACGCCGCAAGCCGAGCGCAAGCTCGGCGAGCGCGTGATGCGCGAACTGCGCCGCGACCCCGACTATCTCGACGACTGGCTGGTGCGCGACTATTTGAACTCGGTTGCCGCGAAACTTGCCGCGGCGGCGAGCGCGCTGTATATCGGCGGATATCGTCCGGACTTCGATCTGTTCGCGGTGCGCGACCCGCAGATCAACGCCTTCTCGCTGCCGGGCGGTTTTATCGGCGTGAACACCGGCCTGATCGTGGCCACGCAGACCGAGTCCGAGTTGGCATCGGTGCTGGGTCACGAAATGGGACACGTCTTGCAGCGGCACATCTCGCGCATGATCACGACCGGCGAACGCAGCACCTATGCGGCGCTCGCGGGCCTATTGTTCGGTGTGCTGGCAGGCGTGCTCGCGCATAGCGGCGACCTGGGCAGCGCGATTGCGATTGGCGGCCAGGCGTATGCGGTCGACAACCAGTTGCGTTTCTCGCGTTCCGCCGAGCACGAGGCGGACCGCGTCGGCTTTCTGCTGCTTGCCGGCGCTGGCTACGATCCCTACGCGATGACGACCTTTTTCGGCCGCCTCGATCGTGCCGCGATGAGCGACACCGGCATTCCGGCGTATGCGCGCACTCATCCGTTGACCGGCGAACGGATTGCCGACATGGAGGACCGTGCGCGCCGTGCGCCTTACCGGCAGCCGCACCAATCGGCCGAGTATGGGTTTGTGCGGGCACGGTCTCGGCTGCTGCAGGAACGCTCGCGCAGCGAGTACGGCGACGAGATTTCGCGCCTGCGCTCCGAGATCGAGGATCGCACGGCGGTCAACGTCGCGGCGAACTGGTACGGCATCGCGTACGGGCAGATGCTGCTCGAACGTTACGACGACGCGTCGGCGTCGCTGGTGTCGTCCCGCGCGGCCTTCGCGACGGGCGAGCAGGCCGAGGGCGGCACGGCGCGCAGTTCGCCGAGCCTCGACGTGTTGGCCGCCGACATCGCGCGGCGCGCCGGCCGCGACGACGAGGCCGCGCGTCTGGCCGAGCTGGCGCAGAAGCGCTGGCCGCAGTCGAATGCCGCCATCGACATGCATATCCGCACCTTGCTGACTTTGCACCGTTTTGCCAATGCTCAGGCGCTTGCGCAAAAAGAGACCCGTACCCAGCCCGATCAGCCGGCCTGGTGGTTATATCTCGCCCAGGCTAGCGCGGGCACGGGCGACGCGTTGACACAGCATCGTGCGATGGCCGAGAAGTTCGCCCTCGAGGGAGCGTGGCTTTCGGCGATCCGGCAATTGAAGGACGCGCGCGATCTGAAGACGATCGGCTACTACGACCTCGCGACCGTCGACGCGAGGCTGCATGAGATGGAAAGCCGCTATCGGGAGGAGCGGCTGGACGAGAAGAGTTGAGCGTCGCGTGGCTGCCGGCGCTTCACTGGGTTCAGCGCACTGGCCTCGTCGAAGCGCGGCGCCGCGCGCAGGCTAGTGCTTAAGCGCCCGCAGCCGCCGGACTCGGCACAAACCCAAACCGCGCGGCAACGTCGCCTCGCCGCACAGCCTGCAGCGGCAATACAACCTGCTGGTTCCAGCGAAACTCACCGCTCATTGAATCGTCCGCCAAGGTTGCGTGATCGGAGAACACTTCCAGATCGTGGTCGTGCAAGACGGCGACTCTCGGCGGCGTTGCGCCATCGGCAAAGAGAATGCCGCCTTCTTCATCGACGAACACTGCGGTCGGCTCAAATGGGCGGCCAGCCTGATCATGCAAAGCAAGCACGCTGCGCGCCTCAACGTCGGCACCGGCCGATAGCCTGACCACCCACGGCGTATAGCCCAACTCAACGTACACCCGCTGCGGGCCGTTCTGGAAATACCACTGCCCGCGCTCGTCAGCGTCGTAATTCCGGTTGATGAACGCGAGCAACGCTTCGTGGCGGATCGGCGTGCCCGGCGAACCACTTGCCTGCGCGGCCTCGTCGCGCATCCGCCAGTTGCCGCGCCTGTCCAGCATCAGCCACCCTGTGCAACTCGGTACGTTCGGCCACTTGGCCAAGGCCTGCTTGACGATGTCATCCATGATCGACGTGTCGCTCCAGATAGCCGAGCACGCGCCGCGACAGCCAGTCGATGCGGCCCGGAAACGGCCCGGTCATAAAGCCGGCGTGGCCGCCATGCTCGGGTTGGTCGAGTTCCACCGCCGCCGAGACTTCATGCCGCGATGGCAATGCCGCAGCCGGCAGGAACGGATCGTTGCGCGCGTTCAGCACCAGCGTCGGCACCTGAATATGCGGCAGCAGGGGACGCGTGGTCGCCGTGCTCCAGTAGTCGTCGGTATCGCGAAAGCCGTGCAGCGGCGCGGTCACCACGTTGTCGAACTCGTACATGGTGCGGCTCGCGAGCATCGCGTCACGATCGAACAGGCCCGGAAACTGAACCAGCTTCTGGTCGGCCTTCTGCTTGAGCGTCTTCAGGAAACTGCGCGTGTAGACGAGGCCGAAGCCTTGCGACAACGCGCGGCCGCCGGCATGCACGTCGATGGGTGTCGAGATCGCCGCGGCGGCCGAGATCACCGACGCCGCGTCCTCGCGCTGTTCGCCCAGCCAGCGCAGCAGCACATTGCCGCCGAGCGACACGCCGGCCGCCACGATCGGCCCGCGATGCGCGGCACGCAAGCGCCGCAGCACCCAATCGACTTCATTGCTGTCGGCGAGATGATAGAAGCGCGGCATGCGGTTCAACGCTCCGCTGCAACTGCGAAAGTGCGGCACGACGCCGTGCCAGCCGTACTCGCGCGCGGCCGCCATCAACGAGGCGGCGTAGTGCGAGCCCGAGCTGCCTTCGAGGCCGTGAAACAGTACGAAGAGCGGGGCGGTGTCGGCGGGAAGGTGAGATGCGGCGCCAAGCTGGGCGTCGTGTTGCACCCAGTCGAGGTCGATGAAATCGCCGTCGGGCGTGTCCCAGCGCTCGCGCCGAAACGAGACGGCGGGACGGCGTGCGAACAGCGACGGGACGATGGTCTGCGCATGCCGGTTCGGCAGCCAGAGCGGCGCGCGGTAGAGCAGCTCGACGGCGGCTTCGACCGTCGCCTCGACGGCGGCCGCGGCGCGCGCAGTGCCGGAAGCAGCGGATTGATCGTGCGTCGTGCCCAAAAGGGACTTCCTGCGGGGCGTGCTCATGCCTGCTTCAAAACAAGAAAGTAAAACGCGCGGCGCGCGTCAGTGCAGCGACCCCTGGCCATGCCGCATCTTCGTGGCGAACTGGCTGGCGGCCTCGTTGGGCATCGGACTCGCGTGAATGTGCGCGATGCGCCATTCGCCGCGTTCGTGGACCATCACATAAGTCGTGAACACCATGGCGGGCGTAGCCTTCGGGTCGGCCGGCCGGTGCAATTCGGCAATCGCGTAGACCACGGTGCCGAGGCTGTCGTAGACACGGATATCGAGCGGTTCGATGGAAACCCGCGCGGTTTCGAGCTGGATCTGCAAGCCCGCGCGAATGCTGTCGAGGCCGTGCAGGTGGGAGCCGTCGGCGCAGATGCAGCTGACGAACTCTTCATCGATCCACAGACCCATCAAGCTGTCGATATTGACCTCGGCGACGGCCTGGTAATAGGCGTTCAGGGTATCGGCGGCGGCTTCGAAGATATGGGCAAAACGTGGCATGGCTCGTCAGTCTCTTGTGCGCGGCGCGCGGTTGCGGGACAGCGGTCAGCGGGACAGTCCGGGGCACCGGACCATCGCACCCGAGCGCCAGAATGCCCGCGCCGCAAGGCGCGAACATGACGCGACGCGCTCAGGGCGTGCGGTGTTGCGTGCAAGTGTCAGCGCGTTCAGCGTTGCGCCAGCAACATGCCGCGCAAATCGCCGAATACCTGCTCGGCGCTCAACTGCTTCAGGCAGTTCAGATGACCAAGCGGACACTCGCGCTCAAAACAGGGGCTGCATTCGAGATGAAGCCATTGTACCTTCGCAAGCTCGGACAAGGGCGGCGTGTGGCGCGGATCGGTCGAACCGTACACGGCCACGAGCGGCCGGCGCAGCGCGGCGGCCACGTGCATCAAGCCGGAATCGTTGGTGACGACCGCGTTGGCGCGCGAGATCAGCGCGCAGGCCTCGCCCAGCGCGGTCTGGCCGCACAGGTTGCGCACGTTCGGCGCTCGCTCGGCAATGGCCTGCGCGAGCGGCGCGTCTTTCGGGGAACCGAGTGCGACGATCTGCGTGTACGGAAACGACTGGCCGACCATTTGCGCGAGCGACGCGAAGTGCTCGGGCGGCCAGCGCTTGGCCGGCCCGTATTCGGCGCCCGGGCAGAACACCAGCAGCGGCACGCGCGTGTCGAGATTGAAGCGCGCCGAGACGCGCGACGCTTCGTTCAGGTCCGCGTCGAGGCGCGGCATCGGCAGGTCGTCGGGCAGCTTGGCGCCGGGCGCGTAGGCGAGGGCGGCGTATTGGCCGACCATCGGCGGGCGCTCGTCCTTGCGCGGATTCGCGTGACGCACGTTCAACAGGCCATAGCGGCTCTCGCCGGTATAGCCGATGCGCAGCGGGATGCCCGCCATCCACGGAATCAGCGCCGACTTGAGCGAGTTCGGCAGCACGTAGGCGGCGTCGTAGCCGACATCGCGCAAGTCGCTCGCCAGCTGCCAGCGGCGCAGCATTTGCAGCTTGCCGTGCGCGAGATCCGTGGCGTAGACGTCGCGAATTTCCGGCATGCGTTCGAGTACAGGCGCGACCCACGAGGGCGCGACCGCGTCGATGACGATGCGCGGATGCAATTTCACGAGGCGCGCAAACAGCGGCTGCGCCATCAATGCGTCACCGATCCAGTTCGGTGCGATAACCAACGCGCGACGCATCAGAGTGAGTGTCCGGTGTCGAAACGAAACCCCGCGCAGGTTTTGCGCGTGGCTTTCGGATAAGTAAAAGGGAAAAAGCCGCAAGCCGCGTGGCGCATTTCCGGCATGACCGGACGCGCTGCGGTGGCGGCCCTGCTGTGACGTGCCTGCTTTTCGGACCGGTTGCGCATTCGCTCCGGCATGATCACTGTCTGCTGCACGACCAGCGCCGGCTCGTACAACGACGAACCTCGCCGTGGAACAACCTGCAGCCGATCACGAAGCGAGCCCCGCAACTCAACCCGCGCGCAACCCGCAACGAAGCGGCCGCCGACCCGGCAAGCGGCGTCACAAGCAATGAGTGCTCAGTGCGCCGTGTTCAATGACCCTTGACCACTTCGCCGTCGCGCAGCTTGTAACGCGTGCTGCAGTACGGGCACTTGGCTTCGCCATGCGTGACGTCGATAAAGACACGCGGATGCGCGCTCCAGCGCGGCATGGCCGGGTTCGGGCAATACGCCGGCAGGTCTTTTGCCGACAGTTCGACCAGCGGCATTTCCTTGATTTCGCTCATGAGACGTTCTCGTTGTATGCAGGGTGCGTGCGGCGCGCCGGTTGATCCCGGCGCAGCGCGCGTTAGATCTTGGTCAGCCAGTTCGCGTACTTGTCGCTCTTGCCGTTCACGATATCGAAGAAGCCCGACTGCAGCTTCTCGGTGATCGGGCCGCGTGCGCCCGAGCCGATCGTGCGGTTGTCGAGTTCGCGGATCGGCGTGACTTCGGCGGCGGTGCCGGTGAAGAACGCTTCGTCGCAGGTATAAACCTCGTCGCGCGTGATGCGCTTTTCGATCACCTGGATGCCCGCGTCGCGCGCCAGCGTGATGACCGTGTCACGCGTGATGCCGTCGAGGCACGACGACAGGTCAGGCGTGTACAGCTTGCCGTTGTTCACGAGGAAGAAGTTCTCGCCCGAGCCTTCCGACACGTAGCCGTCCACGTCGAGCAGCAGTGCTTCGTCGTAACCGTCGGCGATGGCTTCCTGGTTGGCGAGGATCGAGTTCACGTACCAGCCCGACGCCTTGGCGCGGACCATCGACACGTTCACGTGATGGCGCGTGAACGACGAAGTCTTCACGCGGATGCCCTTGGCAATGCCGTCTTCACCGAGGTAAGCGCCCCACGGCCAGGCGGCGATCGCCACGTGGATGGTGTTGCCCTTGGCCGATACGCCGAGCTTTTCCGAACCGACCCAGATAATCGGGCGCAAGTAGCAGGACTCGAGCTTGTTTTCGCGGACCACTTCGCATTGCGCGGCGGCAAGCGTTTCATGGTCGAACGGCACGTCCATCTGGAAGATCTTGGCCGAGTTCAGCAGGCGCTTGGTGTGTTCCTGCAGACGGAAAATCGCGGTGCCGCCGTCGGCCGTCTTGTAGGCGCGTACGCCTTCGAAGACGCCCATGCCGTAATGCAGCGTGTGGGTGAGCACGTGGATCTTGGCATCGCGCCAGTCGATGAGCTTGCCATCCATCCAGATCTTGCCGTCGCGGTCGGCCATTGACATACGATTCTCCAGCGGGTGCGTTGTTAGGCGTAGCTAAGTCAGGTATAGCCAGGACCCGCATTTTAACGTCTTTTGCACACGGAACGGGCATTTGGCCGCATTCCCGACGCTATAATCCAGCGCACGCATAATTCATATCCGGATGCGCCAGCGGGTGCTTGACGACCTGGCGCCGACTTCCCATCGTTGCAGCGCCCTTGGGCGCCCGCGTTTCGCCCCCATGCTCGCTCGCCTGTCAGATACCAATCGCCGTGCCTTCCGCGAAGGCGCGCGCGACTATTCGCCCACCCTGATGGCGATTTTCTCCTGGGGGCTCGTCACCGGCATCGCCATGAGCAAATCGGTGCTCACGTTGCCGCAGTCGCTCACCATGTCGCTGCTGTGCTACGCGGGCTCGTCGCAACTGGCGGTGCTGCCTCTGCTCGCAGCCAAGCTGCCGATCTGGACCGTGCTGCTCACGGCGGCGATGGTCAATACGCGTTTCGTGATCTTCAGCGTCGGACTCGCGCCGCATTTTTCGTATCTGCCGATGTGGCGGCGCATCGTGCTCGGCTACTTCAACGGCGACGTGATCTATCTGCTGTTCCAGAAGAAGAGCTTCCCGACGGGCTATGTGCCGGGCAAAGAGGCGTACTACTGGGGCATGGCGATCTGCAGCTGGCTGTCGTGGCAGGTGTCGTCGATCGCCGGGATTCTGCTGGCGAGCCTGATTCCCGATAACTGGGGTCTCGCGCTGGCGGGTACGCTGGCCTTGCTGCCCATCATGATCTCGGCGATCGCGACGCGCTCCACGCTGGTGGCGGTCGGCATCGCCGGTGTGGTGTCGCTGCTCGCGTTCGATCTGCCGTACCGGCTCGCGCTGCCGCTCGCGGTGATCGCGGCAATCATCGCCGGCAGCGCCGCCGACCTGATGGTCGAGCGCGCCGACTTGCGCCGCATCCGTAACAGCGCCGGAGATTCCCGATGACATCCACGCAGATCTGGCTGGCCATTTTCGGCATGACCTTGGTCACCGCCGTGACACGCGCGATGTTTCTAATCGGCGGCGAACGCACCGTTTTGCCGGCGCGGGTGCAGCGCATGCTGCGTTATGCGCCGGCTGCGGCGCTTGCCGCCGTGGTCCTGCCGGACGTGCTGGCAACGCCCGACGGGTTGTCGTTCGCGCCGTCGAACCATGAGTTCTACGCCACATTGGCGGGTCTCGCGTGGTTTTTGTGGCGGCGCACCATGCTCGGCACGATTGTCGTCGGAATGGTCGTGTTCACGCTGTTGCGCCTGTTCATGTAATTGAAGAGGCAGGAAATGCTGCGTTGCGGCATAGGTGCCGTTTGCTCCAAATACGGGACATTCGCCCGGTCGCGGGTCAGGAGGCTGTGTGGATCAGTTAAAATGCTTGTTTCCGGGATAAGCGCGCTGCTGCAAGGCGCGCGGGCCGCGGCCTGGCCGCCGGCACCCGATTCAGTGGAGCCGCTGCCGTGCCTGAGCGCTGGAGTTCACCGCGCTTGAGTACCGCGCGCCGTCCGCCACCGCCTTCCCATCAACTCGCACACACACGCCCATGAACAAGGTATTGCGTCTCTCCGATCTGATCGCCGAAGGCAAGCTATCCGGCAAACGCGTGTTCATCCGCGCCGATCTGAACGTGCCGCAGGACGATCAAGGCAACATTACCGAAGACACCCGTATCCGCGCCTCCGTGCCGGCCATCAAGGCCGCGCTCGATGCAGGCGCCGCCGTGATGGTCACGTCGCACCTGGGCCGTCCGACCGAAGGCGATTTCAAGCCGGAAGATTCGCTGGCGCCGGTCGCGAAGCGTCTGGCCGAACTGCTCGGCCGCGACGTGCCGCTGGTGGCGAACTGGGTCGAAAACGGCGTGAACGTCGCGCCGGGCTCGGTCGTGCTGCTGGAAAACTGCCGCGTCAACAAGGGCGAAAAGAAAGATTCCGACGAGCTCGCGCAGAAAATGGCGAAGCTCTGCGACATCTACGTGAACGATGCGTTCGGCACC
Organism: Paraburkholderia sp. BL18I3N2; assembly: GCF_003001875.1. Classification (NCBI taxonomy): domain Bacteria; kingdom Pseudomonadati; phylum Pseudomonadota; class Betaproteobacteria; order Burkholderiales; family Burkholderiaceae; genus Paraburkholderia; species Paraburkholderia sp. BL18I3N2. Next base: position 227,020 of record NZ_PVNC01000009.1, read on the forward strand.
GCGCACCGCGCTGAAGCCACCACGCATGGTATCGCCAAATACGCGCCTGTGGCGTGCGCCGGCCCGCTGCTGGCCGCCGAACTCGAAGCGCTCGGCAAGGCGCTGGGCGCGCCGAAGCGTCCGCTGGTGGCGATCGTCGCCGGCTCGAAGGTTTCCACCAAGCTGACCATCCTGAAGTCGCTGGCCGACAAGGTCGATCAGCTGATCGTGGGCGGCGGCATCGCCAACACCTTCATGCTGGCTGCCGGTCTGAAGATCGGCAAGTCGCTCGCCGAGGCCGATCTGGTGAACGAAGCCAAAGCCATCATCGACGCCGCGAAAGCACGCGGCGCCTCGGTGCCGATCCCGACCGACGTGGTCACAGCCAAAGAGTTTTCGCCGACCGCCAAGGCCGAAATCAAGGCCGTCGCCGACGTTCAAGACGACGACATGATCCTCGACATCGGACCGGAAACGGCCAAGGTGCTCGCAGCGCAACTGGAAAAAGCCGGCACGATCGTGTGGAATGGTCCGGTCGGCGTGTTCGAATTCGACCAGTTCGGCAACGGCACCAGGACGCTGGCGGATGCGATCGCCAAGTCGTCGGCGTTCTCGATTGCCGGCGGCGGCGATACGCTCGCGGCGATCGCCAAGTACGGCATCCACGACAAGGTCAGCTATATCTCGACGGGCGGCGGCGCCTTCCTCGAGTTCCTCGAAGGCAAGAAGCTGCCCGCCGTCGAAGTTCTGGAATCGCGGGCTTAACGTGACGACGCGCTCCCCAACGGCAAAGTCTGCAAAAGCGCGCGGCGGCAAGCCGCGCAACATCGCAGCAGCATCGGCAGGGGAGCGCGCGGCGCGCTCCGCCGCCACTCCGGCAGCAGCCGATCCCGCGCTTGAATTCGCGACCGGCCCAGTTAGCGCCGAACATCAGCAAGAAGAATCCGGGGCGTCCCTCGCGCTTGCGGAGTTGACCACTGCCAGTGAGGCAGCGGAATTGTCCAGCGCAGATGCTGTGCAAACCACCGCGCCATCCGCAGAACTCCCCGACGAAGAACTCGCCCCTCAACCGGCACCCCCCGTGCTGGTCTCGAACACCGCTTCACTCAATAAAGCGACGCTGGTTTCAACCGGCGCGCAGCCCCCGGCAGCATCCTTCGGTGCGCAGCCTCCGCATCCGACTCGCAGCGCTCTTTCCAGCGATCTCACCCAGACGAGGAGACTCATGCATCGCGCCACCAAGATTGTCGCCACCATCGGCCCGGCTTCCAATACGCCGGAAATCCTGCTGCAAATGATTCAGGCAGGGCTGGACGTGGTGCGGCTCAATTTCTCGCACGGCACCGCCGACGACCACCGCCAGCGCGCCGAATTCGTGCGCGAGGCGGCGCGTCAGGCCGGCCGCGAAGTCGCCATCATGGCGGACCTGCAAGGCCCGAAAATCCGGGTCGGCAAATTTGAAAACGGCAAGGTCATGCTGGTCGCCGGCGAGCCGTTTGTGCTCGACGCCGACTGCGAACTCGGCAACGAGCAGCGCGCCGGTCTGGACTACAAGGACCTGCCGCGCGACCTGAAACCGGGCGACGTGCTGTTGCTCAACGACGGCCTGATCGTGCTGAACGTTTCGCGCGTGATCGGCAACGAGATCCACACCGTCGTCAAGATCGGCGGCGAGCTGTCGAACAACAAGGGCATCAACCGCCAGGGCGGCGGCTTGTCGGCGCCCGCGCTGACCGCGAAGGACATGGAAGACATCCGCACCGCCATGTCGCTCGGCGTGGACTATGTCGCGGTATCGTTCCCGAAGAACGCCACCGACATGGAAATGGCCCGCCAGCTGGCGAACATTGCCGGCGCGCCGTTCGGCATCAAGCCGAAGATGATCGCCAAGATCGAGCGCGCGGAAGCCATTCCGGCGTTGCAGGGCATTCTCGACGCCTCCGACGGCATCATGGTCGCGCGCGGCGACTTGGCCGTGGAAGTGGGGAATGCCGCAGTCCCCGCGCTGCAAAAGCGGATGATCCGTATGGCGCGCGAATCGAACAAGTTCGTGATCACCGCGACGCAGATGATGGAGTCGATGATCCACGCGCCGGTGCCGACCCGCGCCGAAGTGTCGGACGTCGCCAACGCCGTGCTGGATGGCACGGACGCGGTGATGCTGTCGGCGGAATCGGCGGCGGGCAAGTATCCGGTGCAGACCATCGAGACCATGGCGGCGATCTGTGTCGAAGCCGAGAAGTCGGAGCAGTCGGAGCTGGACAAGGATTTCCTCGACCGCACGTTCACGCGGATCGACCAGTCGATCGCGATGGGTGCGCTGTTCACGGCGTTCCATCTCGGCGCGAAGGCGATCGTGGCGTTGACCGAATCCGGCTCGACCGCGCTGTGGATGTCGCGTCACTGGACCCACGTGCCGATTTTCGCGCTCACGCCGCGAGTCGGCAGCGAGCGGGCCATGGCGTTGTATCGCAACGTGACTTCGCTGCACCTGGACACCAACACTGATCGCGACACGGCGTTGCAGCAGGCGTTGGAGACGGTGGTCAGCAAGGGTTACGCGTCGCACGGCGATATGGTGGTGCTGACCGTCGGCGAGCCGATGGGGCAGGCCGGCGGGACGAATACGCTGAAGATCGTGCGGGTCGGCGAACCGTATTGAGCGCGCGCGGTGCGTGGGGATCGGTGTCGGTGCTGAAGCGCTGGCTCCGATCGACATGCGCTCTGCTCGATCGGCACGCTCTGCGTCGGACCGGAGTGGGTGCTTTGCATGGGATCGGAGTAACGCGCTAAAGCGCGAACTCCAGTCGACGGCTAAGGCGCCGACTCTGGTCGACAAACTCGATTGGCCGAAGCAGGCTGCCATGCTCCGCGAGAGGCGGCGCACGGGCTCCAATCGCGCGTCGAGCGGTAAGGACCGCTCCGCGCTTTAGAGACCGTGTGAACGGGTATGCAGCTTGCTCCGAGACCAACTCGCCCAAAAAAAGATGCCGACGGCACAAGATTTCGTTTCAATCTATGGAGTTATTGCATGCCTCTCGTATCAATGCGTCAACTGCTGGACCACGCTGCTGAAAACGGCTACGGTCTTCCGGCATTCAACGTGAACAATCTGGAGCAGGTTCAGGCGATCATGGCGGCGGCCGACAAGGTCAACGCTCCGGTCATCATGCAGGCGTCGGCCGGCGCGCGTAAGTACGCGGGCGAAGCGTTCCTGCGTCATCTGATCGAAGCCGCGGTCGAGTCGTATCCGCACATTCCGGTCGTGATGCACCAGGATCACGGCCAGTCGCCGGCGGTCTGCATGGCGGCGATCCGCAGCGGTTTCACCAGCGTGATGATGGACGGTTCGCTCGAAGCCGACGGCAAGACGGTCGCGTCGTACGAGTACAACGTGGACGTGTCGCGCAAGGTCGTGGAAGCGGCTCACTCGATCGGCATCACGGTGGAAGCGGAACTGGGCGTGCTCGGTTCGCTGGAAACCATGAAGGGCGACAAGGAAGACGGCCACGGCGCGGAAGGCACGATGACGCGCGAGCAGTTGTTGACCGACCCGGAGCAGGCTGCCGATTTCGTCAAGCTGACCCAGTGCGACGCGCTGGCCATTGCGATCGGTACGTCGCACGGCGCGTACAAGTTCAGCAAGAAGCCCACGGGCGACATTCTGTCGATCCAGCGCATCAAGGAAATCCACCAGCGCATTCCGAACACCCATCTGGTGATGCACGGTTCGTCGTCGGTGCCGCAGGAACTGCTGGCTGAAATCCGCGAGTTCGGCGGCGACATGAAGGAAACCTACGGCGTGCCGGTCGAGGAAATCCAGGAAGGCATCAAAAACGGCGTGCGCAAGGTCAATATCGACACCGACCTGCGACTGGCCATCACCGGCGCGATCCGCCGCTACATGGCGACCAACCCGGGCAAGTTCGATCCGCGCGATTACCTCAAGCCGGCGCGCGAAGCGGCGATGAAGATCTGCATCGAGCGCTACACGCAATTCGGCTGCGAAGGCCAGGCTGGCAAGATCAAGCCGGTTTCGCTTGATAAAATCGCGGAGAAGTACAAAGCAGGCGAACTTTCGCAAGTCGTCCGCTAAGCTGTCAACAGGCTCCGCGCCTGGCCGATTGGCCAGGTTGTCGTTAGACCGCCGTTCCCGCATCATCCGGGGAACGGCGTTTCCCTTTTGTTCCGGTCACACTTTTTGCCTCACTTTTAGCGAACCACGACGATGTCTACCCTCTACGAATCCACGCTCCGCTCGCTGCCGTTGCTCGGCCGCGGTAAAGTCCGCGACAACTATGCGGTGGGCAACGACCAGTTGCTGATCGTCACGACCGACCGTCTGTCGGCGTTCGACGTCATCATGGGCGAGCCGATTCCGAATAAGGGACGCGTGCTCAACGAAATGGCGAACTTCTGGTTCGAGAAACTGAAGCATGTGGTGCCGAACCACCTGACGGGCGTCGCGCCCGAATCCGTGGTGGCGGCCGACGAGGTCGAGCAGGTCAAGGGCCGCGCGGTCGTCGTGAAGCGTCTGGAACCGATCCTCGTCGAAGCCGTGGTGCGCGGCTATCTGGCCGGCAGCGGCTGGAAAGACTACCAGGCAACCGGTTCGGTGTGCGGCGTCGAACTGCCGCCGGGTCTGCAAAACGCGCAGAAACTGCCGGAGCCGATCTTCACGCCGGCCGCCAAGGCCGAAATGGGCCATCACGACGAAAACATCACCTACAACGAGATGGAGCGCCGCATCGGCACCGAACTGTCGGCTACGATCCGCGACATCTCGATCAAGCTGTACAAGGAAGCGGCTGACTACGCGGCCACGCGCGGCATCATCATCGCGGATACGAAGTTCGAGTTCGGCCTGGACAATCACGGCAAGCTGTATCTGATGGACGAGGCGCTGACCGCGGATTCGTCGCGCTTCTGGCCGGCCGACCAGTATCAGGTCGGCACCAACCCGCCGTCGTTCGACAAGCAGTTCGTGCGCGACTGGCTCGAAACCCAGCCGTGGAAGAAAGAGCCGCCGGCGCCGAAGCTGCCGGACGACGTGGTTACGAAGACGGGCGAAAAGTATCAGGAAGCGCTCGAACGCCTGACCGGACATAAGCTCGCCTGATTGCGCGCAGCGGTTGGATTCGTGCCGCGTGAGAAAGCGCGGAGCGGCCTCGTGATTTCGCACCCGTCGCGCGGTTGCTGCCAGGCGACAGGTTCGGAGGCGCTTTAAGCAGAACGCCGCACCTCGGCGAGTTTTCCGTCCCGCAGGAAGTCTCCTTGGGAGATTCCCTCGAAAGGCCTGGCGCGAAGCGACGGGCCGCAGGCGCTCTCAAGAAACAAGGAAGCCGTAAGATGAGTGAAGCACAAACCGCCCATACGCATGGTGCGCCGGTTATCGGCGTGCTGATGGGCTCCAGTTCCGACTGGGAAGTGATGAAGAACGCCGTGGCCATTCTGCAGGAATTCGGCGTGCCCTACGAAGCAAAGGTCGTGTCCGCGCACCGCATGCCCGACGAAATGTTCGCCTATGCTGAAAGCGCGCGCGAACGCGGCATTCGCGCGATCATCGCCGGTGCGGGCGGCGCGGCGCATCTGCCGGGCATGCTGGCCGCCAAGACCACGGTGCCGGTGCTCGGCGTGCCGGTGGCGAGCAAGTACCTGAAGGGCGTCGATTCGCTGCATTCGATCGTGCAGATGCCCAAGGGCGTGCCGGTTGCCACGTTTGCGATCGGCGAAGCAGGCGCGGCGAACGCGGCGCTGTTCGCGGTGTCGCTCCTGAGCGGCACGAGCGACGAGTATGCGCAGAAGCTGGCTGCGTTCCGCGTGCGCCAGAACGAAGCGGCCCACGCCATGGTGTTGCCGGCGCTGTAAGCGCCCAGACTGATTGCTTGAAGACGTCCCCTGTCCGACCCCCGGCCGGGTGCCTGCCATCGCATTGCACGCATTGCACACAGCACCCGGCCGCGACCGACCACTAAGATGAACCCAGACAACACACCGGTTTCACCGATTCTGCCCGGCGCATGGCTTGGCATGGTCGGTGGCGGCCAGCTCGGCCGCATGTTCTGTTTTGCCGCTCAGGCCATGGGCTACCGCGTCGCCGTGCTCGATCCGGACGAAAACAGTCCGGCGGGCGCCGTCGCCGATCGCCATTTGCGCGCGGCTTACGACGACGAAACGTCGCTGACCGAACTCGCGCGGCTGTGCGCGGCGGTGTCGACCGAATTCGAGAACGTGCCGGCCGCGAGCCTCGACTTCCTCGCGCGGACTACATTCGTGAGCCCGGCTGGGCGCTGCGTCGCCGTGGCTCAGGACCGTATTGCCGAGAAACGCTTCATCGCGTCGTCGGGCGTGACGGTCGCGCCGCACGTGGTGATCGAATCGTCGGACGCGCTGGCCGCGCTCGACGACGCGAAGCTCGAAGCCGTGCTGCCGGGCATTCTCAAGACCGCCCGCATGGGCTACGACGGCAAAGGCCAGATTCGCGTGCGCAACGCCGAGGAAGTGCGCGAGGCGCATGCTTCGCTCGCCGGCGTGCCGTGCGTGCTGGAAAAGCGTTTGCCGCTGAAGTTCGAAGTGTCCGCGCTGATCGCGCGGGCGGCGAGCGGCGCGTCGGTGGTTTATCCGCTTGCGCAAAACACGCATCGTGACGGCGTGCTGTCGCACACCATCGTCCCGGCACCGGATGCGAGCGCCACGCTCGTCCAGCAGGCCCAACAGGCTGCGCTGCAAATCGCCGACAAGCTCGGTTACGTGGGCGTGCTGTGCGTCGAGTTCTTCATTCTCGAAGACGGTTCGCTGGTAGCCAATGAAATGGCGCCGCGCCCGCACAATTCCGGCCACTACACGGTCGATGCCTGCGCGACCAGCCAGTTCGAACAGCAGGTGCGCGCCATGACCGGCATGCCGCTAGGCGACACGCGCCAGCATTCGCCCGCTGTCATGCTGAACATTCTCGGCGATGTGTGGTTCCCGGACGGTCCGAAGCGCGCGGCGATCACGCCGCCGTGGCACGAAGTCGCCGCCATGCCGGCAGCCCGTCTGCATCTGTACGGCAAGGAAGAGGCACGGTGTGGCCGCAAGATGGGTCACGTCAACTTCACGGCGGCCACGCTCGAAGAAGCGCGCACGGCCGGCCGCGATTGCGCGCGGCTTCTGCACATCATCACGAGCTGACACGAGCACCATGCCGGATCAAGAGAAACACGCCGAAGGCGCATTGCCGGTGAGCGCCGAGCAGATCGAACACGCGGCGGAGCTGCTCGACGCGGGCGATCTGGTCGCGTTTCCCACGGAGACGGTCTACGGTCTTGGCGGCGATGCCGAGAGTCCCGACGCGGTCGCTCGCATTTACGCAGCGAAGGGCAGGCCGGCGAATCATCCGGTAATCGTGCATCTCGCGCCGCAGGGCGACCCGAACTACTGGGTCGAGCATTTGCCTGCAGAAGCGCAGCGGTTGATCGACGAGTTCTGGCCGGGCCCTCTCACGCTGATCCTGAAGCGCGCCGCACGTATTCCGGCGGCGGTGAGCGGCGGCCAGGATTCGGTGGGATTGCGCTGCCCGTCGCATCCAGTTGCGCAAGCGTTGCTCGATGCGTTCAATGCGCTGCGCGGCGGACACGGCGGTGTTGCGGCGCCGTCGGCGAACCGGTTCGGACATGTGAGCCCGACCACGGCGCAACATGTGCGCGACGAGTTCGGCGGCGCGATTCATGTGCTGGACGGCGGCGCGTCGGATGTAGGTATCGAATCGACCATTCTGGATTTATCACGTGGCTTTCCGGCGTTGTTGAGGCCGGGGCGCGTGACACCGCAAGATATCGCCGACGTGCTCGGTGAGGCGCCGCGCTTGCCGGACGGCTCGGACGCGACTGCGCCGCGGGCTTCGGGCACGTTGAAGGCGCATTACGCGCCGCGCACGCCGTTGGCGCTGTTGCCTTTCGTCGCGCTGGAGCCTTTGCTTGCCGCCCGGCAAGCGGACGAGCGCGTGGCGCTGGTGGCGCGTGCGTCGCGAGCCGGACATTGGGCCGACACCGAAGGCGTGCATTTCATCGCCGCGCCTGAAGATCCGCATGTCTACGCGCGCGAACTGTACGGTTTGCTGCGGGCGCTGGATCGCGCGAACGTGACGCGGATTCTGATCGAAAAGCTGCCGGATACGATCGAGTGGATCGCGGTCAATGACCGGCTTGGCCGGGCGGCCGCTGCGTTCGAAGCACAGGGGTAGTGCCGGCTGCATCAGCCGCCGGAACTCCCGTTCACCGCGGCAAAGAAAAGCGGCGGATCGAGCCTCGATCCGCCGTTTTGCCTGCAACGTCTTGCCTGATTATTTCCCCAACCCCGTCGCGGCGATCTGCTGCTGCACGTACTGCGCGAACAACGCGTGCAAATGCGTGCTCGGGTGCACCGTGTCCGCGAACATGTAGGTCTGGTCGGCGCCAGCCACCGTATAAGTCTGCGGCGAGCAGAACAGCGACGAGCCGAACTGGGCGCCGTACTGAGCCGGCGTCAGTCCGTTCGTTGCGCTCGGATTAGCGGTGGCGTATGCGGTTGCGTTGGTCTGCATCGACGTCAGGTTACACGCCGTGCCGGTGTTCGACACGGTGAAGCCCAGCGCCTTGTAGTTCGGCAATTGCTGATCGATCCACGTGAACGCGTCGGCCACGATGACCTTGCCCGTACCCACGAGGCCGAGGGCCGTCAGGTTCTGCACCAGCAGATAGTTATACGCTGCGGTAATGCCGGACAGCAGTGCAGCCGAGCCGGGCGTACTCGCGTTGGCGGCGACACCGAGCGGCGTGTTGCCGATGTCCGGCACCGTCGACACCACCACGTGAGTCGCGCCCGAGCTGACGATTTTCTGGACTTGCGCGGCCAGCTGCGTGGCGGCCTGCGCGATCTGCGGGTTGGCCAGCTGCTGCAGGTAGCCGACGATAAACGCCACCTGACCTGCCTGCGAGTTCGGCAGCTTGCCGGCCTGCACGAGCAGCGGGTACTGCGTCTGTAGCGCGGCGCCGAGCGCCGTCAGATTCGCGGTGGTCCCCGCGAACTGGAAGATGTCGTTCGCGCCGCCATTGATCAGCACGAGTTGGTTCGCGTTGAAGCTCGTATGCGCGCCCAGGTAGTTGGCCACCTGCGTCACGACCGGCACGGTCGTCGCGGCCATGTTGTTGGGCGCCCAACCCTGGCCTTGGGCGTTGACCACGTCCGAGCCGCCTTGCGCGTAGCCCAAGCCACCCGTTGCAACCAGCGGCTGGCCAAAGCCGCCGAGGTATGCCGGCGTCAACGTGTCGCCGTAGTACTCCGCGACCTTCTGGGTCCATACTTCACCCGGGTTCGTCGTGAAGCGGCCGCCGCCGAAGCTCCCCTGAATTACCGGCGAGTACGTGCCGACATCCGACAAGCTGTCGCCGAACGACACGACCTGCAATTTGACTCCGCCTGCAGGCGTGCTGCTCGCGTTGTTGTTATTGTCGCTACCCCCGCCGCAAGCCGCGAGCAGAGCGAATGCCGTGCTGGCCATGGCGATCTGCGTGACACGCAGCCAATGTTGTTTCCGCGATGCTGTTTGCTTCATGTTGACGACATCTCCTCGTATGTGTGGCCCTTATGCCATGTGTTGCAGGCAGCGCCCGCCGCTTAGGCGGCGTGACGACAGCTTACAGAATCTTCTACGGCCTGCGTGGTGTTTGAAACGCAGCCGTATGGTCTTGCTTCACGCGCATTGCCTCGCCCGGATTTTCACCTGAATCCATGCGCGCTCCCGCTGAACCGGCAGCGCGCCGCGCATGATAATCCGCCGCCCACGCGGGCGGCGCAAACAGCGCGCGCAGTTTGCTGCGCCAGCCGCGCACGCTCGCGAAGTCGACGGCCATCGACGCCCATTCGTGAAACGTCGCTTTCAGCGGGTTGTAAGTGTGAAGCGGTTCGACGATGCCGTAGACCGGCGCATCGCGCGGATCTTCCTCGACATGGCTGCCGAACAGGCGATCCCAGATCACCAGCACGCCGGCATAGTTGCGGTCGATATAGCGGTCGTTGCGCGCGTGATGCACGCGATGGATCGACGGCGTATTGAACACGTATTCGAGCCAGCCGAGTTTGCCGATGGCCTGCGTATGCACGAAAAACTGAAAGCCGAGATTGATCAGCACGATCGCGACGATCTGCTTCGGCGGAAAACCGAGCACGGCAAGCGGCGTCCAGAACAGCCACATGCCGGCGATCGGATACATCAGGCTCTGGCGGAACGCGGTCGAAAAATTCATGCGCTCCGACGAGTGATGCACGACATGCGCGGCCCACAGCCAGCGCACGCGATGACTGCAACGATGGAACACGTAGTAGAGCAGATCCTGCGCGATGAACAGCACGACGAACGAGACCCAGCTCGCCTGCCATGTGTAGATGCGATAGTGGTCGTAGAAGAACGCGTAGACCGGAATGATGGCGAGCCACGCGAGCTTGTCGGCGGCTTGGTGCATCAATGCGAGCGCGGCGTTGCAGAGCGTGTCGCGCCAGCTATAGAGTTGCGCGCCCGGCCGCGTGCGCCGCAGGTGCCACGCCTCCCAGCCGATGCATGCGAGAAAGACTGGCGCCATGGCGAGCAGCAGCAATTCGGCATCGAATTGCATCGTGTCTTCCTCCGTGGTCCCTGGCCGCCGCGCTGTGCGCGGCGGATGTTGTCGTTTTTGTTCGAGCGGGACCGTAGACGATGCACGGGCCCGGCGCCACGTTCAGCGTATTACGCGCGCCTCAAACACTGCCCGACAGCGTACACGCTTGAGCACATCGCCGCCCGCGGCTTCGCTAGAAGGAATACTCAGTGAGCGCCACGCTTGTGCGGGTTTTTCCTGGGCTTGATGCTGCGTGGTTCGACGACCGGATCGGACACCTTGGTGAAGCCCTGCGACGGTCCTTGATACACCCATTCGAGCAGCGCGTCGTGCGCGGCGCGCGCGGCTTCCGAATGCGGATCGTTGATCAGGCTGACCACCACGTAACTGTTACCGTCCGCTGAGGCCACGTAGCCCGCAATTGCCCGAACGTCGCGCAAGGTGCCCGTCTTGATGTGCGCATTGCCGCCCGCGCCCTGGTTGGTCAAGCGGTTGCGCATGGTGCCGTCGACGCCCGCGATCGGCAGCGACTCCACGAACACCTGCGCGACCGGACTTGCGTTGGCTCGCTGCAGTAGATCAGCGAGCGAGAGCGCGGTGACATGCTCGTCGCGCGACAGGCCCGAGCCGTTATCGAGCGTCAGGTATTCCATATCGACACTGTCGCGGCGCAGAAACGCCTGGATTGCGCGTGCTGATTTGGCGGTCGTCGCGGGCCCTTTTTCCTCGGCGGCGCCGATCGTCAGGAAGAGGTTGCGCGCCATCGTGTTGTTGCTGAACTTGTTGATGTCGCGAACGATGTCGGACAGCACCGGCCCCTGGTGTGTCGCCACCAGTTTGGCGCCGACGGGCACCGCGCCTTCGCGCGTCGCGCCGCTGAACGTGCCGCCGGTTTGCTGCCATAGCGCGAGAAAACCGCCCGCGAAGAACGCCGAGTGATCGAGTACCGCGACGTTGATCGTGCGCGGTCCACAGCGCATCGAATAGTCGCCGCTGAACGAGGCCACGACGGTGCCGTTCGGCTGCGGCGTAACGGTGGGCGACACCGAGGCCGCGTCGCCGCGGCACGGGCCGTTCACCGCGTGCATCTGGTTGTCGATCTGCAACTGCGCAAGCGCGGGCAGCACGTCGATCGCCACGCTGCCGTCGGGCGACGGCGTCAGCGTGAACGACAGCGATTTGAATGCATACAGCAGCGGATCGGGACCGACGTTGTACGGCGCGGTGGCGTCGTCGTCGAACGGCGGCAGGTCGCGCGTGGACGGATCGAAGTAGCGCTTGTCGAGCACCAGTGCGCCGTCGATACCGTTGATGCCCGCCTTATGGATCTTCTGCACGAGGTCGATCAGTTCTTCCGGCACGAGCTTCGGATCGCCCGTGCCCTGGATGTAGAGGTTGCCGTGCAGCACGCCGTTGGCGTCGATGGTGCCGTCCGCGTAGGCGCTGGTGCGCCACCGGTAGTCGGGGCCGAGTATCGACAGGCCTGAGTAGGTGGTGACGAGTTTCATCGTCGAGGCGGGCATCATCGGCTTGCCGGCGTTCAGCGCGAGGATCGGCGTGCGGTCGCCGACTTTCTCCACGACCACGCTGATCGACGACAAGGGCACGTGCGCGCGCTGCAAGCCGAGCATCACCGATTGCGGCAAGACGGTGGTGACGTTGACGCTCGGACGCGTGGCCTTGACGCGAGCCTGCGCGGCGAGCGGCAGCGATGCGCCGCCGCCAAGCGCGGCGCAGGCGAGCAGCCAGGCCATGGCGCGCGGCGCGAACCGGCGCGGCAGATGCATGGTGGAAGCGGTGGCCGTGGTCGAAGCGGCGCAAGCCGCGTCAGCGGACAAAGCAGTGAACGTGCTTGTAGCGGCAGACGCGGAAGCGGAAGCAGAAGCGGATCGCGCACGCAGCGCGACATGACGTACATATGCGATGCGGCGTGCAAGAGAAACCAGAAATGCGTGCGTCATGGACGGGCGAAAAAGCAGAATGTCAGGGCGTGGGGCACGCGGCGATTCAGGGCGGCGCCGATGGATCGCGTTGGCGCGCGGACGAAAACATCGGCCGCGCGAAGCAAAGCGCCCATTGTAGAGAGTTGCCGCCAGGCTGCGGTGGAAAATGCGCCACGCGGCGCGCATGCGGGGAGCGGGCGCTAGAATGCGGCATCATCGAACGATTCGGAACGGATAACCATGCGCATCTTGCTAGTCGAAGACGACCGGATGATTGCCGAAGGCGTGCGCAAGGCGTTGCGCGGCGAAGGCTTTGCGGTCGACTGGGTGGAAGACGGCGAAGCGGCGCTCAGCGCGGCAGGCAGCCAGCCTTACGATCTCGTGTTGCTCGACCTGGGCCTGCCCAAACGCGACGGCCTCGACGTGCTGCGCACGCTGCGCACGCGCGGCCACGCGCTGCCGGTGCTGATCGTGACCGCGCGCGACGCCGTGGCGGATCGTGTCAAAGGCCTCGACGCCGGCGCCGACGACTATCTCGTCAAACCCTTCGATCTCGACGAACTCGGCGCCCGCATGCGCGCACTGATCCGGCGTCAGTCCGGACGCAGCGATTCGACCATCCGGCACGGCAACCTGACGCTCGATCCGGCCTCGCATCAGGTCACGCTCGACGGCGCGCCGGTCGCGTTGTCGGCGCGTGAATTCGCGCTGCTCGAGGCGCTGCTCGCGCGTCCTGGCGCCGTGCTCTCGAAGAGCCAGCTCGAAGAAAAAATGTACGGCTGGGGCGAGGAGATCGGCAGCAATACCGTCGAGGTCTACATTCACGCGCTGCGCAAGAAACTCGGCGCGGAGCTGATCCGCAACGTGCGCGGTCTGGGCTACATGATCGCAAAGGACGCCTGAGCCGATGCGTTCGATTCGCCGTCAATTGCTGGTCTGGCTGCTGGCGCTGGTGCTGCTCGGCGTCGGCATCGCGGGTTGGCTGATCTACCGGCAAGCGCTTGCCGAAGCCAACGAACTTTTCGATTACCAGTTGGAGCAGATAGCCGCGGCGCTGCCGTCGGAACCGTTCTCGCAAGTGCTCGGTTCGCGCGACACCGGCGACGAAGGCATCGTGCTGCAGATATGGAATCGCAACGGCGTGCTGATGTACTACTCGCGTCCGCGTGCGCCGCTCGCGCCGCGTGCCGAACTCGGCTTTTCGACCGAGCACACGGACCGCGGAGAGTGGCGCGTGTATGGCGCGATCGTCGGCGATAACGTGGTGCAGCTTGCGCAGCCGGTTTCCGTGCGCAACCGGCTCGCCGCGAATGTCGCGTTGCGTACGCTGTGGCCGTTGATCGTGCTGCTGCCGTTGCTCGGGCTCGCGGTATGGGTGATCATCGGACGCGGACTCAGGCCATTGCGGCGCGTGACCAGCGCGCTCGACGCGCGTCATCCCGAGGCGCTCGATCCCTTGCCGGACCAACGCCTGCCGCTCGAAGTGCAGCCGCTCGTGCGCGCGCTGAACGGACTGCTCGAACGGCTCGCGACCGCGCTCGACATTCAGAAAGCATTTGTCGCCGACGCCGCGCATGAATTGCGCACGCCGCTCGCCGCCGTGCAGATTCAGGCGCAACTGGTGGCGCGCGCGAAAGACGACAGCGGCCGCAGCGAAGCGCTCGCCGATCTGCAAGCCGGTGTGACGCGCGCTACACGTCTTGCCGAACAACTGCTGGCGCTCGCGCGTTCCGAACCGGACGGCCTCGCCGCCACCGACGCGATCGATCTGCGCGCGCTGCTGCAGGAGTGCGTGGTGGCTTACGCGCCGCTTGCGCTCGATCGTGGCGTCGATCTCGGCATCGAGGCAACGGAATCCGCCACCGTGATCGGCGACGCCGACGCGCTGCGCGTGATGTTCAACAACCTCGTGGATAACGCAACCAAATACACGCCGCGCGGCGGACGTGTGGACGTCAGCCTGCATGTCGAAGAAGGACACCCGGTCGTGCGGATCTCCGACAGCGGACCGGGGATCGAACCGGCCGAACGCGATCGCGTGTTCGATCGTTTCTATCGCGCGGGCGCTGGCGCGAATCGCGCTCGCACCGACGTGGCGGGCAGCGGCCTGGGTCTGGCGATCGTGCGCCGCATCGCCGTGCAGCATCATGCTGCCGTATCGCTCGACGAATCACCCGCGGGTGGCTTGCAGGTCAGCGTGCGCTTTTGAAGGCAAGGCTTTCTGTTCGTAAAGAGACTTAAACAAGGCTTAAACAGGCCTAAATAACTGGATGGAAGCGGATCTGTCGCTGCTTAAGACTCTTTTAAGCGATGCCCCGTACGCTTCGAGACATCCAAAGTCTCTTTCTCCCAGTCAGGAGTACACGATGAACGCGAAAACCTTGTCCCGCAGCGCTGTTGCAATCGCTGTCGCGGTAGCGCTTTCCGCCGGCTATGTAGCGGGGCATCGCGACGTGCCCGCGCCGCAGGTCATCTCGCCGGCGCAAGCCGCGATGATGCCCGCTGAAGCCGCCGCCAAAACCGGCATTCCCGACTTCTCGGGCCTCGTCGAAACCTACGGCCCGGCCGTGGTGAACATCAGCGCGAAGCACGTCGTCAAGCAGGCGGCGCTGCGCGGCAATCCCGGCAATGGCAACGGCGGCAATCAGTTGCCGATCGATCCGAGCGATCCGTTCTACCAGTTCTACAAGCATTTCTTCGGCGGCATGCCCGGCATGCAAGGCGGCGGTGACGGCGGCGATGCGCCCGATCAGCCGAGCGCGAGCCTGGGCTCGGGATTCATCGTCAGCAATGACGGCTACATCCTGACCAACGCGCACGTGGTGGACGGCGCGAATGTCGTCACCGTGAGGCTGACCGACAAGCGCGAATTCAAGGCGAAGGTGGTCGGCGCCGACAAGCAGTCCGACGTCGCCGTGCTGAAGATCGACGCGAGCAATCTGCCGACCGTGAAGATCGGCGATCCGCGCCAGAGCAAGGTGGGCCAGTGGGTCGTCGCGATCGGCTCGCCTTACGGTTTCGACAACACGGTGACCTCGGGCATCATCAGCGCGAAGTCGCGCTCGCTGCCTAATGAGAACTACACGCCGTTCATTCAGACCGACGTGCCGGTGAACCCGGGCAATTCGGGGGGGCCGCTGTTCAATCTGCAAGGCGAAGTGATCGGTATCAACTCGATGATCTATTCGCAGACGGGTGGCTTCCAGGGCCTTTCGTTCGCCATCCCGATCAATGAGGCGATCAAGGTCAAGGACGACATCGTCAAGACCGGCCACGTGAGCCGCGGCCGTCTCGGCGTGGCGGTGCAGGGCATGAACCAGACGCTCGCCAATTCGTTCGGCATGCAGAAGCCGCAAGGCGCGCTGGTCAGCTCGGTCGATCCGGGCGGCCCGGCGGCTAAGGGCGGTTTGCAGCCAGGCGACGTGATCCTGTCGGTGAACGGCGAACCTGTTGGTGACTCGGCCGATCTGCCGGCGCAGGTCGCGGGCCTGGCGCCGGGTACTTCGGCGACCGTGCAGGTCTGGCGCGACAAGACCACCAAGGACCTGAAGGTGACCATCGGCTCGCTGTCGGATGCGAAGGTCGCCTCGGACAAGGCCGATCAGCCAACCCAGTTGCAAGGCCGGCTCGGCGTCGCGGTGCGGCCGCTGACGCCGGAAGAGAAGAGCGGCGCGTCGGTCTCGCACGGTCTGCTGGTGCAGCAATCGGGCGGCGCGGCGGAAAGCGCCGGCATCCAGCCGGGCGACGTGATTCTCGCGGTCAACGGCCGGCCCATTTCCAGCGTCGATCAACTGAAGCAGATGATCGCCGGTGCCGGCAACAGCATCGCGTTGCTGATCCAGCGCGACAACGCGCAGATCTTCGTGCCGGTCGATCTCGGCTGACGAGTTGCGCGCGGCGGACGGCACGGTCGCGAGAGCGGTTGGAAGTTTGACCGACGCTGCGGCCGATCTCATCGCGAGTTGAAGTAATGCTTGCCGGTCCGTTGCACTTACTGCCAGCGGACCGGCAATTTTTATTTGGACCTTTGCATCGAAGAAGAGCGCTGTGCGCCGCACGGCGCGGCGCGTGGCGGTTTCCGTATGACGCAGCCGGCGCCTTGGCACGCAGGTTGCGTCTGCCTTGATCCGGGCCCATTGCGGGAAACCGGGAGAAGCAGGCATAGGACCTCAACAAGGAGCGAACCGATGAAAACCCAACGCAATCAGCGAAGGATCGTAGCCGCCGCGGTTGCCGCAGCGCTCACGCTCGGTCTGGCGGGTGGCGCATACGCACAGCAGGCAAGCGATACGACCGGCGGCACGACCACCGATCAATCCAGCGCGGGCAACGCCAACGGCGGCGGCCTGCCGCAAATCCAGCAACAAGGCGACGTCTCGTTCGTGTCGGGCGGCGTCGGTCTCGACGAATCGAAGGCGCTGCAGCAGGCGCAGAGCCAGTGGCCACTGTCGCTGCGCTTCACGGGCCCGGGTTCCGACTTTCTCGCCGACATTCATGTGCGCGTGGTCGATGCGCACAACGGCGAGGTGCTGAGCACCACGTCGCGCGGGCCGTATATGCTGGTGAAACTGCGCCCGGGCCGCTACACGGTGCATGCGCAGTACAAGGACCGCGACCAGTCCAAACCGGTGACGATCCCGGCCAAGGGCACCGCGAGGGCCGCCTTCTACTGGAACACGCAGTAAGCCGGGCGCCGTCTCGGGCGGTGGTGTGGCCAGCGCCGCACTCCGCGCAGGAAGGTCGCGCAATCGGCCGGACTTTGGCCGATAATGAAGCCACGGGTACCCCCGTGGCTTTTCTGTTTTGCATGACCGCACACCATCACGGAGCCGAGACATGAGCGATGCCTTGACACCTCACGGGAGCCCGGGCGCGAGCACGGGTGGGCACACCATCGTGATCACCGGCAACACTCACCGGGTGCGGATGATTCACGGCGGCGTGACCATGGCCGATACGCAGGCAGGGCTGACACTGTCGGAAACCGGTCTGCCGGACGTGTTCTATTTCCCGCGTTCGGACGTGAACATGGCCAGGCTCGAGCGCTCGTCGCACACCACGCACTGTCCGTTCAAGGGCGACGCGTCGTACTTCCATCTGCGCACGGAAGACGGCCTGATCGAGAACGCCGTGTGGAGTTACGAAACGCCGCTCGAGTCGGCCATGCAGATCAAAGGGTATCTCGCGTTTTACGCTTCGCGCGTCGACCGCATCGATCAGACGTCCTGATCCCGCTGTCGCGCGTTCATCGGGGAGGCTGCCATGGAACTGAACGACGCGTTACGGATTCCGCTTGGCGCATCGGACGTCTGGGAGGCATTGCAAGATCTTGCGCTGCTGCGCGCCAGCCTCGACAACTGCGAGTCGTTCACGCGCCTCGCGCACGGCGAATACGAATTGATCATGACCGTGCCGCTCGGTCCGCTGCGCGCGCGCTACCAGGCGCGTGCCCACGTGGCCGGCCAGGATTCGGGTCCGGCGGACGCACAGCGCCGCACCATCAACTTCAAAGCCCGCGCCGAAGGCATCGGCGCCTTGCGCGGACAGATCGAAGTACGCTTGCGCGCGGACGAAAGCGCGCATGGTGCCGACAGGGAGCGCGGCACGCGGATCGATTACACCATTTGGGCGACCTCGTCCGGCCCGCTCGCCGAACTGCCGACGCGGCAACTCGAAAACGCGCTGCATCAACTGGCCGACGACTTTTTCACCGAGTTCGAGGCTGTCGTGCGCGCCAAGCACGGGCAAGGTCCGAATCGCGCGCGGGGTTCGGCGGTGCGCCGCCAGCATGTCTTCCTGCGGCCGATCACGCTCGGCAACATGGCGCGGCGCGTGCGCTCGGATCACGGCAATGCGCTGCCAGGGCGCGCGGCCAGCGCGTCGCACGGAGCCGCGCATGGTGTATCGCACGGGGTCCCGCATCACGAGCCGAGTCCGCATGCTGTGCCGAACTGGGCCTGGGCCGCGATGATCTTTCTGGTCGCGCTGCTGTTGTATGTCGCGCGCTGGATCAGCGAGCATTGAGTCTGATGGTGTCTGTCGTAGTTGCGGCGCGGGCGGCGGTTGGTGCCGCTGTCGCGCCGATGCGACTACGAAATCCTGGTGGCGTGCTACGAAACGTCGGTGGCTGAGTACAGGCGCGCGCATTCACACTCATACGCCGCGAAATCACACGCCGCGAAACTCCCTTCGCCATGCCGACGGCGAGGTGCGGAACGCCTCCGCGAAATGTTGCCGTAACGAAGCGGTCGAGCCGAAGCCCGCGATACCCGCGATCGCTTCCACCGACTCGTCGGTGCTCTCCAGCAATTGCTGCGCGCGAGCGAGCCGCTGCGCCAGCAGCCATGCGCCGACGGTGGTGCCCGTGGCGAGCCGGAAGCGTCGCGTGAACGTACGGCGGCTCATCAGCGCGCGCCCGGCCAGCGTGTCGAGCGTATGCGGCAACGTCAGATTGCCGCTCACCCAATCGAGCAGACCCGACAGCCGGTCGCCGCGCACATTCGGCGGCATCGGTTGCTGAACGTATTGCGCCTGGCCGCCTTGCCGATGCGGCGGCACCACCAGCCGGCGCGCGATGTAATTCGCCACTTCGGCGCCGCACAGCTTGCGCATCACATGCAAACAGCAGTCGAGGCCGGCGGCGGTGCCGGCCGAGGTCAGCACGTTGCCGTCGTCGACATAGAGCACGTTCGGGTCGAGGCGCACGCGCGGGTAGCGGCGCGCGAAGTCGTCGGCCCACGCCCAGTGCGTCGACGCCGGACGGTCGTCGAGGATGCCGGCGGCCGCCAGCACGAACGCGCCCAGACAGAGCCCGACCAGTTGCGCGCCGCGCGCGTGGGCGGCGCGTAGCGCGTCGAGCAGCGCGGCGGGCGGCGTTTCGGCCGGGTCGCGCCAGCTCGGCACGATGATCGTGTCCGCATCGGCGAGCGCTTCGAGTCCATGCGTGACGGCGATCGAAAAGCCGGCGGTGGTGGTCAGCGCGCCCGTTTCGGCCGCGCAGACGCGGAAGTCGAACTCAGGCACGCCGCCGCCGCTGCGGTCTTCTCCAAACACCACGCACGGCACCGAAAGATGGAACGGACTGATGCGGTCGAACGCGACCACCGCGACGATGTGGCGGAGCGGTTCGCCGCGTGTCGCGACAGAGGAAGCGGAAGCGGAAGCAGGCGTGGCCATCAGTCACCTCAAATTCCGACGATGGCCCGATTCTAGCGAATCTTGTCATTCGGGTCGCTGTCGGGAAGTTGGCCGCGAGGGAACAATGCAGTCATCGCCGCTGCTCGTGCCGAGTCCAAACCGGAGCCGGCCGCGCGGCCCCTTTACTCGACTGAGGAGTCTTGCCATGACCACACCGCGCCGTGCGCTGATCGTCATCGACGTGCAGAACGAATACGTGACCGGCGATCTGCCGATCGAATACCCGGACGTACAAAGCTCGCTCGCCAACATCGGCCGCGCGATGGATGCGGCGCGGGCCGCCGGAGTGCCGGTGGTGGTCGTGCAGAACTTCGCGCCGGCCAGCTCGCCGTTGTTCGCGCGTGGCAGCCGCGGGGCGGAGCTGCATCCGGTGGTGGGCGAGCGGGCTCGGGATCATTACGTTGAAAAGTCGCTGCCCAGCGCTTTCACCGGCACCGATCTCGCCGACTGGCTCGCCGCGCGTCAAATCGACACGCTGACGGTGACCGGCTACATGACACACAACTGCGACGCGTCGACCATCAACCACGCGGTTCACTCGGGGCTGGCCGTCGAATTCCTGCACGACGCGACGGGTTCGGTGCCGTATGAGAACAGCGCAGGTTTCGCCAGCGCGCAGGACATCCACCGGGTGTTCAGCGTGGTGCTGCAGTCGCGTTTCGCGGCGGTGGCGAGCACGGACGAGTGGCTCGCGGCCGTGCAGAGTGGGGCGCCGTTGGAGCGCGGCAATATCTATGCGTCGAATCAGAAGGCAAGGGCCACGCGGGCCGCGGCGTAAAGAAAGCGCGGACGGTGGCGGTGTCGAGCGCTGCTATATAAGGATGCGGCGCTACGGCTCGGCGGGTAGAACAAAGTGGAGAATGCGGCATCACGCATGCTGCGCGTCAAACCAAGGCGGCGGGTCGCTCACCCGTCCGCCTTTTTGCGTCGATCGCTTTCGTCAGGCGATCGGCTAACCGCCGCCGCTGCGCTGCGCATGCCCATTGCGCAACGCCGGGCTCAGCTTCAGCGCATCGAACATACCTTCGACCATCTGCACGGCATGGGCGCCGAAATCCGTGGCGTCGGGCAAAAACAGCATGTCGCGCAGCGAACCGCTGACAAACGCATGCACCATCGTCGCCGCCAGCTTCGTGTCCAGGTCCGCGGGCAGTTGTCCTTTGGAGATGGCATTGCGCAGACCGCCTTCGATTTTCTGGAGCCCTTCGCGCATGTTGGTTTGATAGCGGACCATCACCGGGCCCATTTCCTCGACCAGCTCGCATTTCAGAAACAGGATGTCGAACACGCGCCGGCGACGCGGATCGTTGGCGGTGTCGCGTAGACAGACCGTGCAGATTTCCATCAGACGTCCGAGCGGAAAGGGCTCGTTGGGATCTTGCGAGGCGGCTTTGAGTTCGTCCAGCGGCAGAAGCACGCGGTCGAACATTTCAGTGAACAGATCGCTTTTATGCGCGAAGTGCCAGTAGATGGCACCGCGTGTGACACCGGCGGCCTGCGCGATGTCGGCAAGCGACGTGCGCGATACGCCTTTCTCGAAGAAGACCCGTTCAGCCGCGTCGAGGATACTGTTGCGCGTCTCCTGCGCCTCTTCTTTGGTTCTTCTGACCATGTTGGAATGACCTGCCCTGATTGTGGGGTTTTCCCGAGCGTTTTTAAGTATGCCCGATGACAATCCGTCTACTGTGGAGCGAATTGCGAAGCGATCTTGCAAGCCCCCTGCCAGCAAGAGATAAACGCACTTTTACATGCATTCGTGAATGTATATATAATAGCATCCCACGATCGGATAGCCCAAGCCGTGACGAACCGTTAATATCCGTCACTGTTGCCTTTCAAAACGCTCTTTGCGCCGTGCCCAGACGGGCGGCGCCGTGCGGCATTTCCCCGGTATGGCGCATTTCGCTCAGGATGCCCTGCAGGTTCGGTGTGCGTCCGCGGGTGTCCGGTCAGGCGTCGCAAGACGCATGTGTGCGCTGTCGTCCCCGGGGTAGGGATGCGCGCACTTTTTCATTCTCAGTCTTTGACAGAGGTCGCTCCATGCGCGTCGAACGGGTTCCATTCCGCTTAATCAGTGCCGCGACGGCTGCCGTATTGCTGGCAGCGTGCGGACCAAAACAATCTGCCCCGCCGCAACAGACGCCGGAAGTCGGCGTCGTCACCGTTCAGCCAACGGCCGTGCCCGTCGTCACCGAATTGCCCGGCCGCACAAGTGCCTTCCTCGTCGCGCAAGTGCGCGCGCGGGTCGACGGCATCGTGTTGCGCCGCGAGTTTACGGAAGGCGGCCAGGTCAAAGCGGGTCAACGTCTGTACAAGATCGATCCGGCGCCGTACATCGCCACGCTGAACAACGCCAAGGCAAGCCTGGCGAAGGCGCAGGCCAACCTGGTGTCGACGACGGCGCAGGCCAATCGCTACAAGGTGCTGGTTGCCGCCAACGCGGTCAGCAAGCAGGACTACGACAACGCGGTGGCTTCGGAAGGCCAGGCCGCGGCTGACGTCGCCGCGGGCAAGGCGGCGGTCGACACGGCGCAGATCAATCTCGGCTACACGGATGTGGTCTCGCCGGTGAGCGGCCAGGTCGGCATCTCGCAGGTCACGCCGGGCGCCTACGTGCAGGCAAGCGCCGCCACGTTGATGGCGACCGTGCAGACGCTGGATCCTGTCTATGTGGACCTGACGCAATCGAGCCTCGACGGACTGAAGCTGCGCCGCGACATGCAGGAAGGGCGCCTGAAGACCACGGGTCCGGACGCCGCCAAGGTGTCGCTGATTCTCGAAGACGGCCGCACCTATTCGGAGAAGGGCAAGCTGCAGTTCACCGACGTGACGGTCGACCAGGGCACCGGTTCGGTTACCGTGCGTGCGATCTTCAAGAACGCGGACAAGGTGCTCCTGCCGGGCATGTTCGTGCGCGCGCGCATTGAGGAAGGCGTCAACGAGAATGCGCTCGTCGTACCGCAAGTTGGCATCACGCACGACCAGAAGGGTCAGCCGACCGCGCTGGTCGTCGGTAACGACAATAAGGTGGTGTTGCGTCAGCTGGTCACCTCGGGCACGTACGGTTCGAACTGGGTGGTCGAGAGCGGCCTGAATCCGGGCGACCGCGTGATCGTGCAGGGCACCGATAAGGCGAAGCCCGGCATGCAGGTCAAGACCGTTGCCGCGCAACTTCCCGCCACACCCGCTTCCGGCGCTGCTGCTCAGAGCGCGCCGGCCGCCAGCGGTGCTGCGCAGACGGCACAACCTGCCTCCGCCGCATCGGGCGCGTAATAACAGGGAGCCCGCCTCATGGCAAAGTTCTTCATTGATCGCCCGATTTTTGCATGGGTGATCGCCATTATTCTGATGCTCGCGGGTATCGCGTCGGTCTTCACATTGCCGATCGCGCAGTACCCGACCATCGCGCCGCCGGCCGTGCAGATCAGCGCAACGTACCCGGGCGCATCGGCGAAGACGGTGGAAAACACCGTCACGCAGGTGATCGAGCAGCAGATGAGTGGTCTCGACCACTTGCTGTATCTGTCGTCCACCTCGGACGACTCGGGTACGGCAACCATCACGCTGACGTTCGCGGCCGGCACCAATCCAGACATCGCGCAGGTGCAGGTGCAGAACAAGCTGCAGCTCGCCACGCCGCTCCTGCCGCAAGCCGTGCAGCAGTTGGGCACCAAGGTCACGAAGTCGAGCAGCAGCTTCTTGCTGGTCATGGCGTTCGTGTCCGAAGACGGCAGCATGAACAAGTACGACCTGGCGAACTACGTCGCGTCGAACATTCAGGATCCGGTCAGCCGTATCGACGGCGTGGGCACGGTGACGCTGTTCGGTTCGCAGTACGCCATGCGGATCTGGCTGGACGCGAACAAGCTGACCAACTTCGGCCTCACGCCGGTGGACGTCGAAACCGCGTTGCAAGCGCAGAACGTGCAGGTCGCGGGCGGTTCGCTCGGCGGCACGCCTTCCGTGCCGGGCCAGGTGCTGCAGGCCACCATCACGGAAGCCACGCTGCTCAATACGCCTGAACAGTTCGGCAACGTGCTGCTGAAGGTGAACCAGGACGGTTCGCGGGTTCGCATCAAGGACGTGGCCCACATCGAGCTGGGCGGCGAAAACTACAACTTCGACACCAAGTACAACGGCCAGCCGACGGCAGGCTTCGGTATTCAGCTCGCTACCGGCGCGAATGCGCTGGCTACCGCGAAGGCGGTGCGCGCGAAGGTCGCCGAACTGTCGAAGTACTTCCCGCACGGTCTGGTGGTGCAGTACCCGTACGACACCACGCCGTTCGTGCGCCTGTCGATCGAAGAAGTGGTCAAGACGCTGCTCGAAGGTATCGTGCTGGTGTTCCTGGTCATGTACCTGTTCCTGCAGAACCTGCGCGCCACGCTGATCCCGACGATCGCCGTGCCGGTGGTGCTGCTGGGCACGTTCGCGATCATGGGTCTGGTGGGTTTTTCGATCAACACGCTGTCCATGTTCGGGCTCGTGCTGGCGATCGGCTTGCTGGTGGACGACGCGATCGTGGTGGTGGAAAACGTCGAGCGGGTGATGCAGGAGGAGGGCTTGTCGCCTCGCGATGCCACCCGCAAGGCAATGGATCAGATTACCGGCGCGCTGGTCGGCGTGGCGCTCGTGCTGTCGGCGGTGTTCGTGCCGGTGGCGTTCTCTGGCGGTTCGGTCGGCGCAATTTACCGGCAGTTCTCGCTGACGATCGTCGCGGCCATGGTGCTGTCGGTGCTGGTCGCGTTGATTCTGACGCCGGCATTGTGCGCGACGATTCTCAAGCCGATCGAACAGGGGCATCAGGAAAAAACCACCGGCTTCTTCGGCTGGTTCAACCGCACCTTCAACAAGAGCCGCGACAAGTATCACTCGGGCGTGCACCACGTGATCAAGCGCTCGGGCCGTTGGCTGATCATCTATATGGTGGTGATTTTCGCCGTCGGCCTGCTGTTCGTGAAGTTGCCCAAGTCGTTCCTGCCCGACGAAGACCAGGGCACGATGTTCGTGCTGGTGCAAACGCCGTCGGGCTCGACGCAGGAAACCACGGCGCGCGCGTTGAAGGACGTGTCCGACTATCTGCTCAACACCGAGAAGAGCATCGTCGAATCGACCTTTACCGTGAACGGCTTCAGCTTCGCCGGCCGCGGCCAGAATGCGGGTCTCGTGTTCGTGCGGATGAAGGATTACGCGCAGCGTCAGCATACGGATCAGAAGGTGCAGGCGCTGGTGGGCCGTCTCTTCATGCACTTCGGCAGCTACAAGAACGCGCTGGTGTATCCGGTGAATCCGCCGTCGATTCCTGAACTCGGCACGGCCGCGGGCTTCGACTTCGAATTGCAGGATCGCGCGGGCGTCGGTCACGAAAAGCTGATGGAAGCACGCAATATGTTGCTGGGCATGGCGGCGAAAGATCCGACGCTGGCTCAGGTGCGTCCGAACGGCCTGAACGATACGCCGCAGTTCAAGGTGGATATCGACCACGAGAAGGCTTCGGCCCTCGGCGTGTCGCTGTCCGCGATCGACCAGACGTTCTCGATCGCGTGGGCGTCGCAGTACGTGAACAACTTCCTCGATACCGACGGCCGGATCAAGAAGGTGTATCTGCAAGGCGATGCTCCGTTCCGCATGAAGCCGGAAGACCTGAACGCGTGGTACGTGCGCAATACCGCGGGTGGCATGGTGCCGTTCTCGTCGTTCGCCAGCGGCACGTGGACCTACGGTTCGCCGAAGCTGGAACGCTACAACGGTATTTCCGCGGTGGAAATCCAGGGCGCGGCGGCACCGGGCAAGTCGACCGGTCAAGCCATGACGGCCATGGAAGCGCTCGTGGCGAAGCTGCCTGCGGGTGTCGGCTACGAGTGGACGGGTCTGTCGCTGCAGGAACGCCAGTCCGGTTCGCAGGCGCCGATTCTGTACGGCATCTCGATCCTCGTCGTGTTCCTGTGTCTCGCGGCGCTGTATGAAAGCTGGTCGATCCCGTTCTCGGTGATCATGGTGGTGCCGCTCGGCGTGATCGGCGCACTGCTGGCCGCTACGCTGCGCGGACTCGAGAACGACGTGTTCTTCCAGGTGGGTCTGTTGACCACGGTGGGTCTGTCGGCGAAGAACGCGATCCTGATCGTGGAATTCGCCCGCGAACTGCAGCAGGGTGAAGGCATGGGGCCGATCGAGGCCGCGCTGGAAGCAGCGCGTCTGCGGTTGCGTCCGATTCTGATGACCTCGCTCGCGTTCATTCTCGGCGTGATGCCGCTCGCGATCAGTAACGGCGCCGGTTCGGCCAGCCAGCACGCGATCGGTACCGGCGTGATCGGCGGGATGTTGACGGCGACCTTCCTCGCCATTTTCATGATCCCGATGTTCTTCGTCGTGATCCGCGCGAAATTCGGCGGTGAGAAGGAAGACCCGGATGAGGCGCTCGCACACTACAACCAGCACCATCCGCATGACGGCCAAGGCGGCGGTTCGGCGGGCGGGTCGGCTGATGAAGGCTCGGGCAAGGACGGACATTGAGATGCAAAAACACTCTCTGATTGCAGTGGCGGTCGCGCTGTTCGCCGCGGGTTGCACGATGGCGCCGAAGTACGAGCGCCCGGCGGTGCCCACGACGAGCACCTTCCCGACCGGCGGCGTGTACGACACGCAGCCGGGCGCGACCCAGCCGGGCGCGAGCCAGACCGACGCGACCCAGACGGGCAAGCAACAGCCCGGCGTGACGAATGCTGCGCGCAGCGCGAACGGCCAGGCCGCGGCAGATATCGGCTGGCGCGATTTCTTCGTCGATCCGCGCATGCAGCGGTTGATCGAGATCGCGCTGAAGAACAACCGCGATCTGCGCGTGTCGGTGCTGAACATGCAGGCGTCGGCTGCGCAGTACCGCATCGTTCGCGCCGGTCTGCTGCCGACGCTCGACGCCGCGGCTTCGCAAAGCAAGCAGCGTACGCCGAAGGACTTGTCATTCGCCGGGCAGACGATTACCAACACGTATTCGGTCGGTCTGAACGCGTCTTGGGAAATCGACTTCTTCGGGCGGATTCAGAGCCTGAAGGATCAGGCGTTGGCGCAATACCTGGCTACGGCTCAAGCGCGC
This sequence comes from Paraburkholderia sp. BL18I3N2, assembly GCF_003001875.1. Taxonomy (NCBI): domain Bacteria; kingdom Pseudomonadati; phylum Pseudomonadota; class Betaproteobacteria; order Burkholderiales; family Burkholderiaceae; genus Paraburkholderia; species Paraburkholderia sp. BL18I3N2. The sequence continues at coordinate 253,842 of NZ_PVNC01000009.1, forward strand.
AAGGCTGCGGAAATCTCGCTGGTCTCGCAGGTCGCGACCCAGTACATGACCGTGCTCGAGCTCGACGATCTGTTGAAAGTCACGCAGAACACGTTGAAGACCTCGCAGGAATCGTATCGGATCGCCAAGTTGCAGTTCGACAACGGCACCGGTTCGGAACTGGATCTGCGTCAGTCGCAAACCGTGGTCGAGCAGGCTCAGGCCAACCTGCAACAGCAGATGCGTCTGCGGGCGCAAGCGGATAACGCGCTCGTGCTGCTGATCGGTGAGCCGTTGCCGGACGATCTGCCGCCTGGCATGACGCTGGACAACCAGAATCTCCTCACGGATATTCCGGCGGGTCTGCCGTCTGACCTGCTGACGCGTCGTCCGGACATCATGGAGGCCGAGGAGAATCTGCTGGCCGCCAACGCGAACATTGGCGCGGCGCGCGCGGCGTTCTTCCCGAAGGTCTCGCTGACCGGCAGCTTCGGCACGCTCAGCCCGTCGCTCGGCGGTCTGTTCAAGCCGGGTTCGGCGGCGTGGAGCTTCGCGCCGTCGATCACGCTGCCGATCTTCGAGGGCGGCCAGAATCTGGCCAACCTCGATCTCGCCAACATCCAGAAGAAAGTCCAGATCGCCACGTATGAAAAAGCGATCCAGTCGGCCTTCCGCGATGTGGCGGACGCGCTCGCAGCGCGCGGCACGTACGATCAGCAGATCCAGGCGCTGGAGCGCAATACTTTTGCCGAGCAGCGCCGGCTGGATCTGTCGAACCTGCGTTACACGAATGGTGTCGACAGCTATCTGACCGTGCTGACCGCGCAGACCGATCTGTATTCGTCGCAGCAGTTGCTGGTCACGGCCCGCATGGAACGTCTGCAGAACCTGGTGACGTTGTATCAGGTACTCGGCGGTGGCTGGATTGAACACAACGGCGAGCAGCCGCGTCCGGCCGATGCACCGGTCGACTACGGTGCGGCAAGCGCGCCGGTGGCGGCTTCGGCCGCCACGGCGGGTTGAAACCCGATGTAGCGTCGGGTGTGTAGGGCGGGTTTCAGTTTTGAACAAAGCCGTCCTACGCAGCCAGTCACAAAAAACGCCACGGCATTTGCGCCGTGGCGTTTTTTTATCCGCAGCGCTCGCGCGATCTCTGGTTCGCGCGAGCGCCCTAAGCGTTGCGTACCGTTCAGTGCACATCCGCTGCGCGCAGCATATCGTCGCCGCGCGGTTCGTTGCCGCCGCGTCCGTCGAAGTCATGTCCGGCGCTGCGAATTTCGCACTGTGCCTTTTTCTCGCTCTTCACGCCGTTGAAGATCAGATTCAGCACCACAGCCGACACCGATGCCAGCAGAATCCCGCTATGCAACAGCGGCGAGAGCGCCGGCGGCAGCTTCGAGAAGAAATGCGGCGACACCACCGGCACGAGACCCAGGCCGATACTGACCGCGACGATGAACAGGTTGTGATGGTTCTTCACGAAGTCGACCTTCGAGAGCACCTTGATGCCGTTTGCCGCGACCATGCCGAACATCACGATGCCCGCGCCGCCGAGCACGAAAGCCGGCACCGACGCGACCACTTGCGCCATCTTCGGGAACAGGCCCAGCAGCACCAGGATCACGCCGCCCATCGCGCAGACAAAGCGGCTTTTCACGCCGGTCACACCGATCAGGCCGACGTTCTGCGAGAACGAGGTATGCGGGAACGAGTTGAAGATACCGCCGATCAACGTGCCCAGGCCGTCGACGCGCAAGCCGCGCACCAGTGTCTTCTGATCGACCGGACGATCCACCATGTCGCCGACCGCGAGGAACATGCCGGTCGATTCGATGAAGGTGACGAACATCACGGTGACCATCGTCGCGATCGAGAGCGGATCGAAGTGCGGCAGGCCGAAGTGGAACGGCATGACGAAGCCGACCCACGGCGCGTGCGTGACGCCTTCCATGTTGACGCGGCCGATCGCCAGCGCGATCACGAAGCCGGCGACAATGCCGAGCAGCACCGAGATATTGGCAAGGAAACCCTTGGCGAATTTGTTGATCAGCAGAATCAGCATCAGCACGATCAGTGAGAGGCCGAGATAGATCGGATTGCCGTAATCGGGATTGCCCACGCCGCCTGCCGCCCAATTGATGCCGACTTCCATCAACGACAAACCGATCACCGAGATCACCACGCCGATCACGACCGGCGGGAAGAACCGCAGCAGCTTGCCGACCGCGGGCGCGAGCAGAATGCCGACCACACCGGCCGCGATCGTCGAGCCGAAAATATCGAGAATGCCGAGCGAGGGATTGGTGCCGATCGCGACCATCGGACCGACGGCCGCGAATGTGCAACCCATGATGACCGGCAGACGGATGCCGAAAATCCACAGGCCGAGCGTCTGAATCAACGTGGCGATGCCGCAGGAAAACAGATCGGCGCTGATCAGAAACGCGATCTGGTCTTTCGGCAACTTGAGCGCCGCGCCGATGATCAGCGGCACCGCGACGGCGCCGGCATACATCACCAGAACGTGCTGAATGCCGAGCGTGAGCAACTGGCCTGCGGGCAGTCGTTCGTCGCACGGGTGAACCGTGTTCGATTGCATATCGTCTGTCTCCACCATCTGAGTTTTTGGGATGGCTCCAAGGTATCGGGGACTAAAAAGCACAACAAGACCACTGGGGCCTATTCCGGCATTCCCGGTGACGATATGCGTAGGGGTCTTTTGAAAGCCAAAAGAAATGCGCGGCCCTGGTCCATCGGCGGTCAGCCCCTTGCAGTGGCGATGCGAGGCGGTGCGTCGCGCGAGTCCAGATTGACGCGATATGTGTGAGAATCAATGAGGTGTATCTCGCTCACCGCATAGTCCTGTTTTGATGTGACTCGCGGCGCAAGCGGGTTAACCCGCGATTCGCGATTTTCGGCGCGCGTTTGCGCATGCTTCTCAAGCGCCGCGCCGGTGCGGAAAAATACGCTTCTCGGGCAGCTTTCGCGTGCTCATATTCATCCTCAATTTGACGCTCTATCGCCCATGAGTTTTCTCGGCATCGACCTCGGCACCGGTTCCCTCAAAGTAGCAATCGTCGACGAAAACGGTCGCGAGCAGGCGGTGGCGAGCGTCGCGTATCCCATTGAAACGCCGCAGGCGGGTTGGGCGGAGACATCGGTGCAAACATGGTGGCGCGCGCTATGCGAAGCCGCCGCGCGTTTGCCCGATGGATTGCGCCGCGATGTGCGGGCCATCGGTTTTTCCGGGCAGATGCACGGCGTCGTGTTGATCGACTCAGCGGGCGAGGCCGTGCGGCCCGCCATGCTGTGGCCTGACACGCGCGCGCTGGCCTTGCTCGACGCGTGGCCCGAACCGCAGCCGAATCCGGTTGCGCCGGGCATGGCCGGTCCGCTGCTGCGCTGGATCGTGTTGCACGAACCGCAGTCCGCGAGCCGCACGCGCTGGGCGCTGCAACCGAAAGACTGGCTGCGCGTCGCACTGGGCGGCGCGGTGGCGACCGATCCCTCCGACGCCTGCGCGACCGCGCTCGCCGATCCCGCTGGCGTGTGGGACGCGGCGATGCTCGATCGGCTCGAGATTCCGCACGAATGGTTCGCGCCGCTGGCGCCGTCCTATGCGGCGGGTGGTGTGTTGTCGGAGAGCGCGGCGCAGGCGCTGGGTTTGCGCGCCGGCATCGTGCTCGCGACCGGCGCGGCCGATACGCCGTGCGCCGCGCTCGGCAGCGGGCTCGCACACGATGGCGACGCGTTGCTGACCACCGGCACCGGCGGACAAATCGTCGTGCTGGCCGAGCACGCGCCCGCGGCGGTCAAGGGCTTGCATCGTTATCGCGCGGCGAGCGATCACTGGTATCGGATGGCGGCGATGCAGAACGTCGGCATCGCGCTCGAACGTACGCGAGGATGGCTGTCGTATGAATGGGCCGATGCGTATCGGGACGCGTTCGGTGACGGGACAAACGCGACCAACGCGACCAGCGCGTTCAGCGCGACCACCACCTCCAATGCGAACACAGCGTCGGCGTCCGGCCTCACGTTCCTGCCGTACCTCACAGGCGAACGCACGCCCTGGCTCAATCCGATGGCGCGCGGCGGCTGGCTCGGCCTCGCGCTCGATCACACGCGCGGCACGATGATGCGCGCCGCGTTCGAAGGCGTCGCGTTCTCGCTGCGTGCCGGGCTCGACGCGATTCGCGCGAGCGGCGCGACGGTGGCGGCGTTGAAGCTGGCGGGCGGCGGTTCCGTCGACGCCCGCTGGCGCCAGTTGCTCGCCGACGCGCTGAATGTCGAGTTGCACGCAGTCGATTGTCCGAATGCGGCGCCGCGTGGCGCGGCGATTCTCGGCGGTCTTGCAAGCGGGCATTGGCACGCGCGCGATCTCGCCGCGCTCGCGCCGGGCGCGACGCGTGTCGCGGGTCCGCAAGGCGACACGGAGCTGGCCGAGCGCTATGAGCGCTTTCTCGATCTCTACGGACGAGTCGAAACATGGTTCGCCGACACGCCGTCGCGATGAGTGAATGTCATGTCAGGTTCAGACAATGCCGTGACGCACTTTGCAATACCATTACGTTTTTCGCGCGCTAACGTATGAGTCGGCGCAGTGCGCCGAATGACAATGATGACGTGCCCGAATGAGGCGCACGAATCGACCGCAACACCGAATCGCAACACATGCGCGCCGCAACGCAGTCCGCCGCGACGCGCCTTGCCTCTACAGACTCACAGGAGCATTGACGATGAAGACCAAAGCAGCAATCGCATGGAAAGCCGGCGCGCCGTTGACGATCGAAGAAGTCGATCTGGAAGGGCCGCGTGCCGGTGAAGTCCTGATCGAAGTGAAGGCCACGGGCATCTGCCATACCGATTACTACACGCTCTCCGGCGCGGACCCCGAAGGCATCTTTCCGGC